>NZ_JAOQJU010000003.1:0-108688 GCF_025567385.1 Dorea acetigenes
CGACAGCAATACTATGATTCCCTGAAAGAAGCAGCATAGGGTACAAAATCCTTGAGGAAAATGTGTCAACTAATCTTGACAAAATCAGGCAGACACATTTCAAGCATTCGGTCATAGATACGGGCGTGGGCGGTGTCCTGTGGATTTTGCAGTTCCGTAAGGCTTAGATTGGTGGTGACAATCAGCGGCTTGCGGCTGCGGTATCGGCTGTCAATTACATTGTAGACCTGTTCCAAACCGTACTCCGTGCCACGCTCCATTCCAAAATCATCAAGTATCAGCAGAGGAAAACGGCAAAGACGCTCGATATACTCGTTTCGCCCCTCAAAGCTGGCGGTCAAATCATTCAATATCGCAGAAAAGTTTGTCATGCGGACGGAGATTTCCTGTTCCATAAGGGCATTGGCAATGCACCCGGCAAAATAGCTTTTTCCTGTGCCTACCTTGCCCCACAAGAGCAGACCATAGTTGTTTTCTCTCATCTGCTCCCAATGCTCCACATATAAATGTGCCTTGCTCATCTGTGGGCATTTGCCGTTGTCATGTGCAAAAGTCCATTCCTGCATGGTGAGGTCGGTAAAGCCCCGGCGTTTCAGTTCCATAACGGTGTCAAGGTGTCGCCTGCGTTCCTCGGCAGCTTCACGCTCCAAACGCTTTTCCCGTTGGCAGTCACATTCTGTCGGGTGTTTGTCATGCCCCAACCATGCAATGGTTTCTTTAGGAAAGTAGGCTTCTTTCGCCGTGCGGCACTTGCCGCAGTAAAGAAGACCATCCTCGCCTGTGTAGTCCTCCGGGTCAGCGGTGGCAGTCATCATATTCAAAACGGTATCGGTAAAAAGTTCACTCATAAACTCTCGCCCTCCTTAAAGGTGTAATCGGGTATGCCTTTTTTCGGTGGTTTCCTGGCTTCGTCCTCCTGCACCCACTTGTATATCGTGGCTGCATGGCTACGGTATTTCGTTCCTTTGGACGCTATATGGGTAGATAGGCGGTCAATATAATACTCCCACTTGTCGGGCAGTTCCGCTTTCAGCTCGTCAAGCTCCGTATTGGAAAGAAATACATTGTTGTATCTGCCATAGCAGCGGGCGGGGGCTTGTCCCGTTTCTAAATCTCTCTCTTTTTCTATCTCTATATCTATCTCTTTCTTTATCTCTATCTCTGGTGGACGATTGTCGGACAAATGTCCGCCGTTTGTCCGGGGCGGTGGCAAAGCCTTGTTTGCAAGCCTTGCCGCCCGTTTTCGTTCCGCTTCGGTAGAGGATTGACCTATCATCAGTTCAATATCGGTCATGTAGAGCAAACCGCCGTGTAGCTGCTCCACAAGCCCCAACTGCTGGAAAATCCCTAATGCCCGTTCTACTGTGCCTACCTGCTGTCGGGTAAGGGTGGCGATCATCTGTGCTGTGTAAGGGATATTCTCGTCAAGCTGCAACTTGCCGCCGTTTTTCAGCGATTTTAAGTACAGCTTCAAAAGAATGTTGGAATAGAGAATACCGTCCGGCATACTCTCCAACAGCACGATAGCGTCATCATCAAAATAGCTTTCTTTCAGTTTGAGGTAATAATATTTGCGGTTATCTGCCATAGGCGGTGTCCTCCTTTGGTTTCCAACGCTTGGAGTAATACCGGGGGCAGAGGATAATCACGGCTCGAAAACTCTGCTTGCAATCGTAGGTGCAACTCCGGCAAAGGTCGTTATAGGTAATTCGGTTTCGGTGGTTGAGGAAAAAGCTCCATTCAAGCCGCCGTTTATTGCTCATGCGTGGCATTGGTACGCTCCTTTCTGCCGTTTCCGTAGGTGTCACGGATAGGGCGTGAAAACTGTATCTTCTCGGTATCATTTTCGGGGATTTTTTGCCCTGTACGCCCTGTTTTGAGGTTGGGTAGTATTGCGGATAGGGGTAAGGGCATATCCCTGTTTTTGTTTGGTTTCGGTATCATTTCGGGGCGGTTTTTAACGCTCCTGTTCATGCTTTTTCTGTCGGCTCGGCTCGCCGTGGTGCATTTGGGAAAGATTGCTTTTCATGGTCTGCAACTCTCTGACACGCTCTTTATTTGCCCGGTACTCGTTGTAAAGGGCGTTTTTCTCGGCGGTAAGCTGCTCGATTTCAGCCTGCAACGATTTATAGGTGGGCAGCTTGGTAATGCCTTTTTGCCGAAAATATCTTACGGCTGCGTCTGCTATGATAAAGTCGCTTTCATGCTTTTCCCGGTAGGCTTTGCGTGCCTTATCGGTTTTCTGCTTTTTCAATCCGTCCCGCACATCTCTTGTCTTGACATAGGCAAGCACCTGTTTCTGCAAGTCCTTTTTCTCACGGATAGCCGTTTCAATGGGCTTCAGCTTGGCGGTGCTGCTGTGTAAATCCGCATTGGCAGACACAAGGGCTGCGTCCAGTTCCTCCGGGGTAAAGCCGTATTGTTCCATAGCGGCAACGGTAGCCGCCATCTGTTTGAGGTTATGGACAGCCGCCCAACGGTCATAGCCGATACCTTTTCCCTCGGCTCGCTTCGCCGCACGGTCAACCATTCTCTGAATGTTGCCTGTCGGGGCGATTTTCTGCGTTTTTCCTCGCTCTGTGCGGTTTGTTTCAGCGGTATGGTATTCGGGTATGGGTGCGGTCTTTTCGGCGGCTCTTTGGGCGTTCTGCTCCAAAAGGGCAAGAACGGCGGCACGGTCAAAATCATCTCCCAGTTTTCGGGCGGTAATGGGTTTTGTCCTGTCTGGGGTAAGGTAGGACAATCGCCCTCGGCTCTCTTTGACGGATATTCCATGCTGTAAGAGGATTTCGGAAAACTCATCAAAGGTGGTAGCCCTATCAAGGGCGTTTCGTATGGTCTGCCGCAATTTTGCCTTGTCGGTTTCAAACTTGGTCTGCTTTACAGGCTGTCCGGCGGCAAGAGCAGCGGCATTTTCTTTATCAAGGGCAAGCTGCCCTTTCTTCTGTGCCCAATACTCACGCTCGGTAATGCGGTTTTTACTGCCGTGGAGCAGGTCAATCTGATAGAGATTTTCCCGGTGGCACATCTCCATGACTTCGGCTTTGAAGTATTCCATAGCGGCGTCCGTACATCGGTGTTTGCACCCGGCACGGGTGTCTGCCGGTCTGTCCATGTAGGGCAATAGGGGTACTTCTTCAATCCGCAGGGAATTGATAACGATGTGAACATGAATATTGCCGCTGTGGTTGTGTCCGTCCGGGTGGGTGCAGACAATGGCTTGGTGTCCGGGGAAATGTTCGGCACAAAATTTCTCGCCCAATGCTTGCGCCCTGTCTACGGTCAATCCGTTGTCCGCTGCGTCCCATGGGTCAAAGGAAATGATATAGTGGTGGCTTTTCACATCTTCCCGTTTTTGGTTTTTGCCGTATCGGAGATTTGCCCGCATACAGGCAACGGCAAAATCTTCCTCGCCGCAGTTCATAGTGGCTATTCGGTAGTCCTCCCGGAGTATGAGCCGCCCGGCTTCGTCAAGGGCGGGTTTCATGGTAAACTCGTCATGCTCAAAGGTTAGATATTGCTCGGCTGCACCGTAGTCCGCATTTTTAGAGCTGATATGCTTGAATGTTGCCAACAGCGTCACCTACCTTTCGCAAGACTTCAAACTTCAAGGCGGCAAGGTCGGAAATGGCGGCTCTCACCTCAACGGACAGGGCATTATAGGGCGTTCCGTATTCATTGAGAGAATGTGCGATCTGATTGAGGTTGCCACCGATTTTTCCGTATTCTGCGGTCAGCTTGCCAACAGCGGACAGCAGTTCATCATTGACCGGGGACACGGTAACAATGGGGCGAATGGTCGCCCTTGTTATGGCTTGCCGGATAAACTCGGCTTGGCTCATGTCATAGTTCTTTAGCCGTTCTGTGAAGTCAGCATATTCTTCCTCGGTCATGCGTGTCTTGACAACACGGCTTCGGTGGGGCGTATTGTATCGCTTTCCTATGGGTATCAACTCCTTTCACTTACCGCCGTTTTGAGGGCGATTTTTTAAGTATTTTTCGGTGGGATTCTCAAGCGGCGAATGCCGCATAGCAGGGTTTGGGGAAGGCACTCCCCAACAAGATTTACCAAAGGGGCAAAACCGCAGATATGCGGATTTTGGCACCGTGGTAGAATCTTGCTCTAAGTAAGCCGTAGATTTCCCCTTGCACTTACTACTCGTATAGCTGCCGCCTGTTTTGGCCGGATTTCTGCAAAAATCTTACGGCGTGGGGCGATTTTTACCCGCAGTTCTTTCTTTCCGCTAAAGATACATTTCAAAGGCCGCCAGCTACCCGCTTGCCGGGAATTTTCTCAAATTTTCCTTTGCCTTAGAAATACAGAAAATGCAGATTTGGCTACCGCCGCAGAAAATTTTTTGTTTCCGGCTTCACCTACCTACTACGGATGACTTTGCGATTTTGCCAAACGGATAAAGAAAAAAGCAGCAAATCTTTTTCAGACTTACTGCTTTCGCTGGCCGCCGATGGGCGGTGGATATTCAGTTTTGAAAGTTCAGGTCAGGTTGGCCCGATGATGGATAGCACAATAAATTCCTGTTTTCCCTTTAAGGCATTGTGCATTTTTTCTATTTCTCTTGATGATTATTTTTTTCATAATCAATCAATGTACCTATAACAATTCCAATCAACATTCCGATACCTGCACAAATAGAAATAGCAAAAAGATTTTGCAAAAACGCCCATGCCAACACACCTATGCAACCACCGACAATAAATCCTGTTAATAAGCCAATAGTTAAGTATTTATTACTTTTCATATTGCTATATCTCCCCTAAAAGTATATTTGTCGTTGGTTCTATTATACTATGACCTGCTTCCTTTAGGAATAGATCAATGATATTTCGCAATAGCCAGCAATGAACGCTTGCATTGCGCAAGACGTTACATTATCTTCTGAAACATATAGCGCACCTTGTCCAGGCGGCTGTTTGGACGGCGGGGCTGGATGACTGGCTTGCCGACAGCGGCCTGATACCCTTTCAGTTCTGTAAGGCATACGCTCTGCCCGTTGGTGTAAAAGGCCAGATCAGTACGGTATGCCTGTATACAGCGGGCGGGCATCTCGCCAGTAAAGACAACTTCATCCTTTTTTACCTGGACCGTTTCGATGGTGGCACAGTATTTCGGTGCATCATGATAAGCCCTGGAAAGATATTCCCGGGGCGCATAGAGGGTGAAGGAGAGATAAGGTTCCAGCAGTTGCGTCCCTGATTCCTTCAATGCCTGTTCCAATACAATCGGGGCCAATGAGCGGAAGTCCGCCGGCGTGCTGACCGGACTGTAATAAAGCCCGTATTCAAAGCAAATCTTACAGTCCGTTACGTTCCAGCCGAACAAGCCCTGCTCCAGCCCGTAACGGATACCATCCCTGACAGCGTTTTGAAAACTCTGGTTCAAGTATCCCAGCGAAACCCGGCTCTCGTATTGTACACCGGAGCCAAGCGGGAGTGGTGTAACAGACAGTCCGATGGATGCCCAAAACGGGTTGGGCGGCACCTCGATATGGATGGTGTGGCTGGCTGCTTTGAGCGGCCGCTCCATATAAATGACGGTGGGTTCCTTTACCACTGTTTCAAGCTTGTATTTTTCCGACAGCAAAGCGGAAACAACCTCCAACTGCACCCGGCCCAAAAAAGAAAGAATGATCTCATGGGTGATGGAATCCACCTCGCAGCGCAAAAGCGGGTCAGTATCCGCAAGTTGCGTAAGAGCGTCCAGCAGCCGTTCTCTTTGCGCTGCCGTTTTCGGCGCAATCGACGTCCGCAGCATGGGGAGGGGGTCCTCACGCCACCTTTTACGAGGGAGCCGGGTTGGGTCCCCTAATACATCGTTTAACCTCACGCTGTCGCTGGGAAGGATAACAATTTCACCCGGATAAGCGGTGTCTGTCCGAACAATTTCCCCTTTGGATGGAATACGCATCTCTGTGATTTTCAGCTTTTCTCTCCCGGCCAGGGCCACCGTATCCCGCAGGCGCAGCGTTCCGCTGTATAGCCGTAGATAGACACGCCGCTGGCCGCAATCTGTATACTCCACCTTGAAAACGCTGCCGCATAGGGCGGCGCTCCCCTGTTCCCCAATCGGTTGGAACAGCCCTGTCACCGCATCCATCAACGGTTGAATGCCAAGGCCCTTTTTGGCGCTGCCATAATAGACCGGGAACAGGGAGGCGTCTTGAACCCGCCGCTGTTCCTCCCGCACAAGTTTTTCCCGGCTGATTGGTTCTCCTGCGATATACTTTTCCAATAATTTATCGTTATTTTCGATGACCGCATCCCATGCTTCTATGTCGGTATTTTCCTCCAGGACTATTTCCGGGGACAGCGACACCGTCTGCTTGATGATAATATCGGCGGAGAGCTTATCCCGAACAGACTGAACCACGCTCTGCAAATCAACGCCAGCCTGGTCGATCTTGTTGATAAAGATAACGGTGGGAATGTTCATTTTCCGCAGGGCATGGAACAGAATACGGGTCTGGGCCTGCACGCCATCTTTAGCGGAGATCACCAAGATGGCCCCATCTAAAACAGCCAAAGAGCGGTACACCTCCGCCAAAAAATCCATGTGGCCGGGCGTATCCACAATGTTGACTTTACATCTGTGCCACTGGAAGGAAGTGACTGCCGCTTGAATGGTAATCCCACGCTGCCGCTCCAAAAACATGGTGTCCGTCCTCGTTGTCCCTTTTTCGACGCTCCCCGGTTCTGAAATGGCTCCGCTGGCATATAGCAGGCTCTCCGTCAAGGTCGTCTTTCCAGCGTCTACATGGGCAAGAATTCCAATATTGATTATTTTCATGTGATTGTCCTCCCTTTACTGCCCCGAAGGGCATAAAAATCCCCAGCAGTAAAATACTTTTACCACTGGGGATGATAATTTGCGGACATACACATATACAGCATACACCTGTTTGTGAGTGCTGTTTTTGGGGATATGTCAAAATTGATAAGGCAAAAGTATTCTTAAATTGGGTACAAAAAACTAAGCCCCTACAAAAGGGACTATCATAATCCTTTGTTCCCACTATTTGATTATAGTTTTATTTAAGAATACCTTGCCGCATATTTTTTACTCCTTTTCTGGAATTGAATTATTATATCACATCAGTATTATATCACATCAGTTTTAGGAAAACAAGTATCTAAAAGAAATTTTTCTTCCCCTTATATGTAACAATCATACCGGCTTCCTAACGTTCAGAATGGTTTCTACTGTCTGCTGCGGTGTTTGGTTGGAATTGTCCAGCCAAAAGCCGATCCGTGGTGTTGTCTGCATTTTACTAAATACAAATTCAATGTATACAGAAAGAAATATATAAGGAGTGGGAGGGATTCCGCCGTAGTCGGCATTGTAGGAAAATCCAAAAGTTTAGATTTTCTCAAAATGCTTATCTTTTGGTCTTTGGTTCGGAATAGTGTAGTGCTGGCGGTCTATCTATTGTTTTCGGTTGCTTGCTTCTTTACCGTACATGAGCATTGGCACCAGGGTTGTCGTTGCCGTAGCCTTCCAGCAGGTTGATCGCTCCCCAGATGCCGAGGCCGGCACCCAGTGCGATAACGAGGGTCTGAAGAACGGTTACTGCGCTGTTGAAAAATGCCATAAATGTGTACCTCCTTGTACGTTGCGCCCTTATGGGCTGATGAATAGTGATTTTCCATCTGCATGTGCACCTGCAAATGGGCAAACATATAGCCAGGTCTCCAATCCCAATCAGAAACCTGGCTATGTAAAGAGGCGGCAGCTCGCCGCCCCTTATCTTATTCTGTTACCAGCAGCGTACCCTTGACATCTTCGTCACCGGAACAAACTTATTTGGCATGATCTGCATCAACTACTTCGTACTTATCACCGGGCTTGAGCTTCAGCCGATGATCGAGAAACGTCTCGATGCTGAACGTGTTTTTCTTATCAGCACCGGCAGTGAGCTTGTAGTTCGGATGCTGGGTCAGATCGTATTTATCTGACTTGAACGGTCTGACACCGCGCAGCTGCAAAATGCACTTTCCGCCATCCAGCACAGCCAGTTCATCCACCGAAGCCAGGTCATGCCCAACCTTTTGGTAATTGGTGCCGTAAGATGGGCTGTTGCCTCTGGTATCGGAAGTGTTGTACAAATCAATCGTTTCTTTTCCCAATGCCTGATTCAGCTCTTTCAGCGTAGTCGGCTCCGAACCGCCAAGGAAAATACGAGAATCCATATTGCCGATGATGGTATCGGCATTGTCCTTGTAGATTGCCTTCAACTGGCTCTGTGCCTGAAGTACCAGACATGCCGAGATTTCTCTTGATCGGATGGTGGCTACCAGCTTTTCCAGATTTGGAATCTGACCAATGTTCGCACACTCATCAATCAGGCAGCGCACATGCACCGGCAATCTGCCGCCGTAAATATCATCCGCTTTCTCGCACAGCAGGTTAAACAGCTGTGTATAGATCATCGAAATCAGGAAATTAAAAGTCGGGTCTGTATCGCTCATAATGAGGAACAGAGCCGTTTTCTTATCTCCCACCGTATCCAGCGACAGCTCATCGTACATGGTGATATCGCGGACTTCCTCAATATCGAAGGGAGCCAGACGTGCACCGCAGCTCACCAGAATCGACTTTAAGGTCTTGCCCGCCGCCAGCTTGAACTTGGCATATTGGCGGACAGCAAAGTGGTTCGGTTTTTTCTTTTTCAGAGCTTCAAACATCTGATCCACTGGATTCTGAAAGGTTTCATCATCCTCGCGCACTTCCATCGCGTTCAGAAATTCAATCAGCGTTGCAAAGTTCTGCTCTTCCAGCGGTGCCTCATAATGGATATAACCAATCAAAGCACAATACAGCAAGGTCTCTGCCTTCGTCCAGAATTCGTCACCGGCCTTGCCGTCCCCTTTAGTGTTGGCAATGAGGGTTGTGGTCAGCTTCAAAATATCCTTTTCGCTGTGAATATACGCGAAGGGATTATAATGCATCGACTTTCTGAAATTGATAGTATTGAAAATCCGGATACTGTATCCGTTCTTCAAAAGGGCTTGGCCGCAGTCGATTACGATATCACCTTTCGGGTCAGTGACCACGTAGGAACTGTGACATTGTAAAAGGTTGGGTTTAAGCCAAAATCTCGTCTTACCGCTGCCGGAACCGCCGACCACAAGCACATTTTTGTTTCTGGCATTTGCCGGATTCTTCGGGCGATTGCCCATCATCAGCCGCTCCGTCCGGGTCAGAATCACATTGTTTGCAAACACTGGATCTTCAAACGGTTCGATGTCTTTCTGCGTACCCCACCGGGCAGAGCCATACTCCATACCATGACGATATTTCTTGGCATTTTTGCCTTTCAGATACACAGCAAGCCGCAGACCCGCTCCGCAGCACACACCAATCAGCAAATCCAGCGGATGCAGACTTGGCATCGGGTTGGAAAATGCTGCACCCAGGGCAGAAAGAAAGCCGAGGAGCTTTTCAGACATGTCTGCGCCCTCGGCAATTCTCCACGCTTCTCCCAGATTGGTACATACAAGACCGGCAATGAAGTACGGCAGGTTCAGGATCAGCAGCTTCTTGGTCTTATTACTCATAGATCACGCTCCTGACTTTTGTGACGAACCTTATCCGGCAGAATTGCAGCCACCAGTTCTTTGAGCTTGTTAAGCTGCTCCAGAACACTCGGTTTTTCCTTTGCTTTCAGCTTGCGGTTGGTGAATTCCTCAAAAGCGGAAGTCAGTGCATCCGCATCCTTCGCCTTAAAGAACACCGTGTACTTGGGTGGAATCACATTTTGGTCTTTCGTAATGGCATAATCCACACCGTATTTCCGCGCCACCTGTTCAAAGCCTTTCAAATCCGTTTTCTCAATGGGGATACTGCTGACTCCCTGATTCTGACCGATCAGTTCTTTGATGCTCTGCTTTCCAAGCGGCATCTGCGCTGATTTCTGAGCCGCCTTTGCCTGATGGTGCCGTTTCCACGCATTATAGCCATTCACGATAGTGCGAAATGTCAGTTTCGTGGTACTGATTGCCAGATTGACGGTACGATTTTCAACTTCTTCCTGCATGAATCTCCGCCTCCTTCCTTACAAACTGTCCCGGTCCGGTGCCGGTTTACTCTTTTCTTGGGGCTTTGCAGCCTTTTCCTCCATCTTCTTCATCATGTCATCCGGAACCGGAATCGCCATGATGCTGCGCCCCATACGAACGAACATCTGGGGCTGATGGAACTGCTCCTCAAATTTCTGCATCTGCTCCGAAGTCAGAGAACCAAAGTCATCCTCTGTCAACCCTACCACCAGAAAATCACCGGCATAAATGTCCTGCATATCCCCGTCTTCGGTGTAAATCGCACGGTTCAGCGGCAGACCATTGATTTTGCCGGATTCATTCAGAATAATGGCCACTTCATCCTCAAATGGATAGGTGACTTCAATATCGCCGCCGACCATGGCCTGCAAATCTTCCAGCTCCGTGCCAACACTGATTTTCTTCGGATAGGCATTGGGCTGTACCAGCAGCACATCCATTGTCCTGGTCTCTGCCAATTCATGTTCTCCCACGGTCTTGAAATCCACACCGGTGAAATCGCCGGAATCCAGAACATAGTCCTGATTGTTCCACGCCTGCGTCACCATGCGTTCCGCATCTTCCTGTGAGGCAGCTTCCACGGAAACCTTTCTCTGGAGAGTCTCTGTAATCTCCACATCAAATTTCTTCATAGGCACCTCCTTAGATCAGGCGCAGTGCCGGAACCAACTCGCCGCCAATGGAAACCACCGTCAGGTTCTCGTTCACATAGTCGATGGTGCGTTCCAGCGTAAACAGATTGATGCTGCATTCGTTGCCGTTCTGGTCGATTTCCGAAACCTCCGCAGCTCCCAACAGATAGCGGGTTCTGTCAGTCTCGATCACATCGCTCTTATCATAATGGAGAAGCAGTTCCCCATCTGCCACCAGATCAGCCTCCATCTCATCGTAAACATCCTCAAAGATGTCTCGACTGCCATCCTCGGTCAGGAGTTCGCCGCCAGCCCCCGGCAGGATCACCATCACAATGCGCTCCTTCGGGTGATCTTCACGGATTGCCTCCAGCATCAGCCAGTTATGAAGCATCGCAATGGACTTCTCAAACATGGAATCATCCATCGGATTGGGCTGCGATGCACCGTGCGGGCAGTTCTTGCAATCCATGCTGCACACTGCGTTGTTCTGATTCTTCTTAAAGTTCATCATCATAAAAATCTCCTTCTCATCGTTCCATATCTCGTTGTTTACTTCGCTGCCATTTTTCCAGCAGCCGGATAATCGTGTCCTGCATCTGCTTCGGCGTATAGGATTTCGGGAAATACTTCCGAAGAACCTCGTTTTTAATCGTCACATGGTCAAGCTCATCCTTTTTGATTTCATTCATCACTTCACACATGGCATCCAACGTGCAGCCGCCCTCCTGTGAGAGCTTCTTCAGCCGCTGTGCCTGCGACAGGGATGGAGATGCCTGTGCATAGTCCATTGCCTCCAGAAATTCCTTCTGTTCAGACGGTTTCAGGTAAGACAACTCCACCGCCGGATTAAAGGCGATTTTCTTCTCATCCACCATATCCAAAATTTCAGGAATCAGGTTGGTAAGGCGGATATAGCGTTTAACCGTATCCTTACTCATTCCAACAGCTTCACCAATAATCTCCGTAGACAACTTCGGTGCAAATTGCTCCGAAGTCAAATCTTTTCTCTGACCCTGATGTTTCATCGCCTCCAACTTCATCTTGTAGGAAAACGCTCTCTCGCTGGGAAGAATATTCTCCCGCTGCAAGTTGCTGTCCACCATAAAGATGATTGCTGCATCATCGTCCATTTCCTTGACGATGACCGGCACAGTCTCCAAACCTGCCAGCTGCGCCGCATGAAGTCTGCGGTGTCCTGAAAGAATTTCAAATCCGCCTTCCGGGTCAGGTCGGACAATCAGTGGTGATACCACACCGATCTGCTTGATGCTCTCTACGGTCTGTTCCATCAGCTCGTCATCCAGCACCTTAAAGGGATGCCCTTCAAAAGGATGCAGGTCAGAAAGCGGCATCTCCGTCCGCTTCTCCTTAGCCGCAGCGTCGGCAGCTGAGCCACTGCGGTTTTCTGTTGTAATACTGGTTTTTGCTTTTGCCATTCAGCTTCTTAACCTCCTTCCAGCGGTGATAGATGTCATTCTTACCTGCGAAAAACGCCTTTTTTGCCTTGCACTTCATAGATCAAGTACCTCCTTAACGACCTGCTGTTTTTCTTTTCCAATGCTCTTTCTGCGGTCCTCTCCGCTGATTCGCACCGGCGTACACATTTCCAGAATCCTGCTGTAAATCCGGGCGTATGCCACATCCTGCGGATTGCGGATTTCTGCAATTTTCAGATTGGTTGTGATAATGACCGGAAGCCCGGACTTATACCGCTCATCAATGACAGCGTAGACCTGCTCCAGCGCATATTCGGTGCTGCGCTCAATTCCCAGATCATCCAGAATCAGCAAAGAATAGTTGGAAAACGAAGCGATATACCGGTATCGTTCTTCCGAATACATGGCACCCATCTGGTTCAGGATTTTGGAGAAGTTCGTCATCAAAACCGGAATGCCCTGATCCAGCAGCGCATTTGCTATACATGCCGCCACAAAGGACTTTCCGGTTCCGACATCTCCCCATAACAAAAGGCCAAGGTTTTCAGCCTTGACCTTTTTCCACTGCTCCACATAACGTTTTGCCATCTGGATGTCCTTGTTGTCTTCTGCAACGCCAAAATTCCATTCCAGAAGATGCTTTTCCTGAATCCCAGTTGCTTTCAGCTGCCTGATTTTACGCTGCCGCTCCACCAGTTCATCCTGGCGTTTCTTTTCCGCCATCGCTTCCTGCTGGCATCTGCAAAGGCAGGGAACAATCTTGTCTCTGCCCCAGAGCTTTACCCTGCACTGCACCGGAGTATGACAGTTCCGGCAATACAGCAGTCCGTCCACGCCCTGGTATTCCTGCTCTCCGGGTTCTTTCGGCGTAAAGAGCGAATCCAACGCCGCATTCAATACTTCAGGCACCATGTCGCTCATAGGCTGTCTCCTTCCTCAAATGTGTAGTCTGCCGGGTTATACTTCGGCTTTTCTCTCTTTGCCCAGCTCCGGATTGTGGCAAGGTGATTTTTGTAGCTCCTGCCGGTGGAAGCCATATACTCAGAGAGCCGTTCCACCCGCATCTGATAATCTCCTGGGAACTCCTGCCGGAGCTTGCCGTATTCCGTGTCAGAGAGAAGGACATTTTCGTATGAGCCATACCGGTGCTGGATTTCCTTCTTCTCTCTTTTATTGATTGTTTCAGTACTTGTTCTATTAGTACTTAATTGCGCGGGATTTTCCGTAACCGGTGTGTCCGTATCCGGATTTACCGTATACGGCTTTTCCGTACACGGTGATTCCGAACACGGCTTTTTCCTTGGCATCTCATAGATCACATACTCCGCTCTGCCCATCCGACCGTTACTCTCACGCTGCTGGTTCCTTTCCAGATATCCAAGACGTTCCAGTTCTTTCAGAGCTGTAAGCACCCCATCTACGCCATCCGGTGTAATCGAAGATAATCCCCGTACCGAATAGTTCCATGTGTCCGGTAAACTAAGCAGCATAGAGAGAAGTCCTTTTCCTTTCAGGCTGAGACCCTGATCCCGCAGGTGGTAATTGCACATCGTTGTGTAATTGCTGTTTTTCTCAACCCTGAATACCGGCATGGTGCTCACCATCCTTTTTCGCAGGCTCCGTTTTTTTCTTCGGACATTTGCGCGAACGATCTTCGCTGTCCTCCCGTCGATGGTATTTGCCGGTATCCTGCATCATGCGTTCAAACGCCTGAAGGCGTCCCTCTGTAAAAAGCGTCATTCGATCACACCCCATTTCTTAAACAACTTGAAGAGATGATTCTTTCCCTTGCAGGTCACTCTCGTCTGCTGCACCAGTTTTCCGCTTCTGCCGTAGCAATCCCGGACAATAAAATAGCCCCTTGCAGATTTGTCTGCAAAAGGCATCAGCCAGCCGCTTGGACTGCGGTACAGATAGCGGTGATCCAGTAAGAGAGCTACTGCCGTCTTCTCTGGGATTCCGATTTCCTTACAGAAATTCCGGATGCAGGTGCAATCTTCCGAATTTACAAAGGTGTCGAAGTAGTCTGCCTTGGGCTGTGCCGCATCCAGCTGTTTGCGGATACCCTCAAGCTGCTCTCTCTCGGCTACAAGCTCCTGTGCCAGTGTGTAGATGACCTCCGGATGCTGAATCACCTGATCCAAAATGGAATCGCTCATATACACACCATGCTTGCGAATGGACGGGAGAACTTCATCAAACACCCAGTGTTCAAATCGTTCTGCCGATGGCAGCTTGCTGTGAACGATCAGCCGGTAAACATCGCCTTCTGTGATAAAGGAGATTTCAACGACCTGCTCTCCAGCATCTCCATACTGATTCACCTTCTGAACGACCCCCTCGCGTTTCGTTAGGGGGCCTCTGCAATGGCGTTTCACTGCGGCGTAGGGATTCACATACCCCAACGCTTTCGCCACATCGCTTGCACAGAAGAAGGTCTTGCCCGCCTCTTGCAACACGCGGATCGAACCAAACTCCTGGTTCTCAAACACCTCCATCATCTGCCTTGACTGTCCGCCATGACTGCCCACATCGGTGTCATGGGTCTTCTGATTGAAATCCGTCATACCTGTTACCTCCTGCTCAAATTTGTCTCGCCGGATTTCGGGCGAAAAAAATAGAGCCTCGACCCATTCTCGTTTTCAAAGAATGAGCCAAGGCTCTATGTAACAGGATACCTGATATTAAATTTTTGCAGAATTCGTCAGAACTCGCCAAACGAACCTGACACTGTTTTTCATTCCGTTTCAGCCGGATTTTTGCCGAAAATCTGTCAAGGATATGGGGCTAATTTCCCCTCCAAAATGGCCTTCTGTAAACCCATTTTCCCACCCATTAGGCTCAAAAATAGGCCGTAAACCCATGGTAAACCCATCAAAATGGGTTAATTTGAAGTCAAATTTCCTCAAATTTCACCATCGGAATCAGGCGATTTCAGGCATAGAAAAAGCCCGGAAAATGGCGTATTTCCGGGCTTTTTTAGCATTATTAAGCTGTAGATTATCGCTTGCTGAACTGCGGAGCGCGACGAGCGGCTTTGAGGCCGTATTTCTTACGTTCTTTCATACGCGGATCACGTGTCAGATAACCAGCTTTCTTAAGTATCGGTCTGTAATCTGCGTCTGCTTCAAGAAGCGCTCTCGCAATACCGTGACGGATTGCACCAGCCTGTCCTGTGTAGCCGCCGCCTTTTACATTTACGATAACATCAAATTTACCGTCTGTCTCTGTTGCTACCAATGGCTGACGTACGATAACCTTCAATGTCTCAAGTCCAAGATATTCGTCAATATCTCTTTTGTTTATAGTAATCTTACCTGTTCCAGGTACTAAATATACTCTTGCGATAGATTTTTTTCTTCTTCCTGTTCCGTAGAATTTTGCTGTAGCCACTTTCATATCCTCCTTTCGGCCTTCCTAATTAAAATTTCAGTTCTTCCGGCTTCTGAGCCTGCTGTTTGTGCTCTGGACCAGCATATACATGAAGTTTCTTAATCATGGATCTTCCTAAAGGCCCTTTTGGAAGCATTCCTTTTACTGCGAGTTCAATAACTTTCTCCGGCTTCTTATCCATCATCTCTGCCAGAGTAGTTTCTTTCATTCCTCCGACATATTCGGAATGATTATAATAAATCTTCTGGCTGAGTTTCTTACCTGTAACTTTTACCTTCTCTGCATTTACAATTACTACATAATCACCTGTGTCGATATGTGGTGTAAACTCAGGCTTATTCTTTCCTCTTAAAACCTTAGCAACTTCTGATGCTAAACGTCCTAATGTATATTCTGCAGCGTCAACTACATACCATTTTCTTTCAATCTTGTCTGGACTAGCCATATAAGTCTTCATTGGTTTCCCTCCTGTGAATCGTTACATCTCTTTACTTTACTAAAATAGTTTATATTGAAATCAGCTGCCTCCGGGGCTTTGGTTGCAAACTGTTTCTCTTTTTGTCATGCTGTTTTATTATATTATACGCATCCACGTGTGTCAACCATTTTCTTTCAAATTTCACAAGGTTTTTTGTCGGTTTTTTGCTGATTTCTGTATTCCTTTTTCTTTTTCTGTGATAAACTAAATAAAGATGTTGAGGCAGAAGTTCTCAACTATGATGAAAGCGAGGTTTTTATTTATGTGGGCTTATAACAGTGTATTTTATCAAATATATCCCATCGGATTCTGCGGCGCTCCCACCTGCAACGACGGTGAATGCGTCCCCCGCATCCGGAAACTTATGGAATGGAGCGATTATTTTAAGGAACTTGGTATTGATTCTATTCTGCTGAACCCTATTTTTGAATCAGACAACCATGGATATGATACAAGGGATTTCAAGAATATCGACTGCCGTCTCGGAACGAACAAAGACTTTGCCGATGTCTGCAAGGATCTCCATGAACATAAAGTAAAAATTGTCCTGGACGGTGTTTTTAATCATGTAGGGCGCGGCTTTTGGGCTTTCAAAGATGTACAGGAAAAGAAATGGGATTCTCCATACAAAGATTGGTTTCACATCAATTTTGACGGCAACAGCCAATATAATGACGGTTTCTGGTATGAAGGCTGGGAAGGTCATTTTGAACTGGTTAAATTAAATCTTCAGAACCCTGCCGTCGTGGATTATCTTCTGGACTGCGTAAAATTCTGGGTAGATACGTTCGATATTGACGGCTTGAGGCTTGATGTTGCCTATAGTCTGGATCATAATTTTATGCGCAGGCTCCGCTCATTCACACAGGAACTGAAGCCGGGTTTTGCCCTGATTGGAGAAGTATTGTTTGGCGACTATAATCTAATTGTAAATGACGAGATGCTGCACAGTTGTACGAACTATGAATGCTATAAGGGTATTTTCTCCAGTTTTAATTCTATGAATATGTTTGAAATTGCCCATTCTCTCCATCGCCAGTATGGTGCGGATCAGTGGTGTATTTATCGCGGCAAGCATTTGATGAGTTTCGTAGATAACCACGATGTAACCAGACTTGCCAGCATCCTTACGAATAAGAACCATATCCCACTTGCATATGGTCTGTTATTTGGTATGCCGGGAATCCCTTGTCTCTATTACGGAAGCGAATGGGGCGAAGAAGGGGTAAAGGCTCCTGACAATGATTATGCACTCCGTCCATGCTTTGAGAAGCCGGAGCCAAATGAATTGACAGAATTAATAAAACAACTAATTGCCATCCGCCAAAGCAGCGATGCTCTCTGCAACGGAAGCTACCGCAATGTAGTTCTCACCAATCATCAGCTGGTATTTGAACGTATGTCTGATAAAGAGAAAATCCTGGTGGCAATCAATGCTTCCGGGGATGCTTTTACAGCTAACCACGGGGACTTAAACGGCCATATGACAGAGCTGCTGTCGGATAAAGAAATCTGCTTAACCGGGCAGCTTGAAATGGAGCCGTACAGCATCCAATACCTGAGGATAAATGAATGAAAATAGAAAAAGAAAGGTCGTGACAATATGGAAAGGAAAACGGATTTTATTCTCATAGGAGCTGCCATCCTGGATGTTCTTGCGCAGCCTGTAAGCGCAGATGTATTTACTTCCGGCTCCCTTGCTGCAGGTAAAGTCACCATGAACACCGGCGGAGACGCCATGAACGAAGCCTCCGTCCTGGCAGGACTTGGCGCTTCCGTCCGCCTGGTAAGCAAAATCGGGCAGGACGCGGCAGGAACCCAAGTCATAAAAGCCTGCCAAAGCTCTCACATTGACACGGCCTTTATAATAGAAGATTCTTCTATTGATACGGGGATAAATATTGTCCTGGTTGACGGACAGGGTGAACGGCATTTTATTACTTCGCCAAACGGAAGCCTTCGGAAACTCTCTCTGCCGGATATCCCTGCAGAAGCTCTGAAAAACGGAAAATATCTTTGTTTCGCCAGTATTTTTGTCTCCCCTGCTTTTGATAATCATGCCATGAAACAATTATTCGAAAAAGCAAAAGCGCAGGGTCTGCAGGGTCTTATTCTCTGCGCTGATATGACAAAATGCAAAAACGGCGAGACTCTCACGGATATGAAAGAAAGTCTCGCACTGTTAGATTACATTTTCCCTAATTACGAAGAAGCTTCTCTTCTTACCGGCCTTGCCGACTGGGATGAGATTGCCGATGCATTCTTGTCCTGCGGCGTAAAGCATGTCATCCTGAAAGCAGGCGCAAAGGGCTGCTTTATCAAGACTGCTGACCAGCGTTATTGGATCGACGCTTATCCATATGCAGACTGCATTGACACCACTGGCGCCGGAGATACCTTTACCGCATGCTTCCTCTATGCTTTGCATTTAGGGATGTCCCTGCCAGATTGCGGGAAATTCGCCAATGCGGGGGCATCTATCTGTATTGAGGCGGTGGGAGCCGCCGGGAAAATCAAGGATGCTGCCCAAATATTTGACCGTTTCCAATCCATGTCTTAATCCCGGGCGGCTTTCCCGCTATTCTTTCACCAGTACCTTCTGGATTTCTGCAATATACATTGTATGGTAATCCTTATCCGGATACCACTTTGCATCATTCTCCGGAGCGTCAAAACACTCCGGCTTCATTTCCTGATGGTACAGTTTTTTACACACAAAAATCATCTCTGCTTCTTCCACTCCTGCCGTCCCGTCTGTATAAAACGGATGAAGTCCTGCCAGTTCCCATTTATTCTTCACTTCTCTGCCGGAGATGCTTCCGCAGATATTCAAAGCTTTCCGCTCGGTTTCCGGAAGGAAAGAAAGGGTGAAAATCTCTGCCCTGTCCACGAATTCTTTTGTATATCTCTGAGGACGAATGTATGCAGTGGCTACCTTCTTCCCCCACATAATACCAAGCCCGCCCCAGCTTGCCGTCATAGTGTTGGACCCTTCTTTATTTCCCGCCGTAATCAACATCCACTGTTTTGCTATTTTATCAAACGGGTTGAAGGATAATTCATCAATTGCTATTTCTTTAAATGCCATTTTCCTGTCCTCCTGTAAATCCTGTCTTACTGCTTATTTTACATTACCATTCACAGCACCCCACCAGCATACGCACTCGTCGCATCTTCGATGCTCCAGTCCCGCTCCTGGCGGAGCTAAGACTGCTTATGCGGGTGGGGTGACTGCTCCACAGTCCTGATTTGGAATCCCAGATATTTTCTTACGTGCAAGCACGACGAATCTATCTGGGATTTCAAATCGGCTGTGAATGGTAACTATTTTACAATTACTTTCCGGAAATTTTTCTTGCCTTTCTTCAAAACAAGACCTTCTCCCTTCATTTCTTCTGCAGTAAAAGCCTGATAAATATCCGTCACCTTCTCCCCCTCAACGGCAACACCGCCCTGCTGAACCGCACGTCTTGCCTCGGATTTGGAAGAAACCAGCCCACTCTTTACCAGCATAGTCAGGATATCAATCTTGCCATCCGCCATATCCTCTTCTGTCAATTCTGCAGTCGGCATATCTGCTGCCGCTCCCTGGCTGAACAGCGCTCTTGCTGCGTCCTGCGCTTTTTTCGCTTCCTCTTCTCCATGAACCAGCTTCGTCAGCTCATAAGCCAGAATTTCTTTCGCCGTATTAAGCTGTGCCCCTTCCCAGGAATCCATTTTATCAATCTCCTCCAACGGAAGGAACGTCAGCATACGGATACATTTCAACACATCTGCATCAGCCACATTTCTCCAATACTGATAAAAATCAAATGGTGAAGTCTTGTTGGGATCAAGCCATACTGCGCCACTCTGGGTCTTTCCCATCTTCTTTCCTTCCGAATTAAGAAGCAGCGTAATTGTCATAGCGCTTGCATCCTTTCCCAATTTCCGACGGATCAGTTCTGTACCGCCCAGCATATTACTCCACTGGTCATCTCCGCCAAATTGCAGATTACATCCGTATTTCTGGAACAATGCATAGAAATCATAACTCTGCATAATCATATAGTTAAATTCCAGGAAACTCAAGCCTTTTTCCATTCTCTGCTTATAGCACTCTGCCGTCAGCATACGGTTTACGCTAAAGTGCGCTCCCACCTCCCGGAGGACGTCGATATAATTCAAATCCATCAGCCAATCCGCATTATTTACCATAAGAGCCTTTCCATCAGAAAAATCAATAAAACGGCTCATCTGCTTTTTAAAGCACTCACAATTATGCTGAATTGTCTCCGGCGTCATCATCTGACGCATATCTGTTCTTCCCGAAGGATCTCCAATCATGGCAGTACCTCCACCAATCAGGGCAATCGGTTTGTTCCCCGCTTCCTGCAGACGCTTCATCAGGCAAAGCGCCATAAAATGTCCCACATGAAGGCTGTCTGCCGTCGGATCGAACCCGATATAGAAGGTTGCCTTTCCATTATTCACCAGGTCTCTGATAACTTCTTCATCTGTTACCTGCGCGATTAGTCCCCGTGCCTGTAATTCTTCATAAATTCCCATTGTCTTTCCTCTCCTTTATCTTTTCCTTGTCTTTATACCCCGGGCGCCTATGCCGCTTTCCTTCCAATTGCGTGCTGACGTACCTTGCCTTTACGTAAAAACGTCTCGCCCTTATACTAAATAAGGACGAGACGTTATTCCCGTGGTACCACCTTGTTTTACTGATGATTCTCATCACCAGCCTCTGTAAGCTGCTATTACAGCCCATGCACGATAACGTGTGCCTTACGTCGCCGCCTACTGTCTTCTGGTCTGAATCCCTGATTTCGGGGCGAAGCTCCAAGATGTATTCGCAGTTGGTTCTTTCATGCGCCTCTCATCATCCGGCTGCTTTCTGTATGGGGGTCCCGACTGCTACTTCTTCTTTTCTAAGCCTTTTTGTTCTCTTCACTTGACTGAAATACTAACGTATTTTTGTAACTTTGTCAAGATACCAATCAGCTTACTGTTCATTTTTTAATTGTTGGACAGTCTCTAAAGGCAATCCGATTTTTTCAGAAATCGTCTGGACATCCAGAACATCCAGCAGATTTCTTGCATTTTCAATTTTCGCTTTGTTGATGCCCTGGCTAATACCCTGACTAACACCTTGACTTATCCCTTGGCTAATTCCCTTATCAATCAACATTTCTCCAAGTCTTGTCATACTGATTTCCTCCAAAAATTCTTCTAACTCTTCCTTTGATAAAAATTTGTCTGTCATAGCATAAAGCACCGCCTCGATCTTTCTAATATCCTCTTCGGAGACTGCCGTGGCTTCACGAATAAGTTGAAAAGCTGTACGCATACGCTCCTTCTGTGTCATTTTGCCGCTCATAAGAGGAGAGAGCATTAACGGAACCAAATCTTCCTTTGTGAGAACCTGCCCTTCTTTTAATTTCTGCTGTAGTCTGGAAAATAGCCAGTCTGCGTTTTGATCTCGCATGATAATGGGAATAATGCGGTATGTATTCACCCCTTCTGTATACTCGGTTACGGGATTTAAAATATTTCCAGAAAAGAGTACATAAGTGGTAACCGATACTTTGTGCTGATAGCTTGTTACTGCCTCATACATACGAAAACGCTTCAGTCCGTCAATTCCCTCGTTGGTACTTTGAAACTCAAAATGCTTCCAGGTTCCGTTCTCCATAATTAGAGTAAAATCCTGAAACATCTTTTTGGCTTCCAGGTAAATGTTCTCGGTTGGGCCATAACCGACGACCTTTTCCGTAATGCCAAGCCAGGGGAGCAATACTTTTGAAAATTCTCGCATGGCTGTTTTTAATACTATGTCCTCATGCTGTTCCAAAGAGTTTGTTTTTTCTTTTAAGCTGTCGTGTTTCTCCATAGACCTTCCTTTCTGTGAAATTGTACAGAGAAACTATCTGATTATAACTATAGCAAAATATTGCGGTTCAGGCAATGGTTTTAGAATCTTTTTAGTTACAGTGTTTGTGCTGTGAGTTTCTGCTGTTACCATTCACAACACCCCACCAACATGCGCATTCGTCACATCTTCGATGCTTCAAATAATTAGGAAAATTCCTGAAAACAGGTTGACCCTTACTTAAGAAAAATGTAGAAATATAATCTTGATATTTAACAGGAAATTATCATAGGTTCTCTGTACAGACCATCATCTGTAAAATACAGTCTACCTTAAAATTATGTAAACGTCAAGGTCAATTTCGTTGGTGCCGCTTTAAAGATAACACAGGAATTGAAAATCTTCATGTTGCCCTGTATAATTAGGGGAGAATAAATTATAAATTGGAGTGAAAAAACAATTGAAAAACTACAAGTTAAGTTTTGATATTTGGGGACTGCTATTATTCTTGATAATTATGATACCTAATTTTATTTGGTTTTCTATACCTGCGCCAAACGATGTGCTAAGAGCAGATTCGATTACAGAAGTGGTCGATACCATAGCCTCAATATGTCAGGTATTGATGATTATTGCGCTTTGCATTTTTGTGAATAAAAGAAGCTATAAATTCCGCATGACTCCTTTGATAATTGCCGTGGTGATTTGCTGCTTATTATATTTTGCGAGTTGGATCGGGTATTATCTTGGTATGGTGAATACGGTTATCATATTGGGATTGACGGTTCCACCATGTTTGACATTTATGTTTTATGCCATTGACAGAAGGAACATGATAGCAGTAATTCCGATTTCTATTTTTACACTCTGTCATTTGATATACGGAGTAGCTAATTTTATCATTTGATTTTTTATTGATTTGATAGACAAAAATCTTCTTGTAAGACCGGGCACCATTTTGATTATCCGAGAAAAAGAATTAGTCTACGGATATATCTACACAGTTCTTATTATTAGCCAAAATAATTCCTATCATGTATGGTTTAATGAATAAGGGTTGACAGACGTTCTTTTTTTTGATATGTTGTATATACAACAGATGGAGGTGGATTGACTAATGAGCAAACGAGTAGATAACACTGTATGCCATTGTTTAAAAATGAGAAGAAGTGCAGAAAATGTAATACGATTCTACGATAATATTCTTGCGCCATGTGGCATAACGGTAAGACAGTACTCTTTGCTTAATGCTATATCCGAACACAGTGGTTGCAATGTTAGAATATTATCGGAAGCTACTTTACTTGACCGTTCTACTCTTACGAGGAGTTTAAAACCCCTTATTCAAGCTGGTTATATAAAAGACAATAAAGTTGCAGGTGCGAGAGATAGCGTATTGGAACTTACTGAAAAAGGTATTTCTGTATGCAAGGAAGCTGCTAACTTATGGGAAAGTGCGCAACACCAATTTGAAGCAAAATTGGGCAAAGAACAGTTATCTGCATTTGAAAATACCTTAATACTTTTACAAGATTTATAATTTTTTCAAGTATCTTTTATTTTATCGTACATAAAAGAGCATTTTTGTTGTATATACAATATTCAAGGAGGATTTTATATGTCAACAATTATGTACACACCTTTCCATTTAAAAAACATTCAAGTTTCTAATCGCCTTGTAGCAAGTGCCATGTTTGAATATGGTGCAGATAATGGAAAAATCACCGAAAAAATCAAAGAGCGTTACTTAGCACTTGCAGACGGCGGATCTGGTCTGATTATTACAGGAATGCACGCGGTAAGTGCATCTGGTTCTGTTGCCCCGATTATGGTCAATACCGAATATGACAATTATGTCGTTGACATGAGCAATATTGCCAATACAGTACACGAAAAAGGTGGAAAGATTATTGTTCAGTTGCAGCACTGTGGAGGAAAGACAAGTACCGCAGAGGGTTATGACAAATTTGCCGTATGCGAAAAAAAAAGTTTCCGAAAACTGCATTTATCATGAAGCAACAAAAGACGAATTACATAAAGTTGCTGTAGATTTTGCCAATTCTGCATTGAGATGTAAAGAAGCCGGAGTTGATGGAGTACAAATTCATGGGGCACATGGTTACTTAATAAACTCTTTCCTTTCGCCTTCTACGAATTATCGTACAGATGAATATGGAGGGAAAATTGAAAATCGCGCCAGAATTTTATTTGAAGTGTATGACGCAATTAGACGAGCCGTCGGAGATGACTTTATCATAGGAGTAAAATTTCCATTTAGTGATTTGAATGAAAATTCTATCAAACCGGAAGAATCTATTTTTGTCTGCAAGGAGCTTGAAAAGCGTGGAATAAATTTTATTGAGGTGTCCTCCGGAATGGTAATGGACAATTCTTCCGCGTCGTTTACCCCGGTTGTTCGCAATGATAATCAAGCTCCTTTTTTAAAGTATGCTTCTCAACTTGCTTGTCAAGTAGCCATTCCTATTATAAGCGTTTGCGGGTATCGTACACCCGATATGGTTGAGAAAGCATTGTCCGAAACAAAAATATCTGCCGTATCTTTTGGTCGTCCACTTGTTAGAGAACCAAATCTTCCTAACCGTTGGAAAAAGACAGACGTCCTGCAATGTGTATTTCTTGCAATCGTTGCTGTAATTCTTTGGGGGACAAAATTATTACTTGTCAAATTGCGAAATAAGGCAAAATACAGAGATGAACAATTTTCCTCTTTACCGTCCGAAATGCAAGCAGGAAACAAAGCGCGAACAGGCAGAAAAAGCGTCGTTGGTATCTTCCCAGTTTAGAAAGTGGACGTGCGGCTTGAACGCAAAAACATAGAGTCTATAGGCTTTCCAGAGGGAACCTTCCCATTTGGCTCCCCCTAATTTTTCACCACATTGCTATTATAACAAATACTAAGTATCAACCCCATATAAACATAAATAATCAAAAGATTAGTACCGCCAAAAGATAAAAACGGCATAAAAACATTGGTTGGCGGTACGCATCCAAAGTTCATTCCCACATACAGAATTACCTGCAGTACAATCAGGAATGTACAGCCTATTCCCATCATGTTCCCCAGCCTGTTTTTCTGCCGGAAAACAATTCTGCAAAGATAAACCAATAATCCCGCCACCAATATTGTGCAGATAATCCCCGCGCCCTTTCCCAGATACCGGAATATGCACAGCCATAAGAAATCTCCCCGGACATCAGTCGCCCATACAGAAGTTTCTATCTTGGTACCGCTCTTAAACGCTTCCGCTCCATCACCAATCACTTCCGCACTCATCTGATAATATCCATTTTCCATTGGATGAAAGATTCCCTGAATGCGTTCCATCTGATAAAGCGGCATTGCTGAAAACCAGCCTGCGTGCAGAAGCATCAAAAAAAGTACGATAGAAATTGCCGCTACGCTTCCCCATATAAGCAGAAAATACCGTTTTCTCTCTGCTCCGAACCATTTCTTATAAACTGCCATATTCAAAAGCAGTAGCCCTATCAGCATAAGGATAAATGCCGGAACAATTGCAGGCGCTCTTAAAACCGCTAACACCGATATTGCAAGAAAAACCATAGATTTTACCAGCCCTCTCCATCCCTGCATCCGATAGTTCCACAGGATGCCCGCATAGACCGGGATAAATGCGTAAGCAAATAGATTCACCTTTAGATATCCGCCATTTATTTGGACACCGAAATGATAATACAGCAGAATACCTGCCAGCAGCAGCCCCCAGATTTCTCTTGCATACTGTCCAATACGTGAATAATCCAGATAACAGATCAGAAACATAACAAAGATTCCAACTGCCATCCAAAAGCTCTGTCTTATAACCGGATTCATTGTGTCTGTCTCCAGCAGCGCCCCGGCATTCCTATGTACAAAAATCTGTAGTACCATTCCCAGGATGCTCAGGAGAAAAATATAACTCAAAAGCTTCCACTCCATCTTCGGTCTGTGAAGCCTGTCTAAGCTTACCCCTACTTCTACCGGATCTCCCATCTGGCGTACTGCCTCTTCTTCCGCTTCCTGTGCCGTCATTCCGGCCGTCATATAATCGTCCTTCTGGTCTTCGATATGGTCTTTCAGTTCTTTTAACACTGCCGGTCTTGCCCTTTTACAACGCATCTGTTCTGACACAATGTTCAGATAATTATACATACGCAAGCCCTGCACCTCCCAACACATTCGTCACTGCCCGAGAATATTCCTTCCATTCCTCCGTCTTTGCTTTTAATTGTTTCTTTCCTTCTTTGGTGAGGCTATAATATTTCCTTGTTTTTCCAAGAACCTCCTGCTCATAGGATTGGACAAATCCTTTTTCTTCCTGCGCGTGAAGCAAGGGATATAAGGTTCCCGCCTTCAGTTCAAATACATTGTCTGACTTTTCCCTTAATGCTACTATCATTTCATATCCATACATATCTTTCTCTTCCAGAAGTTTCAGTACCAGCATCACCATGCTCCCGGATACCAGACTTTTGTCAATTGCCATCTTGTTTCCCTCCTTTATATAGTCTGCCTATGTATATCGGCTAACTATATAATATATCGGACATCTATATATGTCAAGACATTCCTTTCATAATCCAACCCTGACTTCACAAAAATTTAGGAGAAACTGTGACTTATACAAGTGCCAGTCTCTCCTAAGACTTCTTCATTCTTTATTCCGTTCCTACAAGATTCCCCCGACAGACAAAAACAATGGTGCGAATACCAGCGACACTATCGTCATTAATTTAATCAGGATATTAATGGATGGTCCCGACGTATCCTTGAAGGGATCGCCTACGGTATCTCCCACGACCGCCGCTTTATGTGCTTCACTTCCCTTTCCTCTGTGGTGTCCGTCCTCAATATATTTCTTGGCATTATCCCATGCGCCGCCTGCGTTAGACATAAAAATTGCCATCATAACACCAGTTACCAAAGCTCCTGCAAGCAATCCTCCCAGTGCCTCCGGTCCAAGAAGAATCCCCACTGCCAGAGGTGACAGAACTGCCATAATCCCCGGAACCAGCATTTCTTTCAGGGCTGCCGTCGTAGAAATAGCAACGCAGGACTTGTAATCCGGCTTCTGCGTCCCCTTCATGATTCCCGGCATGGTCTTAAATTGCCGTCTGACCTCTTCTATCATCTGATATGCCGCCTTAGACACGGATTCCATCGTCATAGCAGAGAACAAGAACGGAAGCATACCGCCAATAAATAACCCAATAATCACCCGGCTATTCAGAATATCAATGGTCTTTAAATTCACCGCTTCCGCATAGGATACGAATAACGCAAGCGCTGTCAGCGCCGCCGAACCGATGGCAAATCCCTTTCCCATCGCCGCCGTGGTATTTCCCACTGCATCCAGTTTATCTGTAATCTTACGCACTTCCGGATCCAGGCCTGACATCTCTGCAATGCCGCCTGCATTATCTGCAATCGGTCCATAGGCGTCCACAGCTACCGTAATCGCTGTTGTAGAGAGCATCCCCACCGCAGCCAATGCAATACCGTACAGCCCGCAGAACTGATATGCTACGAAAATACCGGCACAAATCAGCAGAATGGGAATTGCCGTTGATTTCATTCCCACAGCAATTCCACTGATAATGGTTGTTGCCGTCCCCGTCTCGGACTGTTCTGCAATTTCCTTCACCGGCTTATAATCTCCGGAAGTATATATTTCTGTTATGATGCCGATCAGAAGCCCTACTGCAAGGCCTGCAACAACTGCAATTGCCGCATGAAAATTATGGAACAGATACCGGCTGAAAATAACTGCTACCGCTACCACCAGAACACTGGACACATAAGATCCCATTTTCAACGCTTTGTGGGGATTGGAATTTTCATCTCCTTTTACAAAAAAGGTTCCGAGAATGGATGCTATAAGCCCCAATCCGGCTATTATAAGCGGATAGACGGCCCCTTCTGCTTTATAATACACGATTCCCAATGTCAGCGCAGAAATTAACGCTCCCACATAAGACTCAAAAAGGTCTGCTCCCATTCCGGCAACATCCCCCACGTTGTCACCCACGTTATCTGCAATTACCGCCGGGTTTCTGGGGTCGTCCTCCGGAATCCCCGCTTCTACCTTCCCCACCAGGTCAGCTCCCACATCAGCAGCTTTCGTATAAATGCCTCCGCCTACACGCGCAAATAATGCAATGGAAGAAGCCCCCAGACTGAATCCGGAAAGTACATCCACATTCCCGGTTATGATATAGATGGCACTTACCCCAAGCACACCCAATCCTGCCACGCACATTCCCATTACAGCCCCACCGGAAAATGCGACCGACAGCGCCCGGTTCATCCCGCTCTCTCTCGCTGCATTTGCCGTGCGCACATTCGCTTTCGTGGCAACGCTCATTCCCACATAACCTGCCAACGTAGAAAACAAAGCTCCCACCACAAAACATACTGCCGTTACCCAGTTACCGATCCCGACACCAATCAGCACAAACAGCACAATGACAAAAAAAATCAAAATTCTGTACTCTGCTGTCAGGAATGCTCTGGCGCCATCGCTGATTGCTTCTGCAATCTCCTTCATTCTTTCAGTTCCCGCATCCTGCCGGCTCACCTTCGCCGCCAGGTAAGCGGCGAAAAGCAATGCCAGCGCCCCAAAGATGGGAACCACTCTCAACAAAGCTTCCATACCAAATCCTCCTACTGATTTACTTATATTTTTCTGTAAAACGCTGTATAATCGCAGCACACTCCGCCCTTGTGGTCTGCCCCTGGGGATGAAGCTTCTTCCCCTCATCTTTTCCGAGAAGAATCTGCTCGCAGGATTCCAGAAATCTCCGGGGCGATTTTCTCATTGTCCGCTGCCAATGCATTTACGCAGAAAACACTTACCAAGAGTGTGCACAGCAGGACTGTTGAGATTATTCTCTTCATTTTGCCTCTCATTTACATCCCTCCTGACTAGATAATATATTCTACACCTTTATAATATCACACTTTTCCTTTTATATCACTTTATTTTTTGAATTTTCACTCTTTTCCCTTCTATATTGTTACCATTCACACCCCACCGACATGCGCACTCGTCGCATCTTCGATGCTCCAGTCCCGCTCCTAACGGAACTAAGACTGCTTATGCAGGTGGGGTGACTGATCCGCAGTCCTGATTTGGAATCCCATATATCTTCTTACGTGCAAGCACGACGAATCCATATGGGATTTCAAATCGGCTGTGAATAGTAACTCTATATCAAAAAGAGAAGTCAATTTTACCTTGACTTCTCTTCTGCTAATATGGCGGCTCCCAGCGCGCCTGCATATCTTCCGAACGCTGTCGGCTCTACTGTCTTCCCCACTTTCTCTGAAAGCGCTTTTGTAAAGTATTCACTGTGGCTTAGCCCTCCTGTCAGGATTACCTTGTCCGGCAGGCTCTTGCGCTGGCTAAGCTGTGCCACCTTCGCCGCTACGGAATCTACCACTCCGGCAGCTATATCCTCCCGTTTCCTGCCTTCTCCGATATAATTGATAACTTCAGATTCAGCAAATACCGTACAGAGGGAGCTTATCGGAAGAACCGTTCCCTGGTCTGCCATATCAAATAGCTCCTGCAAGGTAATTCCCAGGCGGTTTGCCATAATCTCCAGAAATTTTCCTGTACCGGCCGAACATTTATCATTCATCAGGAAATCCTGTACCATGCCGCGTGCCACCAGTATAATCTTCGTATCCTGTCCGCCCACGTCGATGATAGCAAGATTGTCCCCGCCAAGCTCCCTGCCGCCTCTGGCGTGGCAGGTAATCTCTGTAATGACGTAATCAGCAAAATCTACAGCAATACGTCCATATCCGGTAGCTGCTACCTTGGTTTCGTCAGAAAGAACATCTATCCCTTCTGTCAAAAGCCTTTCTTTAATTGTCATAGTTGTCTCTTTGCTGCTCCACCCGGTAGGCAGCACAAAATGAAGTTCCTTCTCCCCTCTTGCCACCACCTTTGATGCGGTAGAACCGATATCTATTCCCACATAATTCATCTGCACGAATCTCCTTTTCTAACAATAACGGTCGCGGTTGGGATTTACATCCTTTTCAATTGCCGTAATATCCAAAATCTCTATCCCATGCTCCCGGACACACTGCCTGACCGTTTCCACATCCTCTTCCTTTATCAGAAGTGAAATCCCACAGCATTTACTGGCAGCTCTGGGGGTCGGCGCAATAACAGCCTTAACCCCCAGAGTCTTTAATTCCCTATGTAAACGCATACCATTATCATGATTGGGAAACAGCACATAATATTGTACTTCTTTCATATCTCTATGCATTCAGCATTTCAATAAATGCGCTGATTCTTGTACGGAGCTGCTGTGCATCGCTGTCCACATAATCGGTCTCGATTCCAAGTACCGGAATTCCCGCCTCCTGCAGAGCTTTCTCTACAGAATATCCTTCCACATCATAGAGGCTGCAGAATTTCAGATTCACGTCAATGATACCATCCACTTTGTATTCCTTTGCCAGACGGATAATATCATCAATTCTTGCCGTATTCGGTGTGAAGCACGCGCAGTTAATTCCCATATAACGCTCAGAAAGTGCCTGGATCTGCTCATCCACCGTTGTCTTCGTCTCATCCACAAGCCTCTCAAAATACCGGGTTCCCGTACACATCTCTTCGCATACAACTGCGCCGCCGCTGGTTTCCACCAGATTGTGGATCTTCCAGTTCGGAATAGCAAGCGGCGTACCGGTCAGCATGATTCGCTTCGTTCCCTCAGCAAATACACTCACACCGTCAGCCACCCTCTGATCCAGTTCATCGCAGAGTTTATTCGTCATCTGGGTAAATCTTGCCGGATCGTCATAGAACGCAATCTGAGAAATAAGCAGCACGTCTTTTCCACTAATCGGAAGCTTCTCATTCTTTCTTAAATCATAAAGCCTTGCCAGCGCCCTTCTCTTATCATTGATTAACCGGATGCTTGCGCCAAGCTTCTCTGCGGTAACTTCGTTTCCGGTAAAGTCTTCCACTACCTTCTTGAAGTCTGTGATTTCTTCTGCCCAGGCTGTTACGTCCTTCGCCCGTTTCATCTGCGGAAGATTCATAACATGAACCGGAACATCCTCTGCAAGAATCTCCCACGCCTTTTTCTTACCGTCGCAGGTTGTCTCTCCTACATACATATCCGCAATTCTAAAGAACGGGCAAGTACGGTCAAGCCTCGCCCCTACGGAAGCCTTAATCAGCGGACAGACATTGGTAGGAAGTACTTTTTCACCGCCCGGCACCCAGAACTGGGATCCGCCGCAAAGCCCTGTTGCAATGGCATCTGCTGCAAATACAATCTCATCCGGTACATATACGCAGAAAGTTCCGAATACCTTTCCGCCCTTTTTCTGATGCTCAATCAGCTCCGCCGGACGCACACCGTGGATTTCCGCAACCACGAAATTATAATAATCCATAGACTCCGGACGGTTTTCCTGTGACAAATAGACATCCCCAAATGCCTGTGGAAGTACCTCGCATAACTGATCATGCGTCTCCACATCCATCCCCAGGTCTTCCCACATTTTACGATAATCTGCCATTTTTTATTTCCTCCTCGTACAGTATTTTTATGTATTCATCGTAACATTTTTATACGAGGCAGACAATGCATTCCGGACAGATGTGTAATTGTCTTTTCTGATAAACGCTTTTTATTTATTGACTTTTTCTATCGTATTCCCAGCTCTTTGAACGCCTGGATGCAGATATCTATTTCTTCCTTCTTATTGGCACTACCGAAAGCAAAGCGAACCGTCCCCCGGGGATATGTCCCCAGACTTCTGTGAGCCATAGGAGCGCAGTGCAGTCCTACCCTTGTCATGATTCCGTACTGCTGCTCCAGCTCAAAGGCAATCATCGCGTTATCCTGCCTTCTAAAATCCAGCGACACCACTGCCACACGATGGGCAAGGTCTTGCCTGCCCACAATCTGAATACCGGAAAACTCCTTCACCTGCTCAAGAAAATACGCCGTCAGATCCATTTTCTTCCGATACAGCCGCTCCACGCCTACCTCTTCTAAATACGAAAGAGCCGCATGCAATCCGGCAATCCCAGGAAGATTTAATGTCCCGCTCTCAAACTTATCCGGCAAGGAATCCGGCATCTCCAGCCTGTCTGACTGACTTCCCGTTCCTCCCGCGATCAGCGGTTCCATTGCTGCATTTAACCGCTCTGAAATAAGAAAGCCGCCAATTCCCTGAGGACCAAGCAGCCCTTTATGTCCGGTAAATGCCAGGAAATCTATGTGCGCTCCCTGCATATCCACCGGAATCGTTCCCGCGCTCTGTGCCGTATCTACGGCAAAGAAAATACTGTGCTTCTCACAAATATTTCCAATTTCCTCTATAGGCACAATCGTTCCACATACGTTAGAGGCATGAACTACGATCACTGCCTTTGTCTCCTGTCTTATCAGACTTTCCACGTCCTCCGGGCACACCATTCCTTCCCGGTCCGTCCTTGCCATATCATAGCAGATTCCCAACCGCTCCATCTGAAACAGTGGACGCATCACCGCATTATGCTCCATGCCGGTTACGATCACGTGATCGCCGGGCTTTAAAAATCCTTTGATAAAATAATTCAACGAATGGGTAATACCGGGCGTGAACACCACCTGCTTGGACGTCTCTGCATGAAAAAGCTCTGCTAATTTTTCCCGGGTGTCCAGAACCATTCCTGCCACTTCGTAAGCTCCCTCATAGCTTCCCCGATTAATATTAAAAGCGCCGCTACTTAGCAGATGCGCTACGGCATCCGCTACTTTCGGCGCTTTTGGATAAGAAGTACTCCCATTATCAAAATAAATCCCTGTATGTTTATTCTCCATAACGAATCTCCTTTAGAACCAGCCCCTGGGGCGGAGCTGTGATTCCTGCCTCTGTGCGTTTTTTCGTCTCCAGTATCTCCTTTACCTTCTCCGGTTCATAGAATCCTCTTCCCACACGAATCAAGGTTCCGGCAATAATCCGGACCATATTATAGAGGAATCCATTCCCTTCAATCTCCATCACGATTTCCGCTCCATCCTGCCAGATAGCAATCCGGTTCACCGTACGCACCGTATCTTCCACATTGGTCCGCACATTGCAGAAGCTTACAAAATCATGTTCTCCCACAAGATATGCTGCTCCCGCCCGCATCTTCTCTATATCCATAGGAAAAGAAACAAAAGCACAGGTTCTCCGTTTTAACGGATCCGGTACTCTGGCATTGTAAATGTGGTACTCATAAGTCTTCGTAATATCATCCCGGTATCTGGGGTGCCACTCTGCAGGCACTTCTTCCGATTTCACAATTACAATATCCTCCGGCAGCCGCTGATTCAGCGCATAAGCCATCCGCTCCGGCGGAATCGACGACCGGGTATCGAATACTGCCACATTTCCCAATGCATGCACGCCGGAGTCCGTACGGCTTGCCCCGATTACATGGATATCCTCTCCCGTCAGTTTGCTGACTGCCTTGTTCAGCACTTCTTCAACCGTAATTCCGTTGGGCTGCACCTGCCAGCCACAGTAATCTGTCCCGTCATATGCTACCGTAAGCCGAATACGCCTCATATGCACCATTTTTTCACGTCCTCCCAAACAGCCATTTCACACCCTAAAAAATCCAGATATGAAACGGCACGCATCTCCCAATCACCACTACAGCAATCATATAGAAAATAACAATCCCATACGCCAGATAGTCTCTGCGGGCATAGCGCAGCGGCTTCATCTTGGTTCTGCCCTCACCGCCGTGATAACATCTGGCTTCCATTGCCATCGCAAGGTCATTCGCCCGCCGGAATGCCGAGACAAAAAGCGGCACCAGAATCGGAATCATATTCTTTGCCTTCTGAATCATATTACCACTCTCCAAATCGGCGCCTCTGGCAATCTGTGCCTTCATAATCTTATCTGTCTCCTCCAGAAGAATCGGGATAAACCGCAGGGCAATAGACATCATCATTGCAATCTCATGTACCGGGACATGTACTTTATTCAGCGGATGGAGAAGACTCTCTATGCCGTCTGTCAGCTCATTGGGTGTCGTAGTAAATGTCATCAGCGAGGAACCGGTAATCAGGTAAACCAGACGGATTGCCATGAAAACCGCTGTCCGGAGTCCTCCCGCAGTAATCGTAAAGACCCATACTTTCAAAAGAACTTCTCCTTCTTTTGTCAAAAACAGGTTAAAGATAACTGTAATCAAAAGAATCATGATTACCGGCTTCATGCCCCGCATAATATATTTGAACGGAACCTTCGACAGCCGGATGACTACAGCCAGAAATACAGTAGCTACGATATATCCCGGTATGCTCTTAAATAAAAATAAAGATATCAAATACAGCAAAGTGCAGGTAAGCTTCACTCTTGGATCCAGACGATGAAGTACACTCTTTGCCGGATAATACTGTCCTATTGTAATGTCTCGAATCATCTTCCCAATGCTCCTATAATCTCATCCGCCGCTTCTTCCACAGTAGTTGCGGTTACATCCACATCCAGCCCCTGTTCCTTAAGCTCATGCATAATATAAGTTACCTGTGGAGCAGCCAGCCCTACTTTCTCAAGTTCCTGGTAATGCCGGAACACATTTTTCGGCGTGTCGTTATACATAACCTTCCCCTTGTTCATCACAATAATCCTGTCCGCATATCTGGCAATATCTTCCATGCTATGGGATACCAAAATAACTGTCATGCCCGTCTCCTTATGCAGGCTGGCTATCTGTTCAAGAATCTCATCTCTGCCTTTGGGGTCAAGCCCTGCTGTGGGTTCGTCCAACACCAGAACCTTAGGACGCATGGCAAGAACTCCCGCAATCGCCGCCCGCCGTTTCTGGCCGCCAGACAACTCAAATGGAGAAGCCTTATAATATTTTTCCTTCAGTCCTACTAATTTGAGTGCCTCCAAAGCCCGCTCTTTACATTCCTCCGGCGAAAGCCCTTGATTTTTCGGTCCAAAACACACATCCGTCAGTACATCCACCTCAAAAAGCTGATGTTCCGGATATTGGAACACCAGTCCCACCTGGAAGCGGAGCTTTCTCATATCATAGCCTTCACTATATATATTTTCACCCTGATAATAAATCGCGCCGTCAGTTGCCTTAATCAGTCCGTTCAGATGCTGGATCAGCGTAGACTTCCCGGAGCCGGTATGACCGATAATCCCTACAAATTCTCCGTCAGGTATCTCCAGGCAAATATCGTGGAGCGCCTGTTTTTCATAAGCTGTCCCTGCACTGTATACGTAATTCAGATGTTCTATTTTAATCGACATAACGCCTCCACCAACTCTTCTTTTCTTAAAATTCCTGCCGGAACAGGAATCCCCCTCTTTTGTAGTTCATCTGCCAGGATAGTCACCTGAGGGACATCCAGCCGGTAGCTTTTCAGTGTGTCCACCTGGGAAAATATTTCCCGCGGCGTCCCTTCCATTACCACATGCCCATGATCCATAACGAAGACCTTATCCGCATCGATGACCTCTTCCATATAATGGGTAATCAAAATAACCGTAACCTTCTCCTGCCTGCGCAGCTCTTCCACCGTACGCAGAACCTCCCTGCGCCCATTGGGATCCAGCATGGCAGTAGGCTCATCCAGCACGATACATTTCGGACGCATGGCAATGACTCCCGCAATCGCCACACGCTGCTTCTGGCCGCCGGATAATTTATTGGGAGAATGGTGACGGTATTCAATCATTCCTACCGCCTTTAGGCTTTCCTCCACCCGTTCCCAGATTTCATTCGTGGGCACGCCAAGATTCTCCGGACCGAAGCCCACGTCCTCTTCTACTACCGTTCCGATAATCTGGTTATCCGGATTCTGGAACACCATTCCCGCCGACTGCCGGACATTCCAAAGCTCTTCCGGCTTCCTGGTGTCTCTGCCATTCACCCAGATAGAGCCTTCCGTAGGAACAAGAATTGCATTCAAATGCTTAGCAAATGTAGACTTGCCCGAACCATTATGACCCAGAATGGCAATGAACTGCCCTTCCTCCACGTCAATATTCACTTCATCGATCGCGCGGGACTTGCCGATGACATTACCTTCCTCATCCCGTTTCTCATATTCAAAAACCAGGTTTTCTGTCCTGACCATTCTGCTCATGTTCTTATGCCTTCTCCGGTTCCGGATAATCTACGCCCATCGTATCAACAGTTACCTTAGCCATCTTCTGCACTTTCAGCGGCCGATCACTGTAATCCGTATCCGTTTCCGCAATTTTATTTACCACGTCCATACCTTCCGTCACCTTGCCGAACGCAGCGTAAGCCCCGTCAAGATGGGGAGACGTCTTATGCATAATAAAAAACTGGCTCCCTGCAGAATCCGGATGCATAGCCCGCGCCATAGAAAGTACACCCTCTGTATGCTTCAGCTCATTAACAAAACCATTCTGCATAAATTCACCTTTAATCGTATATCCCGGTCCGCCCGTCCCGGTTCCCTGCGGGCAGCCGCCCTGAATCATAAATCCATTGATAACACGGTGGAAAATCAGCCCGTCATAATATCCTTTCTTCACAAGAGAAATAAAATTATTCACCGTATTCGGCGCTGTCTCCGGATACAACTCTGCTTTCATGATATCTCCATTCTCCATTTCAATCGTAACAATTGGATTTGCCATACTATTATACCTCACTTTTATTCACATTTTTAACCAAGCGGATACATACGCTCTCTGGTATTGTAACACGCAGACATGACAAATGCAATTTAGGTACACTACAAAATACAATTTGGGACGTAGGAAAGTGTCACTTTCCTACGTCCCAAAACACAAAATCTACATATTTCTTGACATTTCTTCGCAAACTTTCATAGCTTCAAACACTGCGCTTTTGAACCCTCGCTCTTCCAGCACACGAACCGCCTCAATGGTTGTCCCTGCCGGAGAGCATACCATGTCTTTCAGTTCGCCCGGATGCTTGCCTGTCTCCAGAACCATCTTTGCGCTTCCCAACACTGCCTGCGCTGCGAATTGGTATGCCTGCTGTCTGGGCATACCGCCGGACACTGCGGCGTCTCCCATGGCCTCAATGAGCATAAATACATATGCCGGGGAGCTTCCGCTTGTGGATACCACTGCGTCCATCAGCCGTTCCGGCACGATCTCCACGCGGCCGAAGCCTTTCAGCAATGCAACTGCACGATCCATGTCTTCCTCCGTCACATAGGTGTTGCGGCATGCCGCCGTCATTCCTTCTCCTACCATCGCGGGAGTATTCGGCATTGTACGGACTATCTTCACCGGCTTGCCGAACTTCTCTTCCAGCCATGCCAGTGTCTTACCCGGCGCAATGGTAATAATCATCTGATTCTCCGTGATTCCATCCCGAATTTCACAGATAACATCTTCATAGAACTGCGGCTTCACGGACAACACGATAACCTCTGCCTTCTCCACAACATCTGTATTCTTCTCTGTAACATGGATACCAAGATTAGCCTTTGCCTTCTCTCTTCCCGGTGCGGATAAATCTGCCCCGATAATTTCTTCTGCCGGCACAATCTGATTTTTAATAATGCCGCCCATCATAGCCGTCGCCATATTCCCTGTTCCGATAAACCCTAATTTCATCTACATATCCTCCTTCGCGGTCTTTTGTATACATTTTTAAATATTGTATACAATTCATTCTTTTGCCTATCATAGCATCCTATATTAGAAATGTCAATCGCTTTTTATTGCAGCAGCGCTGTAAATGCGTTATAATTTGTATACAAAACATTTTTTCGTATACATCAAAGGAGATTTTTATGACTGATAAATCTACTTCTCTTGCCGACCAGGCATATGAGAAAATAAAAGAGAACATCCTGAATCTGACCTGGCCGCCCGGAATGCCGCTGACGGAAGCCAGACTGACCGACGAGCTGGGTATGAGCCGAAGCCCCATCCGCTCCGCCATCCACCGGCTGCAGGTGGAAGGGCTGATTACCACCGATTACTACCGTTCTATGACGGTAAGCGAAATCACCGACAAAGACATTCACGAAATCTACCAACTTCGGGAATTGCTGGAGGGCGAAGCTTTTAAGCTAATCTTCACTTCCGGCAAATACGATGAATATTCCTACCGGATAGAGGAAAGGGTCGTCCGCATGTGCGCAGCGGCAAATGATATTTACCAATGGGAAATTGCCGATACCGCCATGCATATGGAAATTATCAGCATTTTTGAAAATAACCGCATCAATAAAATTTATGAAAACAATCTGTCTGAGCTGATTCGCATCGGTTTATATTCTGTAAAAAACGGAATGGCAGTTGCCAAAACAAACGAGAATCTAAAAAAGATGATCCAATATATGCGAAACGGCGATTATGAAAATGCCTATAGCATATTAAAAACCGACCATTTTGGCATCGGCAAGGACCGTGCACTTTTAAAATAAAACCACAGAGGAGAATCCCTATGCATTATACATTTATCGTCAATCCTAATGCCCGCTCCGGACTTGGATATACCGTCTGGAGCGAGATAGAAGCCGTACTGAAAGCAAGAAATATTTCCTATGACGTGTATTTTACCAAATACCAGCGCCACGCTTCCCAAATCGCGCAGGATATCGCCGCCGACACCGAACGGCACACACTAATCGTTCTGGGCGGCGACGGAACCGTCAATGAAGTAATAAACGGCATTCCTGACTATGAACAAATTACTTTAGGCTACATCCCCATCGGTTCCAGCAACGACTTCGCCCGCTATTTCCACTTTCCCAAAGATCCGCTGCAGACACTGGAAATCATTTTAAAACCGGAGAAAATCTGCTCCATGAATGTGGGCATCCTAAAATATCCGGGAAGAACCCGGAGCTTCGCCGTCAGCACAGGCATCGGCTTTGACGCCGCCATCTGCCATGAAGCCGTCATTTCCAAATTAAAATTCTTCCTGAACAAGTTAAAGCTTGGGCGGCTAACCTATGTAGGAATCGCATTCCGCCAGCTTATGCTGGCATCGCCCGGGAAGATGACCGTTACATTGGATCAGGAAAAAACGCTTACTTTTGAAAATGCACTTTTTGCTACCGCAATGAATCATCCCTTTGAGGGCGGCGGCTGTAAATTCTGTCCAAAGGCAGATCCCTGTGACAATCTACTGGATGTCATTGTTGTGGCAGGCATTTCTAAACTGAAAGTACTTCTGCTTCTTCCCACAGCCTTCAGCGGATTCCACGTACATTTCAAAGGCGTGTATCTTTACCGATGCAAGGAGGTCTCCATTGACAGTGAAAAGGCGCTGGCTGTACATACAGACGGCGAACCCGCATTTTTACAAAAACATATCAGCGCGGCACTGACCAACAAAAAAATACGGATTATCGCGGGCTAAATCATGCCACAGAAAGGATGTCAGATATGTTACTGATACTACTTGCTTTTATACTCTTATTCTACATTTTTGCCCTTATGCCGAGGCTATCGAAAAGAAGCGAGATGCTTCCTTTCCTCCACACGCAGTTCGCACACCGCGGCTTCCATTGCGCAGAAAAACAAATCCCGGAGAATTCCATACCCGCATTCCGGGCAGCACTTGCCCATGGCTATGGAATTGAACTAGATCTCCATTTAACCAAAGATCGCCGGCTTGTAGTCTTTCACGATGACACTTTAGAGCGAATCTGCGGCGTAAAAGGCCGGATTGAAGCATATACTTATGATGAGCTTCTGAACTTCCATCTTTTAAATACCACAGAAAAAATCCCTCTATTTGACGATGTATTAAAACTGGTTCATGGCCGCGTCCCTCTGCTGATTGAATTAAAAATCCCATCCAAATCCCTGGACATTTGTCCGGAGACCCTGCGGCTTCTGGAAAACTATGAAGGTGCCTTCCTCATCCAGTCCTTCAACACGATGGGGCTTCGCTGGTTTAAAAATCATGCGCCCCAAGTGCTGCGCGGCCAGCTTTCTTCTAATTTGACCGCCAAAAATACGGGTGAAAATTATGTCCTGTGCTTTCTGATAAAACATCTGCTTTCCAACATACTGGGACGCCCGGATTTCATTTCTTATAAGCTTTCGGACCTGCCTGCCATAAGTGTATCCATATGCCGCAGCCTTTTTAAGGTTCCTGTTGCCGTGTGGACTCTGCGTACCGAGGAAGACTTAGAAATCGGACGAAAATATTACGATATACAAATTTTTGAAAAAAGTAGGAATTTATATTAAGAAACTATGAATCACCTTGTTGATAAAGATTTTTCGTGTTATAATCCCAATGAAACCAGATGTATGATATATAGAGAATATAAAAAGGGTGTATAAATAATGAAAGTAAGGAAATTTATAAAAAAATACCGTCATGCCTGGGTATTTTTATATGCGTTAATCTACATGCCCTGGTTTACGTATCTGGAAAAGCATGTCACACAGGATTACTACTTAATCCATTCACCATTGGACGATTATATCCCGTTCGTTGAATATTTTATCGTACCCTATTTATTGTGGTTCCTGTTTATCGCTGTAGGCGCGGGATATTTTTTCTTTACAGATAAGAATGGCTTTTACAGGCTTGCCGCGTTCCTTATAACCGGCATGACCTTTTTCCTTATTATCTGTACCGTGTTCCCTAACGGACTTGCACTTCGCCCAACCGAATTTGAACGTGACAATATTTTCACCCGTATGGTACAGTTCATCTACGCTGCCGATACTCCCACGAATGTACTGCCGAGTATCCACGTATTCAATTCCACAGGGATTGCCATTGCAGTTGCCCACAGCAATAAGCTAAAACAGAAAAAATGGATACAATACCTTACTTATCTGTTTGCCGGCCTGATTATTCTGTCCACCATGTTCCTAAAGCAACATTCTGTGACAGATGTCTTCGCCGCACTGGTTATGGCAGGTATCATTTATCCATTTGTATATGCGCCGGAGCGCAGGAAAGCCACGAAGGTTGCGCGCCAGCCGGCACACAGCAGAACATGATTCATTTAAGGAGGAGAGATAATGTACGCAGAATTTACAGAAAATCTAGCGACAGGAAACGAGATGATTGACTCACAGCATAAGGAACTGATTCAGAAAATCAATGATTTACTGGACAGTTGTGAGAAGAGCAGCGACAAGGTTGTCGCGATCAAGACTCTGGACTTCCTGTCCGACTACACAGAATACCATTTCAACGCAGAAGAACAACTTCAGAAGGATATTGAGTATCCCGGCTACGACAAGCACAAAGCCCAGCATGAAGAATTTAAGAAGACCGTAGAAGAGCTTCATGAAATGCTTGTAGAAGAGGAAGGTCCTTCTCCGGCTTTCGTTGCGAAGGTACAGGAGAACGTAATCAACTGGCTCTACACACACATCCAGGGATTTGACCGCTCTGTCGCAGAATACAAATTCATGCGCGAGAATAACGAGAGACTTTAATTTTTAGCTGTAATTATAAAAAGATGACTGATATCAGCCATCTTTTTTATTTCCATATTAAAAATTACAGCATCTCAATAAATGCGGCAATCCTTGTATTCAATTGTCCGATATCTGCCTGAGAATAATCAGTCTCCACACTGATATAGGGCTTTCCTTTCTTCTCATTGACAAATCTGCGAATGCCCAGAGACTCTACATTATAAGTATGACAGGCTTGAAGAATCATCTCCACCACACCGTCAACGCGGTACTCATCTATCAGTCTTCCCAAAAGTTCCAGACGGTTCGGATTCGGAGTCATCACAGAACAGCCGATATTCAGATACCGGCGTGCCAGAGCATCATATACATCCGGATTATCTTCATCTACTAATTTGTCAATGGATTTTGCCCCGGAACAGCTCTCATAAGTAACAACAATACCGCCGTTATCTTCAATAGCCCGGATGACTTTCTCTGTTGCCCCGCCAATCGGACATCCGGTTACCAGGATTCGCGGCTTCTTTTCTTCCATCTTTCCTTCCGCATATTCCTTCTTAATCTTATCAACCAGCGCATTTACCTCACCCGGAATCGCAGAGCGGTCGAATTTAAAAGTACTTCCATAGAGAACTTTGAACAGATCCTGCCCTTTAATCGGCGCCGGGTCATTCTTCATCACTTCATACAGGCCTTTCAGTGCACGTCTTCCTTCATTATTAATCTTAATTGCCTCGCGCAGCTTCTCTTCCGTAATTTCTACGTCAAACTTCTTCTCCAAATACTCTTTAAAACGAATCATTTCGCTCTTCCAGAGCTTCAACGCTTCCTCTCCCTGCGTGTTAGGAAGTTCCATCAAATATACATCCTTAAACTCCGACATATATTCATACATTTTCTTCTTGCCGTCACAGGTGGTCTCTCCCACTACCAGATCTGAAAAATAGAAAAACGGACACTTATCCGTAATTGCAAATCCGTAGCTGGATTTAATCAGCGGGCACAGATTCTTGGGCAAATCTCTTTCTGCATCCGGTATCGTCTCGTCAGACGTAGAACAAAGGCTTACGCTTGCCGCCCCCATTGCCATTGCGATTTCCTGTGGAAAGTAAGTACAATAAGAACCAATTACCGGGATGCCCTTATCCTTTAACTGCTTTACCCCAAGAAATGATTTTTTTCTCTGCTCTGCAAATTCCTCAAAAACTTCCGGCAAATCTTTTATTACTTCCATCCTCGTTCCTCCCATAATATTTTCTGCCTTTATTCTACCACCTGCACACTCCATCTTCTAATCAAAAAGTGCAATAAAGACAATCCGTTTATAGTTTTAACCTATAATATTCCGCATATTTTTCAAATGCTGACGGAACAGGATATTTTTCCTCCACTTCTTCCGGCCGGACAAACAGCATTTCCTCCCGGCAGGCCTTCTCCAGCTCATCCACCACCACAAGAAATCCTGTCATATGCCATTCTACGTGGCTGAAAACATGTTTCGCCTCACCTGCCGGCACAACCCGGACGGGAGTAAGCCCGATTTTTTTGCTGTAAGCAATCACTTCGTCCTGCGTCATCTTCCGGTCTATTCCCGGCAATTCATAGAGTCCTGCAAGCAGTCCTTTCGCCGGGCGTTTCCGAAGAGCCACCGTCTCGCCATCCCAGAAAATGAATATGGTACGCTCTACAATCCGCCTGGTTTTTGGCTTCGTCTTTACCGGAAGTTCCAGCTCCCTGCCCGCAGCATGTGCTCTGCATAAATTCTGCAAAGGACATTCTCCGCACTTTGGTTCTCCATTTGGCACGCAGACCAGAGCGCCAAGCTCTATCAGCCCCTGATTAAAATCACTGGCAGCATCTTCGGGTATCACTTCTTCTAACAACGCTTCTACCTTCCTGCGGACGCTCTGTTTCATAATATCCTCGTCACTGCAAAGCACCCTTGACACTACCCGAAGTACGTTACCATCCACGGCAGGCTTGGGAAGCCCGTATGCAAATGCACTGATTGCCCCTGCCGTATATTCTCCAATTCCCTTAAGAGATCGGATCTCTTCATAGGCGTCCGGGAACTTTCCCTGATAATCTATCATAATCTGCTGTGCCGCTTTCTGCATATTTCGGACACGATTATAATAGCCCAGCCCTTCCCACAGTTTGAGTAAAGTATCTTCCTCTGCCTCTGCCAGTGCCTGCACCGTCGGAAGTTCCTTCAGAAATCTTTCATAATAAGGTTTAACTGCTTCTACCCTGGTTTGCTGCAGCATAATCTCCGACACCCATACGCGGTAAGCATCCGGTGCCTTTCTCCAGGGCAGATCGCGCTTATTCTCCCGATACCAGCGAATCAGCGGTTCTCTTATTTCGAACAAAAGTGGCTCTCCCAAGACTACAGGAACCGAAGCATCCAATGTAATACTGTCAGGCGTCACCTCACAGTCATACGCCAAAATATGTACGCCTCTTGACGCTGCTCCCCGGAGGGCTTCTCCAAAGGCAGGATGGGTATCCATATTCGGTGTAAAGTACCTGGCTCCCTTCATCTGGATTACAAAGAATACATAAGCCTCATACCCTTCCTTCACCGCCCGCACAAGTTCTTCTACATGCTTCACGGCACGCTCGCTGGGTGCATCAGGGAACCGAACCACTCCTCTTTCTTCCAACGTAACCCCTTTCACCTCAATCAGAATCCGACGGTTCTTCTCTCCTTCTTCCGCCTCCACATACAAGTCAATTCTGGAATTCCCATAAGTATATTCTGGACGGATTTTCATTCTGCAGCCGGGAAACCAATCCGCCTTCCCGCTTTCCAGCCATTCTTTCACCGTCTGATTGGGAATCTGAGAGTCCATATTAATAAGCTTTTCATTCTTCTCCACAGCAATCAGATCCCACTTCGTCTTTCTCTCCGGATTCTCTGACTCCTGCACGTACACCTTCGCCCCCGGAACCAGCAGTTCAAGACAGCGCCCGGTATTCTTCACATGGACCGTTTCTTTTCTTCCATTTATTTCCACATACGCAATAAAACGATTGGGACGCTCTATAAAGCGTCCCTGACTAATATTCCTGTATTTCATAACTTCTATAATATCTTTGACAAAAATTCTTTTAATCTTTCGTCCTTCGGATGATCGAAGAACTCTTCCGGTGTTCCCTGCTCCTTTATCCGTCCTTCATCCATGAAAATCACTCTTGTGGCAACCTCTTTCGCAAATCCCATTTCATGGGTTACTACAACCATGGTCATGCCATCCCTTGCAAGCTGCTTCATCAGATCCAGCACCTCTCCCACCATCTCCGGGTCGAGAGCAGACGTCGGCTCATCAAACAGCATCACTTCCGGATTCATGGCAAGAGAACGAATAATGGCAATCCTCTGCTTCTGCCCGCCGGACAACTGAGAAGGATAAGCATTCGCCTTTTCCTCCAGTCCTACCCGTCTGAGAAGCTCCATTCCTTTTTTCTCTGCTTCCTCCTTGCTCTGCAGTTTAAGCTTCACAGGCGCAAGGGTAATATTCTGCAGAATCGTCTTATGCGGAAACAGATTAAAATGCTGGAATACCATTCCCATCTTCTGACGGTGTTTATTAATATCTACCTTCTTGTCCGTAATGTCAGTTCCTTCAAAATAAATATGCCCTTTGGAAGGAGTCTCCAGGAGGTTCAAAGAACGCAGAAATGTGGATTTACCGGAGCCAGACGGCCCGACGATTACAACCACTTCTCCTTTATGGATTTCTTCTGACACGCCGTCCAACGCATGAAGTTCACCAAAAATCTTATGTACCTCTTCTACCTTAATTAATGTCTCTCCATTAGTGGTCACTATTTCTCAGCCTCCTTTCCAGCATATTTACAAGCTTCGTAAATATCATTACCATTACAAGATAAATCAGTGCAACGGCAATCAAAGGCATGAATGCATCATAGGTGCGGCTTCTGATGATATCGCCGCCCTTGGTTAAATCCTGAAGAGCAATATAGCCGGAAACAGACGTCTCTTTTAAAAGTACAATAAACTCATTACCCAGCGCCGGCAGTACATTCTTAAATGCCTGCGGCATAACAATATATACCATCGTCTGCACATAGTTGAATCCAAGGCTTCTTCCCGCCTCAAACTGCCCATTATCAACAGACATAATACCAGACCGGAAAATCTCTGCCACATAGGCTCCCGAATTCAGGCCAAAAGCCATAACTGCCACAATAACCTTACTGATATCGGAGCTTCCAAAAATAACAAAGTAGATAATCAGCAGCTGGACAACCACCGGAGTTCCTCTTATTACCGTCAGATAAATCCTGCAGATAAAATCCAGAATCTTAAGCTTTCCGGTCTTGTCGCAGGTAGAACGGATGACCGCCACCAAGAATCCAAGCGCAATACCAATCAGCACTGCAAAAAACGTCACTTGCAGCGTAACGCCAAGACCATCCCAGATATATCTCCATCTGTCATCTGCAATAAAATTCGTATAAAACTTATCCTGTAATGTCTGTAACATACTCTACATCCTTACTTTCCTAATTATTCTTCATCTGCAGAAATGTATTTTGCAACAATCTCATCTAACTTTCCGGATTCCTTCAGGCTGGCAAGCGCATCGTTAATCTTATCCAGAAGTTCTGTATTATCCTTTGCCACTGCAATTGCATAATCCTCTTCTGTAAATGCCTCATCCAAAATCTTAAGGCCTTCCGCATCCTTCACAAATTCCTTTGCCGGTTCCCCGTCAATAACTACCGCATCAATCTTATCCTGGGTAAGCGCCTGAACCGCCTCAAAGCCTTTGTTGTAGCGCTCTACTGTAGCATCCTCAATATCATCTGCATAAATATCACCGGTAGTACCAAGCTGTACGCCGACGGTCTTTCCAACCAGATCGTCCGGTCCTGCAATCGTACTGTCCTCTTTTACGATAATTACCTGTGTTGCATGCGCATAGGTATCTGTAAAGTTTACATTCTCCTCACGGTCCGGAGTTACCGTCATACCTGCGGCTCCCATATCTGCCTTTCCGCTGGTAATTGCCGGAATAATAGAATCAAATGCCATATCTTCAATCTTCAGCTCCATGCCAAGTTCCTCTGCAATTGCCGCCGCAATCTCTGCGTCAATTCCTACAACCTCGTCGCCTTCATAATACTCATAAGGTGGGAACTCTGCATTCGTTGCCATTACCAGTGTTTCTTTTTCCGAATCTTCCTTTGAGCCGCATGCAGCCAGAGATAATGCACACACAGCCGCCAATACCAGACTTACTACCTTTTTCATTTTCATAATTTTCCCTCCATCCATTCATCTTCTTAATAACAAAGCGTATTTTTATTTATAAAAATACAAGCTCTTTTCACATTTTACCATGTTTTCCCCAAAAAACAAGAGGCGTCTTACATGTTTATGCAAAACGCCTCTTTCACAATCTCTTCCCGTCTATAATGCATTAATGGCTGCTACAATTAAAATCAATGCTCCAAGACCGATCCGGTAATAGCCGAACACTTTAAAGTCATGTTTCTTTATATATCCCATCAGGAACTTAATTGCAATAATGGATACTACAAAGGAAACTGCACATCCCAGCATCAGGAAGCCGAATTCTGCCCCGGTAAAATGAAAACCGAAGTTTACCAGCTTTAAAAAGCTTGCCCCGAACATCACCGGAATTGCCAGGAAGAAAGTGAACTCCGCCGCCGTCTCGCGAGACACACCAATAATCAATGCTCCCACAATCGTAGCGCCTGACCGTGAAGTTCCCGGGATTAACGCAAGCATCTGGAAAATTCCAATCATAAGCAGCATCTGAACTGTGAGCTGTGATATCTTGGTCACCTTCGGGGTTACGCCTTTGTTGCGGTTTTCAATCACGATAAACAAGATACCGTATACTATCAGCATAATTGCAACCGGCACTGGTTTATAGAAAATCGCATCCAGATAATCATTAAAAATCAGTCCCACCACTGCTGCCGGGATAGACGCAATCAATACCTTAATCCACATCTGCCAGGTAAGCATCTTCTGCTTCTTTGATTTTCGCGGCGAAAACGGATTCAGCTTATGGAAATACAGAACCACCACCGCCATAATAGCGCCAAGCTGAATTACCACATTGAACATCTCCATAAATTCATCACTCATCCCCGGCTGAAGCAGATCACCCACCAGAATCAGATGTCCCGTACTGCTGACCGGAAGCCACTCTGTAATCCCTTCCACGATTCCAAGGACTATAACCTTAATCACATCTAACATACTATCCATTCCTCCTGTCTTCCTGTTTTAATACATATTCCATAATGGCCTTCGCCACTCCGTCTTCATCATTTGACGCCGTCACATATCTCGCCGCCGCCTTTACTGCATCCAGTCCATTTGCCATAGCAATCCCGACTCCCACGGCCTCCATCATAGCAATATCGTTTTCTCCATCTCCGAATGCCATAATCTCTTCCTGCCGGATTCCAAGCATCCCTCCCAGCCTTACAAGGGCATCTCCTTTATTCACTCCTTTTACATTTACCTCTATATTATGTCCCAGCGAGCTAACCGCCTCGATTCCTTCTACTTCAGACACCACCTCTTTCAGAACGATATCCTTCTCCTCCGGTGTTTTAAACACCGCCTGGATTTTATCCGATGGCCGCCCGGTCTCTTCTAATTTCTTTCGGATATCCTTCACCGATCTTCTGGTTGACATCACATACTCCGCCATCGGACGCTGTGGGAAAAATTCCTCGATCCGCCAAAGCTTATCCTCCTGCGCATAGCCTACGCCGTCATAATATACCTCCACAATCGCATCATACTTCAGGAAAATGTCCAGCAATTTCTCTGCCGTCTCGTAAGGCACCAGTTTTTCGTATAAGCCCCTATTCTCCTCCAAATCAAGAACCCTGGCTCCATTTGCAGTTAAAGCATACCGGATTCCGGGAAAATTCCTGATTTCCTCCGGCAGTCCGCAGAGCGGTCTTCCTGTGGCCGGCAGCAGGACAATCCCCCGCTGCGCCGCTTCCCTCAATATCTCTTTTGTATATTCAGACAGTTCTTTTCCGCTGGTCAGCAACGTACCGTCCAAATCAAATCCTATCATCTTAATATCCGGATTTCCCATAAAGCAGAAGTTCCTTTCCATCTTTCGTATAGATAAACACATCCCGGCTTATCTTATCACGGCTTCTTGCAAATGCTTCTTCCCCAAAAGCACGCATCTTCTCTACCAGCGTCTCATCCTTCGCCGGGACAAACAGCACCATATCCTTAGACGGCGCCATGATTGCAATATCATCACCCAGCTTTTCGGCACAGACATTCCAGATATGCTTAAAACAAAGCGAACTGGCCTCATGTATCCCATCTGCCACAATACCAAATCCACCGTACCAGGTATGGGATATCACAAATTCCACATCTCTTACCAGGTTTTCACAGGCAATGTGATATATTTGTTCCATATCACTCTCCGGCGGAAGCATATTGTCTTTTAAGATTTCATATGTGCCGCCTTCCCGCCGTATGACAAATACTATCATTAAATCTCCGACAAAAGAAATCAAAGGCGTATCCTTGTCTGAGATATATTTCCCATTCAATGCCTGATGGTCGACAAGCGACTCTTTTATCCAGGGATAGATATCTTCACGAATATTCTTCCATCTGTAATGCTCTTCTTCATACTTTTTCATAGGGCTTCCTTTCTTATCTTAAACTAATTTCACTTTTATCATATCAAAGTTTGCCAAATAAAGCAATTTGTTGTATAATAAAACGGCACTCGCTAGGAAATGAAAGGATATGTATATATGTTGAGTACAAAAATTAAGCGCATGCTGCAAACAGGCATCATCGTAACCTGTGTAGCAGCCATGGGGTGTACATGCACTCTGGTATACGCAGAACCTTCAACAGGAGAGTTAGAAAAAAAGACCTCCGAACTACAGGGTGAGTTAAATAATCTGAATAATGAGTTGAGTTCTCTGAGCGCAGAGATGGATTCCATTTCAGCCGAGATGGAAGAAGCCGCTGCCACACTTCAGGAATCTCAGCAAAAGATGGATGAAGCACAGAAAAAAGGGGAAGAACAATATGAAGCCATGAAGCTTCGGATTAAGTATATGTACGAATCCGGCAATCACTCCTTCATTGAACTATTATGTTCAGCAGATAATATGGCTGATTTTTTAAATAAGAGTGATTTCATCCAGGACATCAGTGAATATGACAGAAACATGCTTCTGGAACTTCTGGACACGCAGGAAGAGATTAAAAAGGATGGCGACGCCGTTGCAAGGCAGCACGAAGAACTGCTTGCGCTGCAGGAAGAATTGCATAACAAGCGAACTGCTTTGGAGAACCAGATTGCCTCTACATCCGGTCAGCTTGAACAGTATCAGGCACAGCTTGAGAGAGCACGGGCTGCAGAACAGCTTGTTTCCGGTCAACACTTCACCGAGGCAGAGACGCTGGCCGAGCAGATTAACAATCAAACGAATCCACCGGGAAGCGTCGGTTCCGGGCAGAGCCTTGGCGTATTCCGTATTACACACTACTGTCCCTGCTATTACTGCAGCGGCGGCTGGGGAAGCGGCACAGCTACCGGAACAGCGGCAACACCGGGACGTACCATTGCAGTAGATCCGAGTGTCATTCCTTACGGAAGCGTAGTTGTAATCAATGGACATGCTTACGTTGCGGAAGACTGCGGCGGAGCGATCAAAGGCAACCGAATCGATATTTACGTCTCTGACCATACAACGGCTCTATCTTCCGGTACTTATTATGCAGAAGTATATTTAGCAAATTAATTATGCGCAGTGCACATAGTAAAAAACCGGCGGCAAGCAAAAACTGCTTGTCTCCGGTTTTCTTTTTATTTTTTCTTATTGATAATCCATTACATCAATCCACTTCATAAGGAAATCTTTTTCTAATTCATTGTCTTTGTCTAACTGAGAAGCTGCTACAATCGGAAGCCACTGCTGTACGTACTGCTTTGCCGTATCACTCTTTTTGCAGAACATATCCATATACATATCAGCCAGCCCCTGGTCTTTCAATGCAAAAAGAAGATACGTCATTGCCGCATCTGCACTGGCATTGCCCTGCGTTGCGTGCGCCCAATCAACAACCGTCATTTTTCCGTTCTTTCCTACAATAACATTACTTGGGTTAAAATCACCGTGGCATACCTTTGTGTGCTTCGGCATACTCTCTAACCGGGTTCTTAATTCATATCTCTGGGTTGCATCCAACTCCTTCAGACCGTCAATCTGACGTGCCAGCTTATCTTTCAGCTTGTTCAGCATAGGAGCCTTTTTCCCATGGATTTTAAGCTGAAGATCCACAAAATCTGACATATATTTTTCTGCATTGGCATGATCTACCTGCATCATTTCCTCTAAAGTCTTGCCCTCCTTGTACTCAATCACAATTGACCATTTGCCATCAATCTGTGTTACTTCTTTTAATTTCGGAATATCAAGACCTGCCTCTTCTATTCTAACCGTATTCAGAGCCTCGTTGAATACCGCTGACTTCGGATGATCTTTTTCAAATACCTTCACGATACTGTCATCACATTTGTAAACTTCTTTGTAAGGACGCTTTACAATTAATTTTCCCTGATCTAATGTCATATTTTTTACCTCCTGCAACGCTTATTTTTTTAACCGTCTTTTGATATGCTTATTATACACCATGCAGGAGCATTTGAAAAGAGTTAATTGATATTTTTTTAACTTATTTTTTCGTTCACTTTTTATTGTTAATATTTTAACAATGCATTCTCCATAGCTGTCCGCTTGGCTCGTTGCCCGCGGGAATAAATCTTCCTCCCTTTTCTACTGCTTTTCTGATGATAATTCATGTTTTAATTTTGTTCATTATCGGGTCATTTCTTCGATCTGAAGTTCCGAAAATGAGATGCCTTACGGCTTAGATCCCTGCGGGCAGGAAGAAACCTGCCCGTCGATATGTAGACATAATATCACATTATAATACTCGTGCAAACACTTTTTTGTCATTGACATAAAAGCAATCCTTTTACTTTACCAACTGGTACAAGGCTTGCGCATAGATTTTTGCCGTTTTCATAAGGCTTTCTATATCTATATACTCATTTGCTTCATGTGCCAGCTCTGGTTCTCCCGGAAATACAGGGCCAAATGAAACGAAATTTTCCACATCACGGCAATACGTTCCTCCCCCAATTACAATTGGCTCTTCCCGCTGCCCGGTCATTTCATTGTATATTGTAAGAAGTGTCTGTACAAGCTCCGCCTCCTTAGGTACATAAAGAGATGGTCTTTTCTGCCAGTATTCTGCCTCAAATCCATATTTTCTACAGTTTAGTTCAATCGTTTTCCAAACCATATCCAAATCTATATGGACCGGACAGCGCACATCTATTTTTGCCTCGCATTGTCCGTCTTTCAGGTTCAATATACCAAGATTCATGCTCAGTTTTCCTGACAACTGATCCTCGCAGGCAATTCCCATATTTTTTCCTTCCCATCCGTCCGCAAACAATGCCTGCAGTGCTTCAAAATAGCGGCGTTCTTCTTCCGTAAGCGGCAGCTGACACAAAAAATCAACCATCGGAAGAATTGCATTGTCGCCCAGCCACGGTTGCATCGCATGTGCACTTACACCGCGGAACGAAAGAACCAGTCTTCCCTCTTCATATACCGGATTTTCTTTTTCCCTACAGCTCAGGAATTTCTCCCGCACACTGTCCAGTATTTCCTCTGTTCCTTTCAACCATACTTTCGCGCTGTTGGGAACTGCATTCACCACTGTGCCTGCTTCTATCCTTTCTACATGAAGCATGTTTCCTTCCGTTTCTTTCCATTCCTCCTGAATCTTAAAACGCAGGATTCCTTTCTCTGCATGAATAACCGAAAAAGACCCATCCGGTGAAAAACCCAGATCCGGCTGCTTTTCTCTCGTCAGATAATATTTTATACAGCGGTGGCCTGTCTCTTCATCGCATCCGATAATATGACACACGTGATTCCTGATCGGAAGCCCGCTCTCCTTCACCGCCTTCATGGCATAAAGCGCTGCAACCATAGGCCCTTTGTCATCCACTGCGCCTCTTCCATAAAGCTTTCCATCTTCCACCCACGGTTCAAATGGGGGGCGGCTCCACCCGTTGCCGGGTGGAACCACATCAATATGTGAAAGAATTCCTATTTCTTTTCCTGCATCCCCGAATCGGACTGACGCTGCATAACCGTCGTAGTCTCTGACTTCAAACCCCAGATTCTGCGACAAATCCATCACCTTGTCCAAGGCGGTTCTGATTTCCCGTCCAAAAGGCGCGCCTTCCTCTGCAGATTCCATATGAATCACACTGGGAACCTTTATAAGATTCTGTATTTCTTTTAATATATCCTCTTTATACTGTTCAATCAACGTATTCAATATAGCTTCCATATATTATAATACACCTCTGCTATTCTGTTGGTTTCTTCACCAACTTAAATGTATTTGTAAAGAAGGAAAACAGCGCAGAACCTGCAATCAGTCCGGCCGACAGTACATTCAGATTCTTTGTTCCTTCTTCGCCGAATATCTTCTCAATACCGAAACGTACTGCAAGGAAAATAAGTCCCGCAACGCCCGCAATTGGATTCGTAATCAACAAACCTGCCGCAAACATAATACCAATCTGCCTCTTTAATCCGCTAATTAACTGAATTACGCCTCCCAGACACGCAAATATCAGGATATAGCGCAGGACTGCCGCATCAACTCCTGCTTCTATGGTAGATTTATAAACGGTCGCTACCGGCGGAATCCGCCCTTCCATAAAATATGCTTTATAGAAAACAAATACTGCAACGATGGCAACACAAGCTCCCATAAGCTCTGCTAAATACTGCTGTTTTCTTCCTTCCAGTTCAAAGTCTTTGTTCTTTCCTTTTCCTCTCAGTATCCACCCCGTCTTCAGGTCATATCCCATATCTGCAAATGCAGGTCCTGTACATGCCGCGTATCCTGCAAGAAATGCCAGCGCTTCCGGTGGGAACCCAATGAACATTCCCAGAACCAGAAAGATAATAACCGTAGCCATTGCCGGGAAATACCCGGAATGCATTGCAGAAATACCAACCAGAATTTCAGATACCAGCGCTGCAATCATAGCATAGATTACCCAGATAATTAATTTCGGAATACTCATTTCCGCAACCAACCCACCGATAACTGCCATTACAATAGCTCCAATCGTATAAAGAATCATCCCCTTTATCAGAGCCTTGGACATATCTTCGGCAGATCTGGAAGTAACATATTCATCCGGCTGTACCTCCTCTGCCTTGACACGCTTCGCCTCAGCCTGCTTTTTCTCACCTTTTTCCTTATATTTTTTACGAATCAGAATCGCTGACTGTATCAAAGCAACCAGACCTGCGCCAACCATTACGCCCTGGGGAACATAATAAGTACCCAGCGAGAACCCAAACCAGCTCTCCCAGTAGCCATTACAGATAAGACCAATACAGAATGCTGTCAATGCAACAATATTTCCCAGTCCACAGACACCAATAATATCCATCGGAAGCCCAAAATAGGTTCCGGCAATTCCGGCAACAATGCCAGTTATTAACAGAACCGCTTTCTTACCAAGCTCTGCCGCCGCAAGAATCGTCTCTGCCGTGGCAATTCCGATAGGCCACGCCTCGTTTGCTCCCATAAGCGGTGTGTCAAACATCCAGTACATCATGGTAATGTCAATTAAAAATGCAATCACACCGCCAACTAAAATACCCGTACACATTTCCGGCCTGTCAAATACCCAGATAACGGATACACATACCATCAATACATTTCCAGCCCCAAAAGTAGCACAGGAAATCCCGGTCTCAATAATATTCTGTGTGTGGATGTTTTTAAACTGCCTTGTAAATTTCAGCGGAATCATTCCGATAATTACCGCAATCAACGCTCCGATAATGGATGAATTCGTACTAAGCCCAAACCTTACAATCAGTTCCATGCCAATGATTGCCCCTACAATAGAAGTAAGGAAGATTACGATCATAATTGCCGGGCTAAATGTTTTTGGATGCTCCATTGAACAATAATAATTTATCAATTCCTCATCATTTTTGAATTTTAATTTTCCTCTTTCTTCTGTCATATGCTTCTCTCCCTTAGAATCCAGTTAGTACCCTGCCACACCAAGCTCTCTGCAGATTTCTCTGACTCTTGGATGTTTATAAACACCATCCTCTTCAAACACTTCACCATCAAGAACAATCGTGGGCTTCAGGATTGTTCCATCCGTATGGCTTGGCGCATCCCACTTTTCAGCCAGAATAGACGCTCCCTGGCTTCCGATTCCAAATTCAATGCCTCCAAAAACTCGTTCATCTTCCACGATTCTTCCCGTTGGAGCCATCACTCCCGGATTAAATCCAAGAGAATAATGTGCTACTCGGTAAGACGCCGGATGATTATAGCTTGCCAGCCATTCACGGAAAATATCTGCGTCCCTGCCGCCTTCTACTTTCGTCACTACCCCATTTTCCACCGTTAGATATACCGGTGCTTTCAACAGTCCGATCTCTGCAGGCGGCCAAAGTGCGCCGTCAAATACCAGTTTGCCATTAATCGTAGATTCCATGCAGTTCCAACTAATCTGCCCGCACATCATATTGGACTGTCCTTTTTCAATCGCTCTTCTTCCAGAATGACGGACTTTTCTTCCCTGCATCTCACCGGTTAGATTTGTACCGTTCTTACTCAATATCTGAACCGTGTTTGCTTTTTCAATAATCTCTTTCATAGTCTCGCCCATTTTAATCACCAGATCGTAATCAACATTGGTAATGCATCTTACAATCATATCCACATCCATTCCCGTCAGGCAGGTATAACGGCAGCCACAGGATAACGCCTTCTGCCACGACAGACAATGCTGCACATTCTTGTCCGCCAGCTCAATCCACACATCAGCTTCACACGCTGCTGCCTGTATCGGTACCGGCGGGTCTATACAGGTTTCCTTTGCCGTAGAATACTCCGCTAATACCGGGATTGCGTCTACCGCATGGGCTGCTGCCGCAATTGCATTTGCCACCCGCATATCGGACGACGTATCGGCTGTAATCAGCACCGTTTCTCCGGGTTTTGCAAGCATAACATCCGCAACTAATTTCATCGCACCTTTGTATAATTCATATTTCAAATATCCATTCATTGGTTCAAATCCTAAACGAAGTTCCATCCTTCCACCTCCTAATATCCGGCCACTTTCATTCTACGGCACAATTCTCTTGCTTTTTCATCAAGATAGACTCCATTTTCTTCAAATACAACCCCATCAAAAATAAGCGTCGGTTTTAAGATTGTTCCATCCGTATGGCTTGGCGCATCCCATTTTTCACCCATAATTGCCGCTCCCTGGCTTCCAATACCAAATTCAATGCCGCCGAAAACTCGTTCATCCTCCACAATTCTTCCCGTCGGTGCCGTAACACCCGGGTTAAATCCAAGAGAATAATGCGCGAGGCGGTAGCTCGCCGGATCATTGTAAGACTCAATCCAGGATTTCATACGTGCCGCATCCTTTCCGCCTTCAATATTGGTAACCACACCATTTTCGAGCGTCAGCTTGATATTATCTTGCAGAATGCAGATATCCGCCGGCGGCCAAAGGGCTCCGTCCAGCACCAGCGTCCCGTTAATCGTGGATTCTAACGGACACCAGCTAATCTGTCCTCCTAGCATAAAAGGATATCCCTTAATCGTTCCCCGCTGTCCCGAATGGCGGACCTTTCTTCCACTCTGTCTGGCAACAAGATTGGTTCCGTTCGCACTTTTTACTTCAATTTTATCAACCTTTTCGATGGTTGCCTTCAAATATTCTCCAAATTCTATCATCGCATCATATTCCACATTTGCCACGCATCTTGTCAACATGTCCACATCAATTCCCGTCAAACACATATAGCGCACACCATTTTTAATCGCCGCCTGCCAAGACAATGTATGCTGAACCGTCTGATAAGCACATTCAAACCATACGTCTGCTTCCATTGCCGCCGCCTGTATCGGTTTTGGCGGATCAAGTAACGACACTGGCGCCGTGGGATATGTAATACATACCGGAATCGCATCCAACGCATATGCTGCTGCTGAAAAAGCCTCCATTACCCGCCTGTCGCTGGAAGTATCTCCTGTCACCAATACGTTTTCACCGGGCTTTACAAGCATAACGTCTCTTAACAGCACCATTGCTCCTTTCCAGGTCTCATACGCCAAATACTCATCTCGCGGTTCAAATCCTAATCTTAATTCCATAGTCTCTTCCTCCTTTTCTGTAACTTCTTTCTATACACTCTATCTTTGATTTACTTCACAGAAAAAGGCGCGATTGTCAAAAAAGCAACCTCGCCTCCTACTATTTATCTTCAAATGACAGAAATGCACCTTCACTTTTCTAAATACACTGACTTGTTATTAAAATTGTATTTCTTATTTTCATTTTAATCTATGTTTTATCTGATTACAAATTATATATTTTTATATATTTATAAAGTGAATTTATGGTATAAAAAAGTAACAATTTGTTTTATAATTGTATAATACTTGGTAATCCTTGTTTCAAAGGAGGTTATTATGCTTGACTTTCGATTGTTAACTTTTCTAGATTTATGCCATACCAAAAATTATACCAAGACGGCCAAAAACCTGAACATTACGCAACCTGCTGTCTCACAGCATATCCGGTATCTGGAACAATATTACCACAGGAAATTGATTGTTTATCAAAACCGTCAATTTTCGCTGACAAAAGAAGGAGAATATTTACTGAAAGAAATTTCACATCTTCATATTCTGTCTAATGCTATCCTGCAGAATATCCAGAATATTTCCGACGCAGATGAACTTCCTGTCATATCCATTGGTTCCAATCCAACTATAGGGGAATTTATCCTTCCGGGTCTGATATCTGCTTATTCAGCCCAGGAACCCACCTGCCGGATTCGCTCCTTTATCGGAACATCAAAAAAATTAGAACAGCAGCTCCACGACGGGATTATTGATTTCCTGATTTCCGACCAGATCGATTTCTGTCCGGAGCTTGAACGTCGCCTATTCTGCAGCGAGCCTATTTGCTGTGTATGCAATCCCGGACATCCACTAGCAGGAAAACACGTGTCACTGGCCCGGCTGACTTCTGAAAAAATTGTATACAGGAATCGTTCTTCCCATGCATATCAGATTCTCAAAGATTCCTTACAACGCCTGGGTTATGATTTGGATACATTCAATATTCCTTTTGAGGCCGGAAGTATGTACTCCATTATCCAGTATTTAAAAGAAGACCTTGCCATTTCCTTTCTATACCGGTGTGCTGTTAAAGAATACTTAAACAGCGGAGAACTTGCAGAAATCCATGTAACCGAAATGCATGATTCCATTGATTTTTTCTGTATTTTTCCACAGGCAGTCCATACGACTCCTGCCACCGAAGATTTCCTGCAGTTCTGTCTGAAACAGCAGAAATATTGAATCTTTTTATACAAGGATTTTTCAAGACAACAAAGGGCGCCGCATAAAACTCGCGGCGCCCTTCTTTGTGAGAAAAACTTATGAGAAAAACTATTTGCCATAATAGCATTTGAGATAAATGTCTTTCATTTCTTTCATCAACGGATATCTTGGATTTGCTCCGGTACACTGGTCATTGAATGCCTGCTCTACCATATCATCCAATGTATCCAGGAAATACTGCTCGTCAATACCATATTCCTTGATGGATTTTTTAATGCCAATCTTTTCTTTCAGATCTTCCAATTTTGCAAGGAAGTTTTCAAATACTTCTTCATCGGTTGCACCCTGGCATCCTGCGAAACGTCCTAATTCTGCGTATCTTGCAAGTGCATGTGGGTACTGATACTGTGAGAAGGTTCCCATCTTAGTCGGAACTTCTGCTGCATTGTATCTCATAACCTCTGTCAAAAGCACTGCATTTGCAACACCATGCGGCAAGTGATGGAATGCTCCCAGTTTATGAGCCATAGAATGGTTCAGTCCAAGGAATGCATTTGCAAAAGCCATACCTGCCATACAGGATGCATTTGCCATCTTCTCTCTTGCAACTGGATCATTTGCCCCGTTTTCATATGCAGATGGCAGATAATCGAATACCATCTTCACAGCTTTCATAGCAAGACCATCTGTATAATCTGTTGCCATGATAGATACATAAGCCTCAATCGCATGTGTCATAACATCAATACCAGAAGCGCTTGTCAGTCCTTTTGGCTGTGTCATCATATTGTCTACGTCTACAATTGCCATATTCGGCAGCAATTCATAATCAGCAATCGGCCATTTTACACCAGTCTCAGCATCAGTGATGATTGCAAACGGCGTCACCTCAGAACCTGTACCGGAGGATGTTGGAATTGCTACGAAGTAAGCTTTCTCGCCCATCTTAGGGAAGGTAAATACTCTCTTACGGATATCCATGAAATCCATAGCCATATCTTCAAAGTTTGCTTCCGGATGCTCGTACATTACCCACATAATCTTTGCAGCATCCATAGCCGAACCGCCGCCAAGAGCGATAATCGTGTCAGGCTCAAAAGCTCTCATCTGATCCACACCTTTTTCTGCACACTGCAATGTCGGGTCCGGAGCAACTTCATAGAAGCATGTATGCTGAATTCCCATTTCATCCAATTTTTCTTCAATCGGAGCAACGTATCCATTCTTATACAGGAAAGTATCTGTTACGATAAACGCTTTCTTCTTATGCATAACTGTTCCCAGTTCATCAAGCGCTACCGGCATACAGCCTTTCTTAAAGTAAACCTTCTCAGGTGTTCTAAACCACAGCATGTTTTCTCTCCTCTCTGCAACAGTCTTAATGTTAATCAAGTGTTTTACGCCCACGTTCTCAGATACAGAGTTTCCACCCCAGGAACCACATCCAAGCGTAAGAGACGGAGCCAGCTTGAAGTTATATAAGTCACCGATACCACCATGAGAAGAAGGTGTGTTAATCAGAATACGGCATGTCTTCATTGCCGCTGCATGTTTTGCAATCTTTTCCTTCTCTGCCGGATGGATATACAGAGATGCAGTATGACCGTATCCGCCGTCAGCTACAAGCTGTTCTGCCTTAGCAAGCGCCTCATCAAAAGTCTTCGCTCTGTACATTCCCAGTACCGGAGATAACTTCTCATGAGCAAATTCTTCAGAAATATCTACAGACTCAACCTCGCCAATCAGAATCTTTGTATTCTCCGGAACCTCTACACCTGCAAGCTTCGCAATCTCATATGCAGATTTTCCAGGAATCTTATTATTCAAAGCGCCATTGATAATAATAGTCTTGCGGACTTTATCAAGTTCTTCACCTTTTTTCAGGAAATAGCAGCCACGATATGCAAACTCTTTCTTTACTTCATCATAAATGCTGTCCAATACAGTTACAGACTGCTCGGAAGCACAAATCATACCGTTATCAAATGTCTTAGAATGGATGATAGAGTTTACTGCCATCTTTACATCTGCCGTATCATCAATAATAACCGGTGTGTTACCAGCGCCAACGCCAAGTGCCGGTTTTCCTGAAGAGTAAGCAGCTTTAACCATTCCGGGACCGCCTGTTGCAAGAATAATATCTGCATCCTTCATAACTGTATTGGTAAGTTCCAGTGAAGGCGTATCAATCCATCCAATGATTCCTTCCGGTGCCCCTGCCTTAACTGCCGCATCAAGAACAACCTTTGCTGCTGCAATTGTACATGCCTTTGCTGCCGGATGCGGACTGATAATAATCGCATTTCTCGTCTTCAGACAAATCAATGTCTTAAAGATTGCTGTTGATGTCGGATTTGTCGTCGGAATAACTGCTGCCACGAGACCAATCGGCTCTGCAATCTTCTTAATTCCGTATGCAGCATCTTCCTCAATAACTCCACAGGTCTTCGTATTTTTGTAAGCATTGTAAATATATTCTGCTGCATAGTGATTCTTGATAACCTTATCTTCCACTACGCCGCGGCCGGTTTCTTCTACTGCCTGCTTTGCCAACGGAATTCGCATCTTATTGGCTGCCATGGCTGCTTCAAAGAAAATCTTATCCACCTGCTCCTGTGAATATGTTGCGAAAATCTTCTGCGCCTCGCGCATCGCTTTCATCTTCGCTTCGAGAGTCTCAACGCTGTCAACAATCTCTGGTACTACTTCTTTCTTCTTTGCCATAATGTTTTCCTCCACTAGAAATGTGTTGTTTTCTTTATCTTGGCTCCTAGTATAACCGCTTGTTAATTATTTGTCAATATGTTTTTGACATTTTTTTAACGATAATGTGAATTTTTTAACACATCCCTTTTCCGTAATTGACAACTTCCGCATCATGCTCTGTATGTAACAGCATATGTGCCTTATGAGACATCGGTCTCTCAAAGTACTCCTCGTACATCGTCAGAACATCCGGGTTTTCATGGGAGAAACGAAGCTTTGCGTTATCGTCCAAATAGTACAGATTCTTACCACGCTCGAATGCTCGCTCTTCGCCGTCATGGATTGGCTGTCCGCCGCCGCCGACACATCCGCCCGGACATGCCATAACCTCTACAAAGTCATAATGCACTTCTCCACGCTCGATTTTCTGCAGAAGCGCTCTCGCATTGCTAAGCCCACTGACAACCGCTGTCCTTATGGTAATGTCATTAATCTGGAAGTTTGCCTCCTGCACACCATCATTCTCGTTGAATCCCCGGCTTCTGACAGCCGTAAATGCGTCTACCGGAGGATTCTGTCCCTTAATAATATAATATGCAGAACGCAGAGCGGCCTCCATTACACCGCCGGTTGCCCCGAAAATAACTCCGGCTCCGGTACCCTCTTGCATCGGGCGGTCACTTTCAATATCCTTCAAAGTATCCGGGCTGATATGAGCAGAGCGAATCATCTTTGCCAGCTCTCGCGTGGTAATTACTGCATCAATATCATGCCCTGCATACTCGCCATAGAACAGTTCCATCTCGCGCTCGCCTTTTTTCGCCACACACGGCATCACCGATACAGTATAAATATTTTCCGGCGCCACGCCTATCTTTTCTGCAAAATAAGTCTTCATCGCCGCGCCGAACATCTGCTGCGGTGATTTTGCAGAAGAAAGATATCTCACCAAATGTGGAAACTGTGTCTTAATGAAACGAATCCATCCCGGACAGCAGGAGGTGAACATGGGGCGCTCCTTCAGCTCGCCGCCGGTAAACCGCTGCACAAATTCATGGCCTTCTTCCATAATTGTCAAATCCGCAGAAAATGTAGTATCAAACACATAATCCACACCCATCCGTTTCAGGGAATCCAGGATCTTACCTACTGTTGCGTCCTTCGGTTCAATCCCAAGCTCCTCTCCCCAGGCTGCACGAACGGCAGGCGCCACCTGCGCCACCACTACTTTATTTTTATCTGCGATCGCGTCCCAGACCTTCTCTGTATCATCCCGCGCCGCAAGCGCTCCTACCGGACAGTGGGTAATGCACTGGCCGCAGAGAGAACAATCCGCCGATTCAATCGTGCGGTGTCCGGAGACATTAACCGTAGTCCGGGAGCCTGTACCTTCTACGTCCCAGACACCAAGGCTTTGAACCTTATCACACACCTGAACACAGCGCATACATTTGATACACTTTACAGAATCACGAATCAACGGAAACTTGCGGTTCCAATTCTGACGCTCCAGCTCCTGTTTAAACGGAATCTCCAAAATATTCAGGTCATTGGAAATCTTCTGCAGGCTGCAGTTCCCGCTTCTCGGACAGGTCACACACTGGCAGTCATGCTGGGATAAGATCAATTCCACCGTTGTCCTTCTGTGCTTACGCACTTTCGGGCTGTTGGTATAAATTACCATTCCTTCTTCCGCCACATTATTACAAGAAGTAATCAACTTCTCTTTTCCTTCCAGCTCCACCACGCACACACGACAGGCCGCGATTTCATTAATCCCTTTCAGATAGCAAAGCTTGGGAATCGGAATTCCATTTGCTTTGGCGGCTTCCATAATCGTGGTATTTTCGCTTACCGAAATCTGTTTTCCATCAATCGTAATATTTACCATAATTTTTCTCTGCCTCCTTTAAATATTCCGTATCCAAAGTGATCGCAGCGCAGGCATCTGGATGCCTCCTGCTTTGCCTCTTTCTCTGTCATACAATTTTCTACCCCTTCAAAGTCGCATATCCTCTCACAGGCTTCTCTTTCTGTCAGATTCACACGTCCGCAAGGAGTCCTGTCATCCAAATTAGCTTTCGGAATTTCCACGTCGCAGGAAATCTCATGGTGATATCCCAAATATTCATCTATATTGGCAGCTACTACCTTAGCCGCTGCAATTGCCTTAATTACAGATGCCGGACCGCTTGCGCAGTCTCCGCCTGCAAATACTCCCGGCATGTTTTCAAATGTACCACTGCTTTTTGTCAGAATTTTACCGCGGGATACCGGAATACCCGCCTCTTCAAAATGGCGTGTCTCAATATTCTGCCCGATTGCCACCACCAGAATATCACACGGAATATACACATCCTCTTCTCCGGTAGGCTTGATGCTTGCACGTCCATCTTTAATCGCACTTACCATCTGTGGAGTCACATAGATTCCTTTGATATGGTTGTTTTCATCAATATCCAGAGCCGATGGTGCCTTCAAGGTCTGCAGCTCAATGCCTTCCGCCACAGCTCCCTCGATTTCTCCCGCAAGTGCGGTCATATCTGCCACTCGCCTTCTGTATACGATGCTTACCTTCTTCGCCCCAAGACGTTTTGCTGTACGAACAGCATCCATAGACACATTACCACCGCCAATAACCGCAACTTCCTTACCGGTAAGATCCATAATCTCATTTTTCCCGACATTCCGCAGGAACTGCACTGCCGACAATACGCCATCTGCATCCTCGCCTTCCAGGCCAAGCTTCTTATCTGTGCTCGCCCCAATGGTAATCAGCACAGCATCATACTGCTCCCGCAGCTTCTGAATGCTGATGTCCTGCCCAATCTTAAGACCGTACTTCACCTCCACGCCCGTTTTCAGAATACTGTTAATGTCCTCATCCAGACGTTCTTTGGGAAGACGGTAATTCGGGATGCCGTACCGAAGCATTCCTCCAAGCTTCGGAAGCATCTCAAACACGGTTGTTTGATGTCCCATAAGCTGCAGATAATAAGCCGCACTAAGTCCTCCGGGACCGCCTCCCAGGACAGCAACCTTTTTGCCTGTGCTCGGCGCACATGCCGGAGGTTCCACCTCACCCGCAAAATCAGCCGCCACACGCTTCAAACCACGGATATTGACAGAATCATCCACCATATTCCTGCGGCATCTCGCCTCACAGGGATGCTCACAAATAAATCCACAGGTTGTAGGGAAGGGATTGTCCTTCCTTATCAGACGGATTGCATCGGCATATCTGCCCTCCCCAACCAGGGCAACATATCCCGGAATATCCACATGAGCCGGGCATAATGCCACACATGGCACCGGCTGATTATATGTACAAGTACAACGTCCGTTCTTGATGTGCTCGATATAATCATCCCGATATCCAACCAACCCCTTATACACCATATGGGCAGCCTCATACCCAATGGCACAATCGGCAGATTCCATAATAGAAAGTGCTGTCTCTTCCATAATATCCAGCGTCTCCATTGTCGCCTTTCCATCCAGCACATCCTTGATAAAATGGTTCAGCTGTCCCAGCCCGATTCGGCACGGGACGCATTTGCCGCAGGTCTGCGCGTGACACAGCTCCAAAAATGCACGCGCCATATCCACCGGGCATAAGCCCGGTGGACTCGACTCGATTCTCCGCTCAAGGTCTTTGTAAAGTCCCTCCATTACAATCTTAGCCCTGTTCGGAGAAGCAATTTCTAATCTACTCATCTTTTTTACCTCTCTTTTTGAAAAATTCTGCTTCTGTATCAGGTTTATTCATTATATCACTAAATTAACCGGATGTAATCAGATTTTCTATAAGTAGATTATTTAACAGCATAGTCATTATTTTAACATTTATTTTGACTGGTAAAGTCCCCACCAATATAATGCCGGGAGCAGATAATCTAACACAACAAGAAATGTAAATGTCCCATTTACGATTCCCTGTACCGTAGATATGATCAATATTACCGTCCAAATTCCTGCAAATACAGATGCCCATTTTGCAGACTTGCCGCTGATTCCAAAAATACCTGCACAAACGCAGCTGATACTGCTGATAACCGACAGAATCAGATTCAGCGGTGTGAACGCCTCTTCCAGGATACTCATATCCACTCCCGGGATTTCTCCCATCTGCGGAATCATCACATAGCTGATAACCGTGGATATTAATCCTAAAACACCTGCAATAATTAAAATAACAGACACAACTTTCAGTAACATTTTGGGTTTAAACATACTCTTTTCCTCCTTGTCTATAATTGCCTTAACGCTTCTATCGGACTCATTTTAGCCGCTTTTCTGGCAGGATATATGCCAAAAACAATTCCGATTCCACATGAAAAACATGTAGTCAGGATAATTGCGGCCGGAGACAGCTTTGCTGACAAACCTCCTATCTCCAGAGCGGTCACCAGCCCGGAAATGCCCGCTCCTGCCAAAATACCTATCACCCCTCCTATCCCGGATATAATGGCTGATTCACACAAGAACTGTGCAATAATGGATGAGGTTTTTGCTCCCAGAGCTTTACGAATCCCAATTTCTCTGGTACGTTCCGTGACGGATACCAGCATAATATTCATGACGCCTATTCCTCCTACCAGCAGGGAAATTCCTGCCACGAAGGCAATAAACGCTGTTACTCCATCCAGAATGGTCCCCATCATATTCAGCATATCCGTTGACTGCTGCTTTGTAAATAGATTTTCTCCATCATTTAAATGCCGGGAGTTTAATATCCGGACTGCCGCTTTTGCCGCCGCGTTTTCGTCCTGTCCTTCCGCCAGATAAAGCGTAATAGCGGAAAAATTCCCCGGCTGCTCCCCCCAGTTTTCTGACACTGTATAGGGAAGCTCTAAGAATACCGGCATCTGCATTCCAAACATCTCCATCGCTTCTTCATTTGCCGCCATTTCCTCTGCATCACCATCGCGGATGCCTTTCACACGCAGGGTCTGAATACTGTTTTCAATTTCCAGGTCAAGATCCATGCCTATAATATCCGTCGTTCCAAAAAGGTAAAGAGCGCTCGCCTTATCCAGGACACAGTCTGGAACACCGTTTTGCACATCATCCTCTGTAAAATAAGTACCCCTTATCACCGGCTTCTGTAAAGGATCATTTTCTTCATCCGGCGTTGTAAGCGTTACGTAAGCATCAAAACTTCCTTTTCTTGTCTCCACCTTACCAATCACCTGTGAAATAGATACAATGCCTGTCACGCGGTCTTCTAAGCTTTCTTTTAATACCTGTATATCCTGCCACGTAATCAACTCCGTATTTGTCGTTTCTTCCAAATCCACCATCACCGTAACGCTTTTTACTTCACCAGTTGCCATCACGTCCGCTTTCAATCCATTTCCAATTGATACAATCGTAATAACCGAAGCAATTCCGATGATGATTCCAAGCATGGTAAGAAAAGATCTTCCTTTATTCTCTTTGATATTATAAAGAGCCATTTTTATGTATTCACCAAATTGTCCCATTCTTCTACTCCTCAGATACCGCTTCTTCTATAATGGCAGACGCTTTCATTCCCTCTCTGATGTTATCGGAAGTATCTGACACAACTTTATCACCCTCCTGAAGTCCTTTTACAACTTCAACCTTGCTATCTGACGCAATTCCTAATTCAATTTCCTGCTTTTCTACGATCCCATCCCGAAGCACATATACAAAATCTCCATCCGCCGAAGTATTCACCACTTCAGATGGTATGCAAAGAACCATCTCCTTATCCGCAACCGCCAGTTCTACTTTAGCGCTGACTCCAATACAGATATTTTCATCCGGATTATCAACATGGATCTCTGCACCAATAACAGGATTTCCTTTTTGATTAAGAACCGCAATTTTATTCACCGACTTTAACGTCCCCTGATAAGAATACTGCCCGATTTTAATATCTGCGCTGCTTCCAATCACAAGATTATCAAAATCATTGGCGGATACTTCCAGCTTTACACACACTTCTTTCGTGCTCGCCAGAGTAAATAGCTCACCTCCCTGAACGACCATGCCAGACGCATCCAGCTTCGTATCAGCAATAACTCCGTCAAATTCTGCCCTGACTCCTTCTTTTCCTTTTGCCAGCAGCTCCTCTGTGCTAAGTCCCGCAAGTTCCGCAAGATTCTCAGAAACCTGCATATTTTTCCGCTGCGCATCAGTAAGCCCGGTACTTACTCCCGTCTGGGCACTGCCCTCCGCCGATGTAAGGCTGGATTTCAAAGCTTCCAGTTCCTGCTCACCGGCCTGAATCAGTTGTGCCGTCTCAGAAGCAGAAGTATTTAACTTCCCGGAAAGTTCATTTTCCTTTCCTGCTTTTGCATTCGACAAGTCAAGATGCTCCTTTTCCAGTTCTCCCAGTAAATTCCGACAAGTATTCTTCTCTTCCTCCGAAACAGCCGTTTCTATCTTGGTCTGTACATCTATCTGGTTTTTCTCATTCTCGTTCAGCGCCTCATCAAGTTGGGCGATCTGAGACTGCAGATTGGTGATTTCCGTCTGATTCTGCTCTGCCTGTGCCGCTTCGGCTTCTGCCTGTGCATACAATTCATTCAATTCCGCCTCTTTGGCAGCAATCTGATTCTCCAGGCTCTGAACAGATGCTGCTGCTTGTTGTTCTGCCTGCGCTGCACTGGCGGCCGCTCGTTCACTCTGGGCAATTGTATCCTGATTCGAGTATCGCGCTGACTGAATATTGAGCTGGGACTGTTCATTATCCCTTTCCAGATTCGTTGTATCAAATGTCACCAGTATGTCTCCTGCCTTCACCGTACTTCCTACTTTTACATAATTGTTCTCCACCGGTGCATTTACCGGCGAATAAAAGACTTTTGTTTTTTCACTCTCCACAATTCCAGACGTATGATAAACCTGACGGATGTCTTCTCGCTGTGCTTGTGTCACATGAAGCTGTTCTTCTTCGGAAGCGCCGGCCAATTGAGAAACACCGAAGAAGAGCAGACAAATCACCGCCAGGATTGGAAGAATAACCCACCCCGGCAATTTCTTTTTTGGCTTCCTCTCTGTTATTCGTTCTTCCTTCTTATTCTTCTTATCCTCCACGGATTCTTTACTCTTTTTAAACATTTTCTCCCTCCTCAGATAACTATTCTTTATTCCGGTAATCCGCCTCTATCTTCCCGTCACTGATACGGATGACTCTTTTTGCCTGTTCCGCTATCTCCGGGTCATGAGTAATCACGATTACCGTCCTTCCCGACAAATGCAGTTTCAACAAAATCCCCATAATCTCTTTTGTGGAATTAGAATCCAGATTACCGGTCGGCTCATCAGCAAGTATAATCGATGGTTTTGCCGCAATCGCTCTCGCCACCGCCGTCCGTTGCTGCTGACCGCCGGACATCTCAGCCGGTTTATGATGCATACGCTCGCCAAGCCCTACCATCTCCAGGGCTTCCCGCGCCATCTCCCGACGGGTCTTCCTATCCACTCCCCGGTAAATAAGAGGAAGCTCCACATTGCCTAATGCATCTATATTAGAAATCAAATTAAACCCCTGAAAAATGAAACCAATCTGCCTGTTGCGAATATCAGAAAGCTGGTTGTCATTCAAAGCAGAAACATCTTTTCCCTGAAGATAATATTTCCCGGAAGTAGGAACATCCAAACACCCCAGCATATTCATAAAAGTAGACTTTCCCGAACCGGAATGGCCGATAATCGCCACAAATTCTCCTTCTTCAATCGTCAGACTGATTCCATCCAAAGCATGAACCTCATTCTCTCCCGGATTGTATATCTTATACACATCTTCAATCTTAATTAATTCACCCATCTTCCCCTTCCCTTCATTCATTTGTAACGCTATATTATTGTATTGCTTAACTAGTACAATAATAGCACTGTTTCCATATAAAAGCAAGAACCGCTTAAAAAAAACGCACCCTGATTTCTCAGAGTGCGTCACACTTAATCTCTTTTATACAAGCTCAATCAGAACTTCCATAGCTGCATCACCTTTACGCTGGCCAATCTTTACAATTCTTGTATAACCACCGCTGCGGTCTGCATACTTTGGAGCAATTTCATCAAACAGTTTCGCAACAAGATCAACTTCTTTTGTATTTTTCTTTCTTCCTGCTGCTTCTGTCGGAACATCCTTTACCGGATAAAGAACTTTCAGCATCTGTCTTCTTGCATGAAGTCTGGACGGCTTATCTTTCTTAATTGTCTTGTCAACTTCGTCATATACGGTAACTTTCTTACCATCTACAACTTCTTTCACTCTCTTGCCGTCTTTGTCTTTCCGGGCAACCTTTGCTTTAACAGTAACCTCTTCATAGTTATCTTTCTCTTTTACAGCCAAGGCAATCAGACCTTCTGCAATCTTGCGGATTTCCTTTGCTTTTGCCTCAGTTGTTCTGATTTTTCCATTGTTAATCAGAGCTGTTACCTGGTTTCTTAACAATGCTTTTCTCTGGCTTGCTGTTCTGCCAAGCTTTCTATACTTTGCCATTTTCATATCCTCCATATTCTAACATCTGGTTACGCATCTTCGGGCTTACTAGCCAAATGCTGCCGTCATGCATCTTCGGACTTACTGACGGCTCGTTTTCGCTACGATTAGTGGAAGCCGCTTGAACATTAGCAGTTCAATCGGCATCGCGGACTTCGTCCGCTCTACTCCTCTCCCTGGCTTAGTTCTAAGCCAAGCTCTTTTAATTTCGCCAAAACCTCTTCCAGAGATTTACGGCCAAGATTACGAACTTTCATCATATCTTCCGGAGTTCTGTTAGTCAATTCTTCAACCGTATTGATTCCCGCTCTCTTCAGGCAGTTATAAGAGCGAACAGACAATTCCAGCTCGTCAATACTCATCTCAAGCACTTTTTCTTTCTCGTCATCTTCTTTTTCAATCATTACCTCGGCTGCCTGTGCAACTTCTGATAAATCAATGAATAATTTCAGATGCTCGCTAAGTACTTTCGCTGCCAGACTGACAGCTTCATCCGGCGCTAATGTTGCGTTTGTCCACACATCCAGCGTCAGTTTATCAAAGTCTGTGATCTGTCCAACACGTGTATTCTCTACTGTAAGGTTCACGCGCTCTACCGGAGTATAAATAGAATCAATCGGAATCACTGCTATCGGCAATTCTTCGTTCTTGTTCTTATCGGCACTTACATAACCTCTGCCCTTCGTAATTGTAAGCTCCATATATAACTTACTGTCAGCGCCGCCATTCAACGTAGCGATAACAGTCTCCGGATTCATAATCTCAATATCCGAATCCACCTGAATATCTGCCCCAGTCACAACACCTTCGCCTTCAAACTCAATATAAGCCGTCTTCGGTTCATCTGTATCAGACGTGTTCTTGATAGCCAGTGATTTCAGGTTCATGATGATCTCTGTAACATCTTCTTTGACACCCGGAATAGAACTGAACTCATGCAGTACTCCATCAATCTTCACCTGGCTGATCGCAGCTCCCGGAAGTGAAGAAAGCATGATTCTTCTCAGAGAATTTCCAAGTGTTGTTCCGTAGCCTCTTTCCAAAGGTTCTACAACAAATCTCCCATGTCTCTTGTCTTCTGAAATTTCAGTTATTTCTATATTTGGTTTATTAAAATCAAACACTATACAGTCCCTCCTTCTGGGTTATTCGGTTTATCGAGGGTTAATTATCTAAATCTTATTTATTTAGAATATAATTCGACAATCAACATTTCATCAACAGGAACATCAATTTCGTCACGGGACGGAAGCTCTTTTACAGTACCTTTTAAGTTCTCTGCATCTACTTCAATCCATGCCGGAACCATACGTCCGCCTGTTACTTCCAGAATGTCTTTGTATCTCTGGGAGTCTTTGCACTTCTCTTTGATTTCAATTACATCACCAGCTTTTACAAGATAAGATGGGATATTTACCTGTTTACCATTTACAAGTACATGTTTATGGTCAACAATCTGTCTTGCCTCACGGCGTGTTCTTGCAAGTCCCATACGGAATACGACATTGTCCAATCTTGACTCCAAAATAACCATCAGATTCGTACCTGTCATACCGTTCATCTGTTTTGCTTTTTTATAATAATTTCTGAAAGGCTTCTCTAATACGCCATAGATAAATTTAGCTTTCTGCTTTTCACGCAGCTGAAGACCATACTCGCTCATTTTTCTATTGGCTCTTTTTAACTGTCTGTTAGATTTTTTATCAATTCCTAAATAGACTGGGTCCATTCCAAGTGAACGACATCTTTTAAGAACCGGAACTCTATTTACTGCCATGTTCTTTATTTCCTCCTAAAATTATTGGATAATTATCAGCTTGCTTTCATGAAACGCTCTACGACTACACTCTTCTGCGTTTCGGCGGACGGCATCCGTTGTGTGGCACCGGTGTAACATCCTTAATGCTTGTCACATCAATTCCGCATGCCTGAAGAGCACGAATTGCCGCTTCTCTTCCTGAACCTGGTCCCTTAACCATAACATCTACGGATTTCAGTCCATGTACCAATGCCGCCTTAGCTGCTGTCTCAGCTGCCATCTGTGCTGCATAAGGGGTAGATTTCCTTGAACCTCTAAATCCCAGACCGCCTGCACTTGCCCATGAAAGAGCATTTCCCTGTGCATCTGTCAACGTAACAATTGTGTTGTTAAAAGATGACTGGATGTGTGCCTGTCCGTGTTCAACGTTTTTCTTGACACGTTTTTTTGTCACTTTCTTTGTAACTTTCTTTGCCATAATAAAACTAACCTACGCTTTCCTCTTTAATTTATTTCTTTTTATTTGCTACTGTTCTCTTCGGACCTTTTCTTGTTCTTGCATTAGTCTTTGTTTTCTGACCACGAACCGGAAGTCCTTTTCTGTGACGGATACCTCTATAGCATCCAATCTCCTGCAACCTCTTGATGTTGAGCGCAATCTCTCTACGGAGATCACCTTCAACAACCTGTGTTTCATCAATTACCGCGCTGATCTTCTTAACATCTTCATCTGTTAAATCTCTGCAGCGGATATCAGGATTTACTCCTGCTTCTGCCAAAATACGGTTTGCACTTGTTCTGCCAATTCCGTAGATATAAGTCAATCCGATTTCAACACGTTTGTCTCTTGGTAAGTCTACACCTGCAATACGAGCCATGTGATTTTCCTCCATTTTCTTTCATTCATTGTCTTTCATAGGGGTTCCGCTCCCGCTTCACCCAGGCGTGTTCGGTATTCACACCCTTTCCGGCCACCGCATCTTCTATGGCACGGCATCAATTATCAATATACCGCCACCAGAATATCCGGTAATGACGGGCCGGCATTCAAGCAATATACGAGGATTTTCACCGGCTAAAGGTGCTTCCTTGTATATTTAAAATAGTCTACACGCCTCCTGGCGTGTCAACTATCAGCCGCCTAATTTGTGTTGCATAAACTACTGTAATATAATCATAATATAAGGATGTTCGGTTCACTAAATTCGCACTTCGGCTACCGCCTCGCGCTCATTAAGTGTTCAATGTTTATCCCTGACGCTGTTTATGCTTTGGATTCTCGCAGATAATGCGAACGCTTCCTTTTCTTTTGATTACTTTGCATTTTTCGCAAATTGGTTTTACTGATGATCTAACCTTCACGTCAAATCCTCCTTTCATCCATTGGCTGACTTCCGTTACCCGCATATTTCCTGTAAATCCGGTCTTTTTCCCTTAATGACAACCCGATTGCATAAAAATGCCCGGAAACATGCTTATATATTATAAGTCAGCAGATGAGCAAAGTCAATAGTTTTTTTAGATTATTTATCCCTCCAGATGATTCTTCCTTTAGAAAGATCATAAGGGGACAGCTCCAGTGTTACCTTATCTCCCGGCAATATTTTAATAAAATTCATTCTCAGCTTTCCACTGATGTGCGCAAGTACCTGATGTCCATTCTCCAACTCTACCTGAAACATTGCATTTGGCAGTTTTTCAACTACTGTTCCTTCAATTTCGATTACATCAGCTTTTGACATATATTTTCCCTCCTGTTATTCTTCTTTCCTGACCCATTCTTTTATGATACGCTTGATTTCTACATCGTCCATTCCGATTATATCATATTTCCTGCAGACCGGCTGCACATGCTTTTTCTTTTTCTTTTTTAGATTATCTAATGTCCGGATCCTTCCGTCTGCTAAATATACATATGCATCGTCCGTATCTGCTATGATATACACTCTGCCTTCATCATGACCTGCCTTTGATCTAGCAAGCATTCCCTTCTCATATCTTCCCATTATTATATTTCTCCCAGGCTGTTCTGCAAAGAATTCCCGGTCAGGGTCAGAAGTCTCGGTTCATCCTCTGTAATAAGTACTGTATTCTCATAATGTGCAGACAATGAATGATCCCTGGTTACTACTGTCCAGTCATCTGCAAGCCAGTCAACTTCCCATCCGCCGATATTAATCATAGGCTCGATAGCAAGCGTCATTCCCGCTTTCAAAAGGATCCCTTTTCGGTTCATCTCATAATTCGGTATTTCCGGCGATTCATGCAGACTGGTTCCAATTCCATGCCCACACAGGTCCCGGACCACTCCATATCCCCGCTCTCCGGCATATTTGCCGATTGCTGCTGAAATATCAAATAAATGGTTGCCTTCTTTTGCATATTTTATACCTTCAAAAAAAGCTTCCCGGGTTACCTTTATCAGATCAGCCGCTTCTTTACTGATTTCGCCGACTGCATGGGTTCTTGCCGCATCGGAATGATACCCTTTATAAATGACTCCGGCATCCAGGCTCACAATATCTCCTTCTTTCAGGATACGCTTACTGCTCGGTATGCCGTGGACAACTTCATCATTCACGGACACACAGATTGACGCCGGATAGCCATTATAATTCAGGAAGGAAGGAACACATCCGAAGCTTCGGATAATCTCCTCCCCTAACCTGTCAATCTCAAGAGTTGTCATCCCGGGATGCACTGCCTTCTCCAGTTCCTTATGTACAGACTCCAAAATTCTTCCGGCTTCTTCCATAAGTTCAATTTCTCTTGCTGATTTTATAGTAATTGGCATATTCTACGCTCCTAAAATATCAACGATAGCCTGGAACACATCATTAATATCTACCGTTCCATCCACAGTTCTCAAAATCCCGGCAGCCGTATAGTAATCAATCAACGGCTGTGTCTGCTCATGGTATACATTCAGACGCTTCTGAACAGTTTCCGGCTTATCGTCGTCTCTTAAAATCAATTCTTTGCCGCAAACATCGCAGATCCCCTCTGTTTTTGTCGGAGCATATTTTAAATGATAGGTGGCGCCGCACCCTACGCATGCTCTTCTTCCGGACATACGGTTCACAATATTCTCATCCGGAACATTTACATCAATGGCATAATCCATCTTCTGATCCATTGCCGCCAACGCCTTTGTAAGCGCCTCTGCCTGCGGAATCGTCCTCGGGAATCCATCCAACACATAGCCGTTCTTACAATCGTCCTGATTTACACGGTCTACAACCAAATCTACAACCAGCTCATCCGGAACCAGAAGTCCCTGATCCATATATGTTTTCGCCTTTTTCCCCAATTCTGTGCCATTTTTAATATTCGCGCGGAAAATGTCTCCCGTTGAGATATGCGGAATACTATACTTTTCCGCAATTTTCTTTGCCTGTGTTCCTTTGCCCGCTCCAGGCGCGCCCAACATAATAATCTTCATATGCATTTCCTCCTTATAGTATTTTAACCCGCGGAGAATTTCCGCGAGTCAAAATATTAGCTGTTCAAAAATCCTTTATAATTACGTACCAGCATCTGTGCTTCAATCTGCTTAATTGTCTCCAAAATAACACTGACAATAATAATCAGAGAAGTTCCGCCGAAGGATACGCTCGCTCCCAGCCAACCATTAAAGAAGATTGGCACAAGCTGTATCAGCACGAGTCCGCACGCTCCGATAAAGATAATATAATTCAATATTTTTGTCAAATACTCAATTGTCGGTTTTCCCGGACGGATACCAGGAATAAATCCTCCGCTTTTTTTCATATTGTTTGCAATCTCCATCGGGTTAAATGTGATGGATGTATAGAAATATGCAAAGAATACCGTAAGTACAATATACACAAGCAATCCCCATGTATATTTTATATTCTGCGGATTACACCAGTTTGCCTGGTTCAGACCCCTGAGGATCTCACTTCCGATTCCTGTTCCGTCGCCTTTTCCCATGAAAGATGCGATTACGATCGGGAACTGCATCAGCGAAGAAGCGAAGATAATCGGAATTACTCCGGCTGTATTGACTTTAAGAGGAATATGGGTAGACTGTCCTCCATAAGTCCTTCTTCCCTGCATTTTCTGAGAATACTGTACTGCAATCCTTCTCTCGCCGCCCTGCAGGATAACTACCAGAACAACAAGCGCCAGAATAATCGCAAGAATAATCAAAACTGCAAGCGCTGCAGATGCGATGCTCTTTCCTTTTACGAACTGTTCGTACAGTGTCGTCATATCACTTGGAACACGGGAAATGATGTTGATTACCAACACGATGGAGATACCATTTCCCACACCTTTTTCTGTGATTCTTTCACCAACCCACATAAGGAATGCAGAACCCGCTGTCAAAGTCAGGACAACAATTGCTGCATTTACAAAATTGTATTCCTCAAGCAGTCCCTGGCGTCCGAACCCGACTGCCATTGCGGTAGATTCAATCAAAGCAAGTATTACCGTAACATAACGGGTAATAGATGCAATTTTCTTCCTTCCATCTTCTCCTTCTTTCTGCATCTCCTCCAACTTCGGAATTGCAATGGTAAGAAGCTGCATAATAATGGAAGATGTGATGTATGGTGTAATACTCAGGGCAAAAATTGACATCTGCTCAAAAGAACCACCGGTGAAAGCGTTAAACAAGTTAAACGCTTCCCCCGTATTCTGTGCAAAAAAGTCCTGAATATAGCTTGCATTGATGCCCGGTGTAGGCAGTTGAGATCCAAGTCTGATTACAACTAACATCATAAAGGTATAGAAAATCTTTTTCCGGATATCTTTGATTTGAAATGCCCTTTGTAATGTTTTAAACAATTAGATCACCTCTGCTTTTCCGCCAAGAGCTTCAATTTTAGCCGCTGCACCAGCACTGAATGCATTAGCCTGAACTGTAAGCTTCTTTGTCAACTCTCCATTTCCGAGGATTTTAACTCCATCTCTTGGATTTTTTACAATGCCTGCTTCTACCAATGTCTCTACAGAAACAACTGCATCGTTGTCAAATACTTCCAGTGCGCTTACATTAATTCCTACGATTGTCTTTGTATTTCTGTTTGTAAAGCCTCTCTTAGGAATTCTTCTATATAACGGCATCTGTCCGCCTTCAAAACCAGGTCTTGTGCCGCCGGAACGAGCTTTCTGACCCTTGTGTCCTTTTCCGGCAGTCTTACCATTTCCTGAACCGTGTCCACGTCCTCTTCTGAAATTATTGCTCTGTTTCGCCCCATCAGCAGGTCTTAAATTTGATAAGTCCATCATGACACCTCCTTACTCGATATTATTCAATTAAGCTTCTTCTACTTTTACTAAGTGCTGAACCTGTTTAATCATACCTCTTGTAGCTGCGTTATCAGGAAGTTCAACTGTCTTGTTAAGCTTCTTTAAACCCAAAGCTTCAACGGTTCTTTTATGCTTTGGTACAGCACCGATTGTAGATTTTACTAACGTGATTTTCAAATTTGCCATTTCGGTCTACCTCCTTAGCCTACAATCTCTTCTATTGATTTGCCGCGAAGTCTTGAAACCTCTTCCGGAGTTTTAATCTCTTTAAGACCTTCAATTGTAGCAAGAACTACGTTCTGCTTATTGTTGGAACCCAAAGATTTTGTACGGATGTTCTTGATTCCCGCCATCTCAATAACGGCACGCGCCGGACCTCCGGCGATAACACCAGTACCTTCCGGAGCTGTCTTCAATAATACGGAAGCGCTTCCGAACTTACCAATCAAATCATGTGTAATACTTCCATTTTCATTTAATGCTACAGAAATAAGCTTCTTCGTTGCATCTTCCTTTCCTTTGCGGATCGCTTCAGGAATTTCAGTTGCTTTTCCTAAACCTGCACCAACATGGCCATTTCCATCACCTACAACAACTAAAGCTGTGAATCTCATGTTACGGCCACCCTTAACAACTTTGGTAACACGTTTAATTGATACTACTTTTTCTGTTAATTCTAATGAACTAGCATCAATACGTTCTTGTTTCATGTGTGCTCCTCCTTCTAGAAATTCAGCCCAGCTTCTCTAGCTGCGTCTGCTAATGCCTGAACCTTGCCATGATATATAAAGCCGCCTCTGTCAAAAACAACATCTTTAATGCCTTTTTCCAGTGCTCTTTCTGCAATGACTTTTCCCAAATATGCTGCTGCATTAACGTCGTTGGTTTTTTCCAAGTTTGCCTTCACTTCTTTTTGAAGAGTGGAAGCGGAAACCAGAGTGTTGCCAACTGTATCGTCAATAATCTGAGCATACATATGATTATTACTTCTGAATACTGCTAAACGCGGGCATTCAGTTGTACCGCTGAAACGGTTACGTAATTTTTTGTGTTTTTTCACACGAACTTCGCTTCTAGATTTTTTGCTAACCATTTTCACACTCTCCTTATTTATTTCTTACCAGTCTTACCAACTTTACGTCTGATAACTTCATCAGCATATTTAATACCTTTGCCTTTGTATGGCTCCGGTCTTCTCTTGTCTCTGATTTCAGCTGCGTATTGGCCTACTTTTTCTTTATCAATCCCCTGAACCGTAATCTTGTTCTGTCCTTCCAGAACAGTCTCAATACCTTCTGGATCAATCATCTCTACCGGATGGGAGTATCCCAGGCTAAGTGTCAGTTTATTGCCTGATTTTGCTGCTCTGTAACCAACACCATTCACTTCCAGGACTTTCTTATATCCTTCTGTTACACCAACAACCATATTGTTAATCAGTGTTCTTGTAAGACCGTGAAGAGATTTCATTCTCTTTAAATCATTCGGTCTCGTAACGATAATTTCATCGCCTTCCTGCTTGATTTCCATCTCTGACGGAAGCTCTTTAGAAAGAGTTCCTTTTGGACCTGTTACAGTCACTTTATTATTTTCTGCAATTTCAACAGTAACGCCTGCCGGAACTGCGATTGGCAGTCTTCCTATACGTGACATTGCCTAATCCTCCTTAACTTAAATTCTCGGAGCAGATGCTTTAGTCTGCTCTGTTTTCAGTTGCTGTGAGTACTTAACGAGGTCTTTTCGAGTTTAGTACGAACGTACACCCAGACACTTGGTGAGATCTTCCCGAACCTAGTGACTGCGGTGTTTCCTCTGTACTCATTTTTATAAGGAAGTTCTTTTCGCTAAGCTCAAGCTTCGCCTTACGGCTCACTCTTGCTAATCTCAAAGAACAGCCTTCTCACTAAGCTCATCTTTCGCTCACGCTCAGATTCGCTAAGTGTTCAGTGCTTACCACACGAAGCAGAGAACTTCTCCGCCTACGCCCATTTTTCTTGCTTCTTTATCAGTAATAACACCCTGATTTGTTGAAATAATAGCCGTTCCGAGTCCGCCCAATACCTTCGGAAGTTCCTCACAGCTTGCGTATACACGCAGACCTGGTTTGGAAATTCTCTTCAGACCGGAAATAACCTTCTCATTCTTGTCAGCGCCGTATTTTAATGTTACACGGATTGTTTTGAACGCTCCGTCTTCTACGACATCATATTTCTCAATATATCCTTCATTCAGTAAAATCTCTGCAATAGATAATTTCATCTTAGATGCAGGAATATCTACTGTATCATGTTTAGCAGTATTCGCATTACGGATTCTTGTAAGCATATCTGCGATTGGATCACTCATAGTCATGAAATATTATCCTCCTTTTCTAGTGAAGTTTCAATAATGAAGTTCTTCATAAGGAAGTTCTTCTCGCCATGCTCGAAAACACCTCGCTTATCTCGAAGAACGCCCTCGCACTAGGCTCAAGCTGCGCCGACGGCTTGCTTTCACCAAGTTGCTTTCGGGCTACCAGCTTGCTTTCTTTACGCCTGGGATCTGTCCTTTATATGCCAGCTCACGGAAGCAAACACGGCAGATTCCATATTTTCTTAAATATGCATGCGGACGGCCACAAATTCTGCAACGGCTGTATTCTCTTGTAGAGAATTTCTGCTTACGCTGCTGTTTAATTTTCATTGCTGTTTTAGCCATAATTTACCTCCTTATTTTGTAAACGGCATATTGAACTGTGTAAGCAGTTCACGTGCCTCTTCATCTGTTTTAGCGGTTGTAACAAAAATCACGTCCATACCTCTTACTTTATCCACCTTATCATACTCAATCTCCGGGAAGATAAGCTGCTCTTTAATACCAAGGGCGTAATTTCCTCTTCCATCGAATGCATTCGGGTTTACCCCTCTGAAGTCACGTACACGAGGAAGTGCAAGGTTAATCAGACGATCAACAAACTCATACATCTTTTCTCCTCTTAAAGTAACTTTACATCCGATTGCCATTCCTTCTCTTAATTTGAAGTTAGCAACTGATTTCTTTGCTTTACAAACAACTGCTTTCTGTCCCGTGATCTTCTCAAGGTCACCAATTGCAGAATCCAGAAGTTTCGCATTATCTTTTGCTTCTCCGACGCCCATATTGATTACAACCTTGTCGAGCTTCGGAACTTCCATAATATTTTTATAACCAAACTTCTTGATCATTGCGTCAACAATCTCGTTCTGATACTGTTCTTTCAGTCTACTCAAAGCTTTGGACCTCCTTCCTCAAATTAATCAATCACTTCGTTTTCGCCGTTTTTCACTTTTGCGACACGAACTTTTTTGTCTCCGTCCATTTTAAAACCGACTCTGACAGCGTTTCCTTTGTGGACGTACATTACATTAGAAATATCAACTGGTCCTTCCTGGTGAATGATGCCGCCGTTCTGGTTTGCCATGCTTGGTTTTGTGTGCTTAGTCAGCATGTTGACATTCTCAACAACAACTTTACCATTCTTCTGATCTACGGAAATGACTTTGCCTTCTTTTCCTTTATCTGCACCGGCAATTACTCTAACTGTATCGCCTTTTTTGATTTTCATAGTTGCCATCTTATTCTCGCACCTCCTTAAAGTACTTCCGGAGCTAAGGAAACAATTTTCATAAACTGTTTGTCACGAAGCTCTCTCGCCACTGGCCCAAAGATACGGGTTCCTCTTGGATTCTTATCATCTTTTATAATTACAGCAGCATTTTCGTCGAAGCGGATATAAGAACCATCTTTACGACGAGTACCTTTTACCGTACGTACAACTACAGCTTTTACTACATCACCTTTTTTAACAACGCCGCCTGGTGTTGCATCTTTAACAGTCGCAACGATAATGTCACCAATGCTTGCATATCTTCTGGTTGAACCACCAAGCACACGGATACAAAGTAACTCTTTCGCACCTGTGTTGTCTGCTACTCTAAGTCTGCTTTCTTGCTGTATCATGCAGGTTTCCCTCCTTATATACTATTTCACTGTTTCCATAACTTCAACAAGGCGCCATCTCTTATCCTTGGACAACGGTCTCGTTTCCATTACTTTTACTTTATCTCCGATGTTGCATACATTCTCTTCATCATGAGCTTTTAATTTATAAGTTCTTTTTACAATCTTGTTGTAAAGCGGATGTTTTACGTGGTCTTCAACTGCAACGACGATTGTTTTATCCATCTTATTGCTGACAACTTTGCCTACACGTGTTTTTCTCAAATTTCTTTCCACGGTCTTCTACTCCTTTCCGAACTACTCTGCTTTAGCCTTCTCAGTAATAACGGTCTGAATTCTGGCAATGTTTCTTCTGACTTCCTTAATTCTGCTCGTGTTATCTAACTGATTTGTTGCGTTCTGGAATCTTAAGTTGAAAAGCTCCTTCTTAGCAGCTACTAATTCTTCGTTCAGCTCTGCAGCTGATTTTGTCCTTAAATCTTCTACAAATGCATTAATTTTCACTGTTATCACCGCCTTCTAAGTCTGCGCGAGAAACGATTTTACATTTACAAGGTAACTTGTGTGTTGCAAGACGAAGCGCTTCTCTTGCCACTTCTTCAGGCACGCCTGCGATCTCAAACATTACGCGGCCTGGCTTAACAACAGCCACCCAGTATTCTAAGGTACCTTTACCGGAACCCATACGTGTTTCAGCTGGTTTCGTAGTTACTGGTTTATCTGGGAATATTTTGATCCAAACTTTACCGCCACGCTTAATATAACGAGTCATAGCGACACGGGCTGCCTCGATCTGATTGGAACGGATCCAGCACGGCTCCATTGCAACAATACCATATTCACCATAGGAAAGCGTGTTTCCACGAAGGGCTTTTCCTTTCATGGAGCCACGGAACTGTTTACGACGTTTTACTCTTTTTGGCATTAACATGATTTATCTCTCTCCTTCCTTTGCTGCTTTTTCCGGAAGAACTTCGCCTTTGTAAACCCATACCTTCACGCCAACTTTGCCGTAAGTCGTGTCTGCTTCGGCGAATCCGTAGTCAATGTCTGCTCTCAATGTCTGAAGCGGAATTGTTCCTTCACTGTAGAACTCTGTACGAGCCATATCAGCTCCGCCCAAACGTCCGGATACGGATGTCTTCACACCAAGTGCTCCTGCTTTCATTGTTCTGGACATGCAAGATTTCATAGCACGTCTGAAAGAAATACGGTTCTCTAACTGAAGTGCGATGTTCTCAGCTACTAACTGAGCGTCTTTGTCCGGTCTCTTAACTTCTTTAATATCAACAACTAATTTCTTATCTGTAAACCGGGTAAGTTCAGCTTTCACCTTCTCAATCTCAGATCCGCCTTTACCGATTACCACACCCGGCTTAGCTGTATAAATGATGATTTTAACACGGTCTGATGCTCTTTCGATCTCAATCTTAGAAACACCGGCACTATATAATTTCTTTTTAAGAAATGTTCTGATTTCATGGTCTTCAACAAGGTAATCTGCAAACTCTTTCTCTGCATACCATTTAGAGTCCCAATCTTTAATAATACCGACTCTCAAGCCATGAGGATTAACTTTCTGTCCCATGATTGCCCTCCTTATCTTTCATCAAGCACAAGTGTAATGTGACTCATTCTCTTTTCGATTCTGTAAGCCCTTCCCTGTGCTCTTGGTCTGATTCTCTTCATTGTTGGTCCCTTATTTGCATAAGCTTCTGCAATATAGAGATTCTCAACATTCATACCATTGTTATTCTCAGCATTTGCGATTGCTGACTCTAATAATTTCTTTATTAAACTTGAAGCATATCTTGGATTATATGTCAAAATACCAAGCGCTGTCGTTACATCCTTACCTCTGATGGCATCCAATACAAAGCATGCTTTCTGAACAGAAACTCGAGCATAAGATAATTTAGCTGAAGGTCTTGTGTCCTTAATCGCATTTCTCTCTCTCTTGATGTGGGATCTGTGTCCTTTTGCCATGGATGAACCCTCCTTTCAAATACACTGTTTATTATCTGACTTTAGATTTCTTTTCGTCTTTACCATGTCCTCTGTAAGTTCTGGTTGCAACGAACTCTCCGAGCTTGTGTCCAACCATATCTTCTGTTACATATACAGGCACATGTTTTCTTCCGTCATGAACTGCAATTGTATGTCCAATCATGCTTGGGAAGATTGTAGAACGACGAGACCATGTTTTGATAACTGATTTGTCGCCTGATGCGTTCATTGCATCAATCTTCTTAAGCAGGCTTGCATCTGCGAATGGTCCTTTTTTAAGTGAACGAGCCATGGTTCTACCTCCTTACGAATCTATTATTTAATACCTTTACCATCACGTCTTCTTACGATTAACTTGTTAGACTGTTTATTCTTCTTGCGAGTCTTAAGACCAAGAGCCGGTTTACCCCACGGAGTACACGGACCCGGGCGGCCGATTCCTGTCTTACCTTCACCACCACCATGCGGATGGTCATTCGGGTTCATAACAGAACCACGAACAGTAGGTCTGATACCCATATGGCGTTTACGTCCTGCTTTACCAATATTAATCAAGCTGTGATCTCCATTGCCTACTACACCGACAGATGCACGGCACTCAAGCGGAACCATTCTCATTTCTCCTGACGGAAGACGAAGAGTAGCGTATTTCCCTTCTTTTGCCATCAGCTGAGCGCTGTTACCCGCGGAACGAACCATCTGTCCGCCTTTTCCGGGATGAAGCTCAATATTATGAATCTGTGTACCAACCGGGATCTCAGAAAGCGGCAGGCAATTACCAATCAACACTTCTGCTTCCGGTCCGTTCATTACTTTCCATCCTACCTGTAATCCTGCCGGTGCAAGGATATATGCCTTTTCACCATCTTCATAGCAGATAAGAGCGATATTCGCTGTTCTGTTCGGATCATACTCAATTCCGATTACCTTTGCCGGAATACCATCTTTTCTTCTCTTAAAGTCAATAATTCTATATTTCTTCTTAGCTCCGCCTCCGCGGTGTCTAACTGTAATTTTACCTTGATTGTTACGTCCTGCCTGTCTGCTCTTTGGAGCTAACAGAGATTTTTCTGGCGTTGTCTTTGTGATTTCAGAGAAATCAGATCCAGTCATCTGTCTTCTGGAAGGCGTATATGGGCGATATGTTTTAATTCCCATGATTACTTCTCCTTTCAATTTCTGGTTATTCTTTTCACGGATTTGCACCGTATATTTTTACTCAACCTGCGCTTACGCTTGCTTTCGTCAAGTCTACAGGTTCCGTGCGCCTAAGCTCTTCCTTCGCCTGCCGGCTCGTCATCGCTAACGCTTGGGAACGGGTCCCGACTAGGACTCAACCTGCGCTTACGCTTGCTTTCGTCAAGTCTACAGACCCTCGAAGATTTCAATATCTGCGCTTTCAGCCGTAAGCTGAACAATTGCTTTTTTCGTCTTAGCTGTCTTGCCATATTTGAATGTTCCGCGAACTCTCTTCTTCTTACCATCAAGGTTCATCGTGTTTACACTCTTAACCTTTGTTCCAGCGAACATTTTCTCAACAGCTTCCTTGATCTGGCTCTTTGTCGCCTCTGTGTGTACAAGGAATGTGTATTTCTTGTCACCCATAAGCTCCATGCTCTTTTCTGTTACGATTGGTTTAAGGATTACATCATAATACTGAATATTTGCCATTATGCGTACACCTCCTCGATAGTTGCAACAGCAGCTTTCGTTGCGATTACTGTGTTGTATTTTAAGATGTCGTACACATTGATCGTATTAGTCTTAGCTGTCTTCACATCCGCGATATTTCTTGCAGAAATCTCAGCGTTCGTATTGCCGTCTTCTAATACTACTAATGCTTTCTTCACATCTAAGTTCTTAAGAATATTCACAAAATTCTTTGTCTTAATTTCATCGAGCTTAATCTCATCAATTACGATGAATTTCTTCTCTTCTACCTTTGCACTGAGAGCGGATTTCAGAGCTGCTCTCTTCTCTTTCTTATTCATCTTAAATGAATAATCTCTCGGTACCGGAGCAAATACCACTCCGCCGCCTGTCCACTGTGGAGCTCTTGTTGAACCCTGTCTTGCATGACCTGTTCCTTTCTGTCTCCATGGTTTTCTTCCGCCTCCGGACACTTCAGAACGGGTCTTAGCTTTCTGAGTTCCCTGACGTTTATTTGCAAGCTGGTTTACCACTGCCATGTGCACTAAGTGTTCATTCACTTCTACACCAAATACAGCATCATTCAAATCGATTGTACCAACTTCTTTACCTTCGATATTGTAAACTGCTACGTTTGCCATCTCTAGTGTTCCTCCTTTCTTAGCTAAGCCTAGATAGCTTTCACTGTCTCTTTAATAGTTACTAAAGACTTCTTCGGTCCCGGTACAGAACCCTTAACAAGAAGCAGATTGTTCTCTGCATCTACGCGCACAACCTCAAGATTCTGAATTGTAATCTTCTTGTTGCCCATCTGTCCCGGCATTTTCTTGCCCTTAAATACTTTGCTCGGATCAGATGCCGCACCGTTGGAACCTGCGTGACGGTGGAACTTAGAACCGTGTGTCATTGGTCCTCTGTGCTGATTATGTCTCTTAACTGCACCCTGGAATCCTTTACCTTTTGAAATTGCGGTAGCATCCACCTTGTCGCCGACCGCAAAAATGTCAGCCTTGATTTCCTGTGCCAGTGTATATTCATCAGCATTATCAAATTTAAATTCTCTTACAAATCTCTTGCCGGAAACGCCTGCTTTTGCAAAATGTCCCTGCTCAGCTTTTGTTACTCCATGACGATGAACGATCTCTTTCTTACCGTTCTTGTCTTTATTTACGATTTTGTCTTTCTTGTCAACGAAGCCCACCTGTACTGCACTATATCCGTCATTCTCAACGGTCTTAATCTGTGTCACTACGCAGGGACCAGCCTGAAGTACGGTTACTGGTGTAAGCGTACCGTCTTCGTTGAAGATCTGAGTCATTCCGACTTTTGTAGCTAAGATAGCTTTCTTCATTATAATTACCTCCTGTGATTTACAGCGGAACACCGTTTCGGGTGTTCATCCTAAATATAGGAATTACTGCGTTCTTACTTGTTTTTCATTTTGATATCAATGTAAACGCCAGCTGGCATCTCCAGTCTTGACAGTGCATCAACCGTCTTCTGGGTTGGTGTGATGATATCAATAAGTCTCTTATGAGTTCTCTGCTCAAACTGTTCTCTGGAATCTTTATAATTGTGAACAGCTCTTAAAATTGTAACTACTTCCTTCTTTGTCGGAAGCGGTACCGGTCCGCTCACCTGTGATCCATTCTTCTTAACAGTTTCGATGATTTTCTTTGCGGATGCATCCACCAACTGGTGATCATACGCCTTCAAAGTGATTCTCATTACTTGACTTGCCATAAAAAAAGTCGCCTCCTTTTCGTACTTTTAACTTCAGTACGACAAGCGGTGACTGTACACTCTCCCGTGTGTGTCGTGAGAAACTCACACGTTGTTACCACATCTCAGTGGCTGTTATAGTAGTTTCGTACAGTGACTTGTCGCCAGTTTCCTAACTTGACATTCGCTCCACGGAAAACCTGCCACTTTCGGGCAGCAACCTCACGCTTCATCGCTATCATGTCACAGCTTTTTCAGTATAAAGGAAGGAAAGAAATATTTCAAGCCTTTTTCAAGAATTATTGTATTTTTTTTCGTACAATCCATTTTTCTATTTCTTAAGCAATTCTTAACCCATTTTATCATTTTTTAATAAATATAATTGACTTTCCCTGCATATATTGTTAAAATTAGTGAAAGAGAGACAGATAATATTATATATAGAATAGGATATATCGGGGTATCGTGTTGTATGTTTTGTCTGTTTCGTTTTTACAACTAAATATTTTATAATCTGGAGGGTTGAATTATGGGCATGTATATTTTGAAAGGATTATGTTTAATCGGCATCGTTCTTACCGTAGTTCTTATGCTTAGGAAGAACAAAGAACTCCGTGCAAGCTCAGAAAGGGACGCCGTAACGGGTATGACAGGTGAAGAGTTATGGCAGTTCGGAAAGAAACACATCGTTGTAACTTCAATCATTGGATTTGTCGCAAACTTCCTTGATACCTTAGGAATCGGTTCTTTTGCTCCGACTTCCGCTGCGTTCAAGATGACAAAGTCCGTAGATGACGCGCTGGTTCCCGGCACTCTTAATGTAGGTGACACCGTACCTGTATGTGTGGAAGCATTCCTTTTCTTCGGCATTGTTGAAATGGATGTTCTTACACTTGTACTTATGATCGTTGCTGCTATTGCAGGTTCTATCGTAATGGCCGGTATCGTTTCCAAATTCGACAGAAAGAAAGTCCGCTTCTCATTGTTTGTCGGTCTTTTCCTTCTTGCAACCGTTGTTCTTATGAAGAACTTAGGTGTTGGTCCGTTCGGTACTCAGGGTACTGCAACCGCACTTTCCGGCGGTAAACTGGTTATCGCTGTTGTTGGAAACTTTATCTTCGGTGCTCTTATGTGTATCGGTGTTGGTCTTTACGCACCTTGTATGGCTATGGTTCTTGCACTGGGAATGGATGCGAACTGTGCATTCCCGGCTATGATGGGATCTTGTGCATTCCTGATGGCATTTGGTAATGGACCGAAGTTTATTAAAGAAGGTAAATTTGATATGGTTTGTTCCTGGACACAGGCTATCGCAGGCTCCCTTGGTGTATACGTAGCTTATGCATTTGTAAAAAGCTTACCACTGGATGTCCTTACAAAGGTTATCGTTGTTGTCGTATACTTCACAGCATTCTTATATCTGCACGACGGTATCAAGAAAGGCTCTGCAGCCTAGTTAGCAGGCATTTCCTTTACAATTGAATATAGAAAGTACATAAAAGGCATTTGCGTTAAATCAAATGCCTTTTTTCTTCTTCTTTTCCTTCTTTTCTTTTTTCTCCGTCTCTTCTTCGTCTTCCTTTGCCATGTTCCAGCGCATCTGCGCAATCCTGTTTTTTATGATGTTATCCGGCCTGGTGGGTACCCAGCGAAAATCCACTCTGCTCTTATCCAGAATAAAATCCCGGAAAGTTCCCGGATCTCCCGTTTCAAAATTCTCCTTTGGGAAAACCAACAAATCATCTTCATTCATCCCCAAATAGAAAAACTTCTCATCCTCCCACACGCGGTATATTTTTTTATAATTTCCAAAGTTTTCAATCTTTCCGCCTTCCTCTACCTGAATGCCGGTACTTCCCAACAGATAGGTAAGTTCCACATCCAGTTTTGTCGCCGGATTGTCCGCCATCATACTTACAGATATATTATGCCGGAACAACGCAAACAGCAGCATGAGCGCCCCTACAGCATAAGAAATAATTACCCCCGGAAGCGCAATGTCCTTATTCGCAATCGGCAGCGCTACCAGCATCGCTCCAACCGTAACCAAATATACCGTCACACGCGGATGACGGATCCGATTCGAAAACTTTACAAAAGTCTTCAAAAGCTTTTTGTCCCGCCTGACCCGTACAATGTATTTCGCTCTCTTAAACTCCCTGCTGTCTTCCGTCTCATCCCCGCATGTCTGTACAGCATTCTTTTCCATCTCCACTTTTCATTTCCTCCGTTCTGCAGCATTATACAGAATATCAGGCAAGTTCTTTCCTGTCCAACTATCTATATATTGATAATTATAATAATTACCCCGCCTCTCCGTCAATAGCTTCCGGCATAAATATCTATAAATATATTCTATTTTGTAACAGTATTTTTCAATATAATATTGACAAAATATTGACAGAGAAAGTATAATATATGAGTATCTTATAACCGAAGGCGGTCACCAGTAGGGCGAACGCCTTTTTTCATTTATTTTGATAGCTCATATCAAATAGTTAATCTAGAGGAGGAATCAATATGAGTGTCGCAAAAATCTTAGTATGGGTCCTGATTATATGGACTGCAGTTTTCGGGGTTTACTATGTAAGGGATGTACTGAAACACAAGGAAGATTTTAAAAGTGTAAAATACATACCCGCCATCATTATCGGAGCGCTGGCAAACTTCTTTGATACGCTTGGAATCGGAAGTTATGCAACCTCAACGACGGCTTTTAAATTCACCAAAACCTGTCCCGATGACCTGATTCCGGGAACACTGAACGTAGCATACGCCATCCCGGTTGTTACGGAAGCAGTTGTCTTCATCCAGAAGGTAACTGTAGATCCGCTTACACTGGTTCTTATGATCGGCGCTGCTGTCCTGGGAGCTGTTATCGGTGCTTCCGTTGTATCAAAATGGGATTTGAAGAAAGTACGTATCGCTCTCGGCTGTGCATTGATTGCACTTGCAATTGTTATGATATGCAAGCTTACAGGCATCGGACCTTTCGGCATCGTCGGAACCGCCAGTGGTCTTACCGGAGCCAAACTTGTCATTGGCGTTCTCATCAACTTTGTTCTGGGCGCTCTTATGATTGTTGGTCTCGGACTTTACGCTCCATGTATGGCGCTGTGTCTGCTGCTGGGCTTAAGTGCAGATATTGCCTTCCCAATTATGATGGGTTCCTGTGCATTCCTGATGCCATCCGCTGGTATTAAATTCGTAAAAGAAGGAAAATACAACAGAGCAACTTCTCTGGTACTTACTATTTCCGGCGTAATCGGTGTTCTGGTTGCATGCTTTATCATCACATCACTCCCGCTCACCGTATTAACCTGGATCGTAACAGCGGTCATGATTATTTGCGCAATCATCTTCTTTAAAGATGCGACAAAAGCTTAAACGACGTTTTATCAATGAGGCAGCCCCCGCCTCACATTTTGGAAACCTGCGTCCTCCGGGCGCAGGTTAATTTAACTCAAAAAGAAAAGGCACGACATCTGAATATGTCGTGCCCTTTCTTTTTGGTATGTCATTGAGAGGTTTTTCCTCGTTGCATTGCAGTTTTGTTTATATACAAAGCTGGGGAATGCTCCTCTTTCGAGGAATGTATATATCAATTGGAGTTCACTGCCGCAAGGTCATTCTTGGGGGAAATAACCGGCAACAGCGTAACTGCAATAACAACCAAATTGGTCTCACTTAAATGTCACACATTTAAGATGTTTATAATATATCACCACTTTTTTTAATCGTCAATACACTAATTTTCAAAACAATCAATTTTATGCACGTTGACAAACAATCCCCTTTTTAGTCCTCTTTTTTTGTTTACTTTAACATGGTAAATCATTAACTTATTATCACGCTGATTCAAATCCCGCCGTTTTTACTTCCCGCTTGCCCTTTCAGCCGCGCGCACCACATGCTTAGCCAGAACAGAAGTTGTAATACTTCCCACACCTCTCGGCACCGGGCTGATATAAGACGCTTTTGGCTCTACAGCATCAAAATCCACGTCTCCACACAGATTGCCGGCTTCATCCACATTAATCCCTACGTCCGCAACAACTGCGCCTTCGCCAACCATATCCGCCGTTATCATTCTGGCCTTTCCTGCCGCAGCAACAAGAATCTCCGCACCGCGGCAGATTTCCATCAGATTAACCGTTCTCGTGTGGCAGACTGTAATCGTCGCATGCCTCTTAAGCAGCATCATAGACAAAGGCTTGCCAACCACCATACTCCTTCCCACTACGGTAACATTTTTCCCTTTCGGATCAATGTCATAATAATCCAGCATCTCCATCACTGCTTCTGCCGTACAAGGCGCATATCCTGTCTCGTCGCCCGCAAATACTTTCGCAACATTTACCGGACTCATACAGTCCATATCCTTTTCCGGATGAATCATTGCCTTAATCGGCTCTTCATCCAACTGCTTTGGCAGAGGGCGGAAAAGAAGAATTCCATGAACAGCCGGATCATCATTTACCTTTCGGAATTCTTCTTCAAACTCTGACTGTGTAATCTTTTCCGGGAGCTCCAGTACCCTGCATGTAATTCCCGTCATTTCCATACGCTTCTTCGCACCCCGCTCATAAGCCAGGTCATCCGGCCGGTTTCCCACCCTCACGATGGTCAGACACGGAACAGTCCCTTCTTCTTTCAGAGCTTCCACTTTATTTATCAGCACTTCCTTCATGGCGTTCGCCACATCGGCTCCCTTCATTAATACACTCATCTTTTTCCTCCTATCGAATCTTCTCCAGCACGCCTGCATAGATTTCTTCCTGCAGCTTCCGTACTTCTGTAATCATATGGTCCGATTCCCGATTTAGACGTTCTGCCTGTTCCCTGTCTTTCATAAGGCGGGTATTAATATAAATGTTAAGGGAAGCACCCTCCAGCGCCGCACGTGCAAACAGAACCGCAACTCCCACATCGCTGATTGCAATCCTGCTTCCCTTCTCGCCCAATGCCTTTAACTCATCCATAACCTCGGAAACAGTCTTCATAATTTCAAGCGGCACAATACTCGCCTCATACAGCGCTTTCTCCATTACACGCTCTTTCTCTTCTATCTGCTCCTTCGTCTCTTTGGGAAGTCCGTACGCTTTTGACAACGGCTCAAATGCTTCCGCATCTTTGTCCGTCAGCTCTATCAGCTTCTTCTGAAGAACCAGAAGGCGTTCCTTTCTTTCTATAATTTCCGCTTCCACATCAGCATACTTTTTCTTTCCAATTGTAAGGTTTGCCACCATCATTCCAAGGGCTGACGCAAACGCGCCTACCGCCGCTGATGCGCCTCCGCCGCCCGGAACCGGTGCGGCAGAGGATAATACTTCCAGAAAATCTGTGGTTTTCTGCTCTAACATCATAATCTTTCTTCTCCTTAAAACAAGCCTGATATTACGCCGTCGGCGTCTACATCAATCTTTTCTGCGGAAGGTACCTTCGGAAGTCCCGGCATCTTCATAATATCGCCTGTAAGGGCAACCAGGAAACCTGCTCCCGCAGAAGCTGTAATATCACGAATCGTAATCCGGAAGTTCTCCGGCCTTCCCAGTTTCTTTGCATCATCTGTCAATGAGTACTGGTTCTTCGCCATACAGATTGGGAGATTTCCGAGCCCGATTGCTTCCAGATTCTTAATTTCCCTATTTGCCTTGGGTGTGTAATCCACTCCGTCAGCTCCGTACACCTTTGCTGCAATTGCTTCAATCTTCTCTTTTACAGACGCATTGACATCGTACACATATTCCATCGTACTCTCACCTTCACAAAGACGGATTACTTCTTTTGCGAGCTCTTCTCCGCCTTCGCCGCCGCGCGCCCACACCTCAGACAACGCTACATTTGCGCCCAACTCTTCACATTTCTCGCGGACAAGCGCAAGCTCCGCTTCCGTATCTGTCGGAAAAGCATTGATCGCTACTACTACCGGAAGATGATATACCTTTGTAATATTCTCAATATGTTTCAGCAAGTTTGGAATTCCTTTTTCAAGCGCCTCCAAATTCTCTGTCTGCAATTCTGTCTTCGGCACGCCGCCGTTATATTTCAGCGCTTTAATTGTAGCCACCAGAACTACTGCATTCGGACGGATACCTGCCATACGGCACTTAATATCAATGAATTTCTCCGCTCCCAAATCTGCACCGAATCCCGCTTCTGTAATCATATAATCTGACAGCTTCATTCCCATCTTCGTGGCAATAACGCTATTACAGCCGTGAGCAATGTTCGCAAATGGCCCGCCATGGATAAATGCAGGCGTTCCTTCCAATGTCTGCACCAGATTCGGCTTTAACGCATCTTTAAGAAGCGCAGCCACCGCGCCTTCCGCATGAAGGTCTCCTGCCGTAACAGGTTTGCCTTCTCTTGAATACGCTACAATAATCTTAGACACACGTTCTTTCAGATCCAGAATATCATTTGCCAGACAAAATACTGCCATAATTTCGGAAGCCACCGTAATATCAAATCCATCCTGCCTGGTCACTCCATCTGCCTTAGCTCCCAACCCGTCCACAATAGAGCGGAGCTGACGGTCATTCATATCTACACAACGTCTCCACGTAACTTTATTCGTATCAATATCCAGTGCATTTCCCTGATGGATATGGTTATCCAGCATCGCTGCAATCAAATTGTTGGCAGCTCCAATCGCATGAAGATCTCCTGTAAAATGAAGATTAATATCCTCCATCGGAACAACCTGCGCGTAACCTCCGCCTGCCGCTCCGCCTTTCACCCCAAATACCGGACCAAGCGAAGGCTCCCGCAGCGCTACCATCGTCTTTTTGCCCAGGCGGTTCATCGCATCCGCCAGACCGATCGTCGTCGTCGTCTTTCCTTCTCCCGCCGGAGTCGGATTGATTGCCGTTACCAGAATCACTTTCGCATCAGGACGAGTCTCCAATTCATCCTTATAATAACGATAATCAATCTTCGCCTTATATTTTCCGTAATTTTCTACATATTTATCCGGAATGCCAATAGAATCCGCAATCTCGTTAATCACCTTCATCTGTGCTTCCTGAGCAATTTCAATATCACTTTTAAACCCCATTTTACATACCACCTTTCTGTTTATCTTTTTTTCTTCGGCATTATATGTACCGCTTCTCCTACAGCATCCTCCAGTGCTTCTGCTATAGCTTCGTTATAGGTCGGATGAGCCCGCATTCCCCTTAAAAGCTGTTGTACCGTCAGACGGTTTACAACTGCCGTTACCAGCTCTCCGATCATATCCGTCGCTCTCGCACACATCAGCTGCGCACCGACAATCACGTCTGTCTCTGCTTCTACAATCACCTTAACAAATCCGCGCTCTTCCTTTGTAATCAAGGACTTTCCATTTGCGCTCATAATAAACTTACCAGTCTTCACAGCGATTCCCTGCTCTTTTGCCTCATCTTCCGTCATGCCGACAGATGCAATCTCAGGATCTGTATACACACAACCGGGAACTGTATGCACGTCAATGGCCGGCTCTTTCCCCATAAGCCTTTCTGCCACATAAACACCCTGCGCGCTTGCCAGATGCGCTAACTGCATACCTTTCACCAAATCACCGATGGCGTAGACTCCCTCTATACTGGTTCTAAAATCCTCATCCACAACCACTCGTCCGCGCTCCATAGCCGGCTGCACGCCCTCTCCAAACAGCCCCTCGGTGTTCGGACACCTGCCCACCGCACACAGAACATACTGAGCGGAAACTCTTACTTCCTTTTCTTTTTCCACAAATACGCAGGCGTACTGTCCATCTTCTTCCTCTACCCGCTGAACAGCCGCAGAAGTGTGAATATCTATTCCCCGCTTTTTCAAAATCATTTTCAAATTCTGGGAAATCTCCTTGTCCATATTCGGAATCAGCCTCGGCATAGCCTCCACAATCGTCACCTTGCATCCCAGATTCGCGTATACACTTGCAAATTCCACACTGATGACTCCGCCACCGATAATCACCAGGCTCTCCGGCGCCTCTTCTAACCGAAACAATTCGTCACTGGTCAAAACTCCTGGAAGCTCCAGCCCCGGAATCGGCAGAATCAGAGGTTTAGAGCCTGCCGCCAGGATAATTTTCTCCGCTTCATAGCATACTTCGCCTTCCTGGGAAACGACCCGTACCGTTTTACCTTTCTCAAGGGTTCCTTTTCCTGAAATAAGAGTAACTCCATTTGCCTTTAACAGTTGTTCGATTCCCTGGCACAGCTTATCCGTGGTATCTTCTTTATATTCCAGAATCTTATGATAATCATAGGAAACCTCCGAAGCCTCAACACCAAATACAGCGCTCTCTTTCATTTCCCGGTAAATGGAAGAAGCATGTACCATCGCTTTCGCCGGAATACAGCCTCGGTTCAGGCATGTGCCTCCCACCCGCCGGTTTTCGATGACCGCCGTCTTAAATCCTGCTTTCGCTGTTTTGATTGCCGCCACATAACCTCCCGGTCCACCGCCGATGACAATCACATCAAATCTCTCGCCCATAAATGCATCTCCTTTATAAATCTACAGTCCCGATCCATTCTATTATATCTTTCATCATCTGCTCCATTTCTTTATCTTCAGACCAATAAAGACTAAGCTCTGTACAGATTGCTTTTTTATCATAACGGACGTTCTTAAGATAATTTCTGATTTCCGGCATCAGATCCTGCTTCATGGCGTCAGAATATACATTCATATCCTCTATCCGCCCATTCTTCACTTTCATCTGAAAGGTTACCTGTCCCCATGGGAAACGGTTAGAAAGCTCATACTGGAAATCCAGTTTTCGCCCGAACACCCAGTCCCAGGAAGCAAAATGCTTTGTCCGCTCTTCAATTTCTCCGGCGTCCAGGTCTTCCATTTTTAGAATCTCTGCTTCCAGACCGTATACCTCTTCAAATGCTTCCAGCAGCTTTTGCTTTAACTTATCAATTGTAAGCCCCGGAGCATATTCTGTCAAGTTGGCCACTCTTGCCCTCACAGAATCCACACCCTTCGACTGAAGCTTCTCCTTAGACACAGTCAGATATCTTGACAGCTCTCCCATATCTACATTTACCATCAGAGTCCCGTGATGGTAGCAGCAGTCGCCCTGCTCGTAAAATGCATTACCTGAAAATTTATGGCCGTCAATCAATATATCATTTCTTCCTGACTTCTCCGCATGGATTCCCAGCTTCTTTACCGCCTCAAGGATAACGGAAAGCTGTCTGTCCACATCGTAATTATCCTTGCGCACAAGGAAAGTGAAATTCAGGTTCCCCAAATCATGATAGACCGCGCCACCGCCGGAGAGCCTGCGCACCGGATAACCATTCTCTTCCTCCAGCTTGCTCACCAGACATTCTTTCCATACATTTTGGTTACGCCCGATAACAACCGTATTCCTATTCTGCCAAAGATATAGGATGCACTCCTCTTTGCCACAATGGAGGAGCAGATACTCCTCCATTGCAAGATTCTGATAAGGCACGGTATTTTCACTTTCTATATAAGATAGCTTCTTAATCATTGTAATACCTCTCTCAAAACAAAGCGGACAAGTCCGCCTCGAACTCCCATATCATAATACTATTTTTCAAATTCATATCTCAATACAGGATGTCTTGCCGCTCCTACTTCATCCAGCCTAGTTACCGGCGTATTGACTGGCGCCATGTGAAGCTTCTCAGCATCTTCCTCAGCCAATTTGTACAACTCCCTGAATACCTGGATTGCCTGATCCAGCGTTTCCTTCGACTCCGTCTCGGTAGGCTCTACCATCAACGCCTCATCTACAATCAACGGGAAATACATGGTCGGCGGATGGATGCCATTGTCCAGAAGTCCTTTGGCGATATCCATCGCAGCCACGCCCGTCTTTTTCTTCAGATCCGAAAGACTCATAACAAATTCATGCATACACACTTCGTCATACGCCATGGTATAAAGGTCTTTCAGCTTATACATCATATAATTTGCATTAAGAACTGCATTGCCACTTGCCTCCGGGATTCCTTCTTTTCCAAGGGTCATCACATAGGTCAGCGCCCGCACTGCCACAAGGAAGTTTCCGTAGAAGTCCTTCATCTCGCCGATACTGTGCTCCGCCTTCTTAAAGGAAAGCTCCTCTGTACCTTCCACCAGTACAGACGGAAGGAACTGTACCAGATGCTCCTTGCATCCCACGGGACCGCTTCCTGGGCCGCCCCCGCCATGAGGCGTGGAAAATGTCTTATGAAGATTCAGATGAATGACGTCAAATCCCATATCTCCCGGGCGTACCGTACCCATTACCGCATTCAGGTTCGCACCGTCATAATAACACTGTCCGCCGCAGTCATGGATGATTCTGGTAATCTCAAGAATATTTTTATCGAACAGCCCCACCGTGTTCGGATTGGTAAGCATCAGTCCTGCTACGTCATCCCCTGCCGCTTCTTTCAATTTCTCCAGGTCTACGCATCCATCTTCCCCGGATGGTACGCTTACCACAGAGTAACCTGCCATAACAGCGCTGGCCGGGTTCGTGCCATGGGCGGAATCAGGAACGATAATCTTGGTTCTCTTCTTATCTCCCCGGCTTTCGTGGTACGCTTTAATCAGCAGAAGACCCGTAAATTCTCCGTGCGCTCCCGCAGCTGGCTGCAGCGTCATCCTCTCCATTCCAGTAATCTCACACAGGTAGTCTTCCAGTGTCTTCATTACTTCCATGCATCCCTGAACCGTGTGCTCCGGCTGCAGCGGATGAATCTCCGTAAATCCGGGCAGAGAAGCCATATCCTCATTAATCTTCGGGTTATACTTCATCGTACAGGAACCCAGCGGATAAAAGCCGTCATTGACTCCATGGCATTTCTTCGCAAGCTCTGTGTAATGTCTGCTAATCTCAGTTTCGGAAAGCTGCGGCAAATGCAACGCACGCTCCCTTCGGTTCTTATCTTCCGGCATGATTACTTCCACATCGCACTCCGGAAGCAGGCTTAAGCCTCTGCCTTCTTTTCCTTTTTCAAATATTAACATCCTTTACACCCCCTTTACGATGGCTACAGCCCTGTCAATATCTTCTTTGCTGTTCATCTCTGTACAGCACCACAAAATTCTATGTTCATCCAGCGGATAGCCTCCGAGAATTCCCTCTTTTTCCAGTGCGGAAAGGATGCTCTCTGCCGGGGCATCTGATACCGTAACAAATTCATGAAAAAATTCTCCCTGGTTCTCTACACGACATCCTGCCTTTTCTAATTCCCTTGCCATATAATGAGCTTTTGATGTACACTGAACCGCCACATTCTTAAGCCCTTCACTTCCCATGGATGCCAGATATACGCCTACTGCCAGCGCACACAACGCCTGGTTGGAGCATACATTACTGGAAGCCTTCTCTCTTCGGATATGCTGTTCTCTCGCCTGGAGGGTAAGCACATATCCCGTCTTTCCGTTGTGATCCTTGGTCTGCCCTACAATTCTTCCCGGCAATTTTCTTGTCATACCTGACACACATGCCATAAATCCAAGATATGGGCCGCCAAATGCCAGTGAAAGCCCAAGCGGCTGTCCATCGCCTACCGCCACGTCTGCGCCATATTCCCTCGGAGTTTTGATGATTCCAAGTGAAATCGGATTCACGCCCATAATATATTTTGCTCCCGCTTCATGCGCAACCTCTCCGATTGCTTCAGCGTCTTCCAGACTTCCATAATAATTCGGCTGCTGGATGTATACGCACGCCGTCCCGGAATCCACAAGAGCACGAAGCGCTTCCAGGTCTACCGCTCCGTCTTTCTCTGGAATCACATCCAGTTCCATTTCATTGCCATAACAATATGTTTTCACCGTCTCAAGCACATGGGGATCTACTGTCGCCGCAATCAGCGCCTTACTGCGCTTTCTTTCCCTGCACATGGCAACCGCCTCCGCCGCCGCACTGCCCCCGTCATATACAGATGCATTCGATACGTCCATGCCCGTAAGCTCGCAGATCATCGTCTGATACTCAAAAATAGACTGCAAGATTCCCTGACTAATCTCTGCCTGGTATGGCGTATATGCCGTTACCAGGTTTTCTTTGGATATTACGCTCTTTACAACAGATGGAATATAATGCCGATACGCGCCTGCTCCTCTGAAAATCACAGGGAACACTTTATTCTTTGCCGCTATCTGGCTCATCTTTCTTCTGACTTCCAGCTCCGACATTCCTTCTGGAATATGAAGCCCGTCTTTCACCTTTACTTCATCCGGAATATGCCCGAATAAATCTTCCATAGACTCAAAGCCTATCTCAGCAAGCATTTCCTTTTGTTCCTGCTTCGTTCCAGGAATATAATTTCCCATAAAGCGTCCACCGCCCTTCTTTTATTCTTCGCTCTCTACAAATGCCTTGTACTCTTCCGCTGTCAAAAGTTCTTCTTTATCTGTAATGTCTTTTACTTTTACAAACCATGCATCATATGGAGCCTCATTGATTCTCTCTGGCGCATCCAGAAGTTCTTCGTTCACTTCACATACCACGCCGGATACCGGTGAATATACGTCAGATACTGCTTTTACAGACTCTACATCTGAAAATGCTTCTCCTACCGTAACTTCATCCTCTTCTTCCGGGAGATTTACGAATACCAGATCTCCAAGCTCTGACTGTGCAAAATCAGTAAGTCCAATTACTGCAACATCTCCCTCTTCCTTTACCCACTCATGTGATTTTGAATATAATAATCCTTCTCTTACTTCCATTGTTCCTGTCTCCTTTTCTCTTTATAATGATTATTTACTTCTTTTATAAAACGGAAGCGCCACAACCTCAGCTTCCACTTTACGCCCTCTTACTTCTGCCTCTAACTTATCGCCGATCTCCGCCGTTCCTTCTTCCACCAGCGCCATTGCAATGGGATACCCAAGATATGGGCAGTGCGTACCGGAAGTGGTAATTCCGATCTTACATCCGTCCTTAAAAACATCCTGATGCTCTCTGATAATTCCGCGCCCAGTTACTTTCAGGCCAATACGCTTTCTCTGAGGCGCTTTCTTGTCTTCCAGAGCTGCCTTACCGATAAAATCTTCCTTTGCCATTTTCACGGCAAATCCCAGCCCCGTCTCCAATGGGGATACCGTATCATCCATCTCATGTCCGTAAAGCGGCATTGCCGCTTCCATACGAAGCGTATCTCTTGCTCCCAGCCCACAGGGGATCAGCCCTTCTTCTTTTCCATTCTCCAAAAGAATATCCCACATCTTCTCCGCATCAGCGCTGTCAAGATAAAGCTCTACACCGTCTTCCCCTGTATATCCTGTCTTGGAAATAATACACGGGATTCCTGCAACCTCTGTGTCAAATACAGCGTGATAATACTTTTTCGGAATATTTTCCTCCGCCGTAAGTTTTTTCAAAATCTCCATTGCCTTCGGACCCTGCAATGCAAGCTGCGCATAATGCTCAGACACATCGGTAAATGTCACCTCACCAAACTGATGAGCAAGCATCCACTGATAATCCTTATCCTTATTTGCCGCATTCACAACAATAAAATAATGCTCATCTGATTTCTTATAAACAATAAGGTCATCAACCGTACCGCCATCTTCATTACACATGGGACTGTACCTTGCCTGTCCGTCCACCATATTGTCAAAGTTATTCGTCAAAATCATTTGAAGATTCGCAAGTGCATCCTTGCCCTCACACAGCACCTCTCCCATGTGAGATACATCGAACAGTCCTGCCTGAGTGCGGACCGCCATATGTTCTTTGATTACCCCCGCCTCATACTGTACCGGCAATAAATATCCGCCAAACGGCACGATCTTTCCTCCGGCTTTTACATGTGCGTCATACAATGGTGTCTTCAATTCCATTTTTGCTCCTCCTTTTCCTGGTATATAAAGTCTGTCAGAGCCTTTTATAGTATAGGAAAGCGAAAACTTTCCTATACTATAAAAAAGGAACCGGAACATTCATCTAAATGAATGTTTCAGTTCCCTGTCGTCTGTCCTCCAGAGCTTTGTCCGAATTCAATTCCTTTTGCCTGAGAGTTTCAAATCTCCTCTTGCCCCTTCGGCGTCCTGCAAATCATACCAGGATCTCTCTTGAATTCATCAACCAATTACCTATCCTTGATTTGCCCTTATTATATCCATCGTATTTTCATTTGTCAACGTCTTTTTTGTGCAATACAACCATAAAAGTTTGGCTATTTTTTCACATTATTGTTGATTTTTTCACATTTTCTTAAAAACACCCTATTTTCGAGGATTTTTCCACTTAAGCACTTTATATTTATTGGCAATCCCAATATGTATATTAAAATTTTTCATATAAAAAGGACGCCTTACATCAAAGCGCCCCTCTATTGCTTCTGCTTTTATTTACCTTCTTGATCTTTCTTGCGCATCTTAAGCTTCAGAAGTGCTTTCGCTTTCAGGCAGTCAATGCGGTCCATGTTGTTCTCGCCCACAACATCCGTCTCCTCACCAGTCGCACTCTTATTAATATCTACGATGGCATCAAGATAATCATTTACAACGACGAACTGGGCAACCGTACCATTAAAGGTAATACCTGTTACCGGAATGCCGCGCGTACCAATCTGTTCAATGGTATTCGTATAATCCACATGGCTGTTTCCCCATCCGTCACAGGAAAGGATAACGCCGTCTGCGCGCATACATTCCGCCCACACAGCCGCTCTCGTGCCTACCAGCATCTTATCTTCATTGCCGTCAGGCGAACCTACCAGCATCACGCCCATCAGATCCAAATCCGTATCTTCCGATACTACCTCCAAAAGTGGATCCCTAAAATGATGTAACGATGTTTCTTTTGTTGAAGGACCAATTCCCATTCTTACACACCTCCTACTGCATGGAACGAATCATGCCGTCGCGGTATTCATTCGGAGTCAGAATAACCGGCATATTCCCCATATCAATGATAGATTTTCCGCCTTCCACACCAGAAGGTTCTTTTGCAAACAAATGTGTATCATACATTGCTCCCTGTCCTGCCACCTGTTTAATAATCAGAACACGTTTCTTGCCCGGCCGCACAATATCATGATACTCATGCCTTTCCGTACACTTATCGCCCTTAAACTTCTTCATTTTATCGCGGTAGGACTGAATAAACTTGTCACAGGCGCGGTGAGCCGCCGTAGGACCCGGTCTTTCCTGTCCCATGCCCGCAGCCAGCGTAACATCAAAGGAAATAATATAATCATCGTCTCCCGGCGTACCGGCCCGATTTAAATAAAGCTTCTCCTTCAGATTCCCTTCCGATGATCCAAATTCATGGCACTGCTTGCCATTCACATCCACTCCGGTAAGCATCACATAGACTCCGGTAATCGTGTGGGTAATCCCTTCTCCAAGCTTTCCAAGAACCTTAGTAGAAATCGGAATAATATCCATAATGGTATTCGTCCAGCGATCATGATCGCCCGGCTTAATAATCTGAATATCAATCTTTTCCAGAAATTCTTCCTCAGCCACCAGTTGGTCAATCATTTCTTTGCTAACCGTCATATGCCCGTCTACTGTAATATCATTATGCTCGCCCCACTCCACATCTGTCATGTGGAACGCTTTGATTACCAAACGCCGCAGATCTTTGATTTCATCAGCCAATTTCACGTCACCTCCATAGCAATTCATATTTTATATTATACAATATCTCATATTTTTTTCCAATATATTGTTTTGATTTTTTATATCATAAAAGGGCAGATGTTATACATCTGCCCTTCATAGACATTAGATCTTTGCTACATACTCAAATGGCAGCGGAACAATCTTTCCAGGAGTCTGGATTTCTACCAACTGCTCCAGTGTCGCTTTTACAATCTGTGTCTGCTGTTCAACATTGTGCGGTCCACCTGCATTAGCACCCATAGGTACCAACGGAGCAACTGCACGAGGAGTACCGGTCTGACGAACAACCGGCGGAAGAGCTGCAATAATAATTGTAGGAATTCCAGCTTCTTCAATCGCTCTCTGCACCAATACTGCAGAGCGGTGGCAGGTTCCTCATCCAGCGGTGAGAACTACTGCGTCAACGTCCTCTTCTTTAAACATCTGTGCGATAGCCGGACCAGTCTCGCCTTTAAACTTTTCCTGGTTTCCGCCGCCGCCCATGAATCCAGCATGAACAGGAGCACAAGCTCTGATGAATCCTTCTGCTGCTAACTCATGGATTCTGTCAATTGGGAACATACAGTTAATGTCCTTGTTAACATCACTGTTATCATAGCCGCCGTGAGATACCATTAACTCACTGGATGGCGTTGTGTTCTCTATCTTTCTCCACGTAAAGTCACCAGCAAGATTAAATCTTTCCTGGGATTTCTTATGAACACCTGCCGCTGTAGCAAGAGCAATAGACATATCCTTAAGCTCTTTTGTTACAGGAGTCCATACAGACGGCGGAGTAATAGGAACGAATATTTCAGATTGTAAACCTTTAACAACCGTTAAACTCATTTTTAGACCTCCTTATTATCCAAACGCTTACGCATTTCTTCTTGTTTGCGTCGTTCTTTTTCCATGTTGCTGACATATTTTTCATTTACTTCAGGACTAAGCTGTTCCGGGAAACTCATATTCCATCCGAACTCCTGTCCCACTTTGGGTTCCGTATCGCAGATAAACATCCGCTTCGGCGCTTTAAAAAATCCCAGGCGCCCTTTTAAGTCGACACTGATACTGCAATCATCAACCTCTACTACAACACCCTCCATGTAAATGATTTTATCGCCATATTTCAAGCCTTCATTGTTCATTCTTTAAACACCTGAATTAGTCATATTTCTCTTTACGCTTCTGGCTCATCGGCAGAGACTGTTCATTATCCTCAAGCTCTAACTTCTTGCCATAAGCAGCTTCAATTAATTCAACATTTGTAGACTTGACGTTTGGATTCCACTTCTTCTCAGCAGCCTTTACTTCTTCTCCCGCCATAGCTGTCTTCAGCATAGCAAGTGCGCGGACTGCATCTTCCGGAGCAAGGGTATTACATCCAAGTACTTCATTTTCAATACCGGATTCAGACTTATTGTTGTCAACCATATATGTCATATACTTGTTACCAACAACGAGCGCACCCTGTACTGCACAGAAAGACATACCAACTACCGGGATTCCTCTCATACCAATCTGCTCAATATGGCTTGCGAAGTCAATATGGTTGTTACCGAAACCTTCTGTTGTAACAAACGCTCCGTCAACATCCATCATCTCTACAGTGTGTCCTACACGCTTAGATACATAGAACTTTTCTGCGTTAATCTGAGGTGATCCTACGAATACCACGCCGCAGAGGTCAACCTCTTCATCATGAAGAGCTTCCAGAACCAATGGCTCTCTCCAGTAATGTCTGGACATCTCTTTTGATGCAGGTCCGATACAAGTCAATGCATGGATACATCCATCAAGAACTTCCAGCGGAGATACACAAACCGGAACATTTCCAAGGTCTACGTTCGCTCTTGCGCCAAGAACGCCGACTGGCTCTACAGGAAGAATGAAGTTGTCATGCATAGCTCCCTGTCCCATGATTTCCTTAACGATAACAACTTTCTTCTTTCCGGGACGGCGAACCTGCTTCAGTTCCTGGGTGTCAACAACCAGGCTCTCGTCAAGCTTCTTCATAACTTCGCGGATTTCCTGTGTGATAATATCAAACGCTGTGTGAGCTGCCATAGGCCCACGGCGTTCCATATTCGTCTTCTCCTGAATGATAATATTACCTTTGATAAAGATTTCTCCTTTATCCGGGCATCCCGGACGTCCCCACATGATATTCTCATCCAGATATCCTTCAGAAGAACCGAACTCACCAATCTGAACTCCACCTTCATCTGTACCTGTCAGCATCATAACAACGCCGTCCAGCACTCTGGTAACGCCTGTTCCGATGTCGCTGTCGCCCTCTTTCGTAGCGATCGGCTGAACATCCATGATCGTCTCAGAGTATGTGTGATATAAATCCGGAGTGATGATTTCCAGATGGAAATCTTTAACCAGTTCCTGATCTGCGATAACATCTGCTTCAATTCCTTCACGGATGTAAAGAGTTGTTCCTTCAATCTTCGTCTCCGGTCCTCTCTTAACCTCTGTGATCTTAAAATGCTTTCTTGTTAAAGATCTTACAACCTTCTCTTCTTCCGCTTCTGCTGCCGGAGCTTCTGCTCCTGCCGCTGCTGCCACAGGTGCCGCAGGTGCAATTTCTGCTACTGCCGCGCCGCCGCCAAGTGCTCCAACCGGAATCTGAAGGTCAATATCTTTACCTTCTCCGATGTGGATTTTCAGCATTCCTCCTGCTGTCGGTGCTGCTGCAACCGGCGCAACCGGTGCTGCCGGAGCCGGTGCCTCCTCTACAGCTTCCTCCTCTTCTTCTGCCGCAGGTGCTGACGGAGCCTTTACTCCATCTAATACATCAACGGTCAACGGAGCAAGAGAATCACATGTTTTTGTAAGTGTTGCTCCTAAAACTTCTTCGATAGTCAGGCAACCATCGAGGTTCAATAATCCTGAATCTACCAAATCATCGAAAATCGCAGGATCTTCCAGATTCGCAGGTTCAATTGTAATGCCGGCTTCGGCTCTACAACATAAAACCGCAGGATCATGAGCATGAGCTTTAGCTGTTTCAGCTGTAATTGACATATTGTTTTCCCTCCTTATTTGGTTTACATGTTAATGTAATGTATATATACAATCGCATACGGCTTCCGGGAGAACCTTGCGCCCTCCTCTGCAAAAGAATCGGGGGTCTTTCACACTGCCGCCTGCAATAGTAATACCAACAAACACTCTGCAGATTTTGCAGATTTAAAAATCAATGTCCTGGCTCACCTGTTTGGAAACCTTCAGGCTTCTATACAAGGCATGTCCAACACTCCGCATCGCATGGTCTGTCTGATGGAAGACTTTAAGTCCCATCTTAGGACCGGATGCCATAACCGTATTGGAGCAGTCGGAACAGTTGCCGATAATAATATACTCGCACTTGTCCTTCTTAAACTGCATGTTGTTCTTAACCTGTCCCGGACAATTACCGGGTCTTAAACACTTAAGCGGTGCCCCCGGCTTATTCTCAATCGCCTGCTTACATCTGCAGACAGACACAACCTTACCATTCATCTTTTCCGCAATCTCCCGCATACGCGCCTCGCTTCCGCCGCATGCACAGACAAGGATTCCTACATTCGCCCCATGGAGATCCGGGAACTCAACCGTAACGATAATTCCGCCGGTCGTCTTCGTGATAGGCTCGTCCAACTCTGTAGACTTGCCGGTAAATGCTCCGCCCATGATAATCTCGCCATACTTGCCGTCAATTCCGCCTGCGCGCTCGATCAGTTCTCCAACGCTTACGCCTACCGGAACATCCATAAATACATGTGCTCCATTGCCGCCCACCAGCTTGCCGCGGACGGTCAGATTCTTAGAAATACACGGTTTCTTCTCATCAACTGCCTCTGCAACCTTCGCCGCTGTCTCCAGATTGACTACAACAGATCTTGCAGCAGATGGAAGCTGTGTCGTTGTAAGATTCACGCCAAGGCACTCTCTTACCACCGCACGCTCCTCGCCCATCGGATAAATATCCGGCAGCAGATGCATGGAAATCGCAGGTTCGCTTTCCAGCGCTTTCTGCAATGTCTTAATCGCCTTCTGATTCTTCTTCTTAATTGCGAAAATAGCCTTGTCTGCATGTGTAATTTCCATACAGTATTTCACACCGCGCACTACTTTGTCGCACTGCTCTTCAATCTGTCTGATATTGTGCTCCAGTCCCGGTTCACACTCAGCAGCATTTACAAGAATATATCCGCAGTCCACTTTAAAATCCGCCGGAAGTTCCGGATTAATCTCCGGGTCAATCTCACCCATCTGTGTCTCAGCAAGATTAATATTCAGCTTCACGCCCGTCGGGAATCCGGCACCTCCCATACCAACAATTCCGGCTGCCTTCACCATATCCAGTTTAGAAGCATCTTCCGGCACATCAATCGGCACAAACTCATCTGGCTGTTCTTCGGCCGGTTCAATAATAATCCGGTCTTCCGTAATCTCAGTCACTTTTCCATAAACACTTGAGAAAATATTAGCTCCAAGTCCTGTCGGCACAGCAATCAAAGTACCTTTTTTTACGTCTGCCCCAACCTCAACGCATGGTGCGCACGGCGCGCCCACATGCTGACGCAATAAAATCTGTACATTTCCCATGACACATTCTCTCCTTTTCTTTTTTATAATAAGTAAAAAACGAAACTCTCCATCCCGTTTACTTATTCTGACTCCCGGCATTGCCGTTTATACATCTTCCGAAAAATGTTTTGTTTATAATTTTTATCTATAAATCAGCTTTTTCAAAAACATTGTCTTTTTTTTGGCGAGGGCATGTGGGAATCGAACCCACCCAGGACGCTCCTAACGCCCCACACTGGTTTTGAAGACCAGGAGGCACACCAGTCACCCATCTACCCCCGTATTGTTGCCTTACGCCACTTAACAATAGCACAGTTTTTCACAGATTTCAACACCAATTTTACCCACTTCTATATTAGCAAAAAACCATTGACTTTTCAAGGTTTTTCCCTCATAATGATAAATATAGAATCCACTTTTGACTAGAACAGATACTAGACTGGGGTCTAGAACATGGTCTGCTTGTTAAAAAACTAACATTTTTTAATCTTTTTTAAAAAAAGACACAGCGGAAACGGGGTTTTCCGTGTGCTTTTATAAAACACTTATAGTTTTTTTCTATAAGAATCACACGATTCAGGAGGTAAAAGATATGGAATTAAAAGCGAATGTTAATTTTGACCGTTTTGAAGGAGCTCTCCAGGTAGTTGACTCCCACACGGTCGGCGAGTTCTGCCGAATCGTTATCGGAGGTTTCCCGGAACCAGAAGGTAACACCATGATTGAGAAGAAGAAATGGATGGAAAAAAATTACGATCATGTTCGTACCGCTCTTATGTTTGAGCCAAGAGGACACCACGACATGTTCGGCGCTTTCCTCTGCGAGCCTGTAAATCCAGAAGCACAGTTTGGGGTAATGTTTATGGACACAGGCGGATACCTTAACATGTGCGGTCACTGTACAATCGGAGCTGTTACGGTCGCTATAGAAGCAGGTCTTGTTGAATCCCACGAAGGAGAAAATGAGGTTATCCTTGAGGCTCCTGCCGGAATCATCCGCACAAAGGCTATTGTAAAGAACGGAAAGGTTGAAAGCGTTACCCTTACAAATGTACCTGCATTTGTTTACAAAGAGAACCAGAAAGTAACCATCGACGGACAGGAAATCGAATTCACCATTTCCTTCGGCGGAAGCTTCTTTGCTCTGGTTGATACTACCAAGCTGGATATCGGCGAGATTAATCCTAAGACCGTCCCGGCATATACAGCACTTGGAATGAAAATGTTAGATGCAATCAACAAAGAAATTCCTGTAAAGCACCCGCTGCTTGACATCGACACAGTAGACCTGGTTGAATTCTATGGCCCAACTCCGAATCCGGACAAGGCAACCATGAGAAATGTGGTTATTTTCGGTGATGCTATGGCTGACCGCTCACCATGTGGAACAGGTACAAGCGCTAAACTTGCTACGCTTCATCACTGGGGTGAAATTGAAGTTGGTGAAGAGTTCATCTACGAAAGCTTTATCGGTTCTTTATTCAAGGGCGTAATTAAAGAAACTACAAAAGTCGCTGATTACGATGCAGTTATTCCGATGATTACAGGAAGCTGCTACCTGACAGGCGTTGCCACATACTTAATCGATCCGGAAGATCCGTTGAAATATGGTTTCCAGGTAGGTTAATTAACCATACGGCAATAAATAAGTCTTTTAAAGCGGATTCAGTCACATGAATCCGCTTTGTTTGTGATAAAGGAAAATACGCCGGAATAAAAAGAAAGGAGGATTCCCAATGGCAAGGAAACGCCAATCGACAAAGAACCGCATTGTAAAGGCCGCTTGGAATCTGTTTTACAAGAATGGCTACGATCATACTACCGTAGAGGAAATCATTGCAGCATCCAAGACCTCAAAAGGGACTTTTTACCATTACTTCAAGGGCAAAGAAGCTTTATTAAATTCTTTATCCGATTTATTTGATGAAAAATACGAAGAATTAGCAGGCGTTATCAGCCCCGAATCGTCCTCACGCGATAAGCTGCTGTTTTTAAATCATGAGCTGTTCTATATGATTGAAACCAGTGTTGACATCCACTTGCTGGCATACCTTTACTCTTCCCAGCTTATCACTAAGGATAAAAAGTCTCTGTCCGACCATAAGCGCTTTTATTTCAAATGGATAACAGAGATCATCCAAAACGGGCTGGACACCGGGGAATTCGCAGACACTTCCACAGCCGATGAACTGATGGATATTTACGCAATGTATGAACGTGCTCTGCTGTATGACTGGGCACTATCTAAAGGCAAGATTCCGCTCACCGATTACAGCGACAAACTGCTGCCTCATGTACTGGATACGTTTGTGAAGGGCGTATAAATACAGAAAAGCTTTAAGAGGGCGGTGTGACTGTTATCAGTCACACCGCCCTCTGTCTGAGATTATTTCCTGTCTGAAATTTTACTTCTCGTATTTCTCCATAAATCTCTGGATAATTGTTGCACACTCTGCACGATTTGCGCTTCCCTGCGGATCAAGGCAAAGTACGCCGTCAATTGTCTTACCCTGGATAATGCCTTCTTTTACTGCCCACTTCATAGCATCCTGCGCAAATGTCTGTACGCTATCTGCATCCGGGAATGAGCTGTAATCGCCGCCTTCACTTACTTCATACTTCTTGTAATCCTTTGCATAACGATACATCATCGTTGCCATCTGCTCACGGGTAACATCATCGTTTGGTCCAAAGAGTTTTGTATCTGTGTATCCGGTTACAATCTCATTTGCTTCCGCCCAAAGAACCGGATCCTTGTACCAGTCACTTTCCCTTACATCCGGGAACTTGTCTGTATACTCTACTTTTTCTTCACCATTCATCTTATGAAGTACTGCTGCGAACTGTGCCCTTACCAGTGTATCAGCAGGTCCAAAATGATCCGGTTTTAATCCGGTCATGGTTCCTGCATAATAATTGTATGCAACTGCATCATAATACCATGCACCTTCCGTAACATCATCATACGGAAGTCCTGCCTGCTTCAATGCTGCCTGCGCATCTGCAAGCGCTTTCACTGCCGCATCAACTGCTGCCTGGTCTGCATCCTTATCTGCAAGAACTTCCTCTGCATCTTTCAAAGCTTTCTGGTATGCTGCCCAGGATTCTTCTGTATACTTATTGCCT
>NZ_JAOQJU010000003.1:108894-227190 GCF_025567385.1 Dorea acetigenes
GTCTTATCTGCCGGAACAGGTGTCGGTTCAACCTCTTTCAGACCTGCAATCGCATCCTCAAGCGCCTTAGCTGCGTTGTCAACACTTGTCTGGTCTGCATTTGCATCTGCATTTAACGTCTTTGCGTCTGCAAGCGCTTTTTCCATTGCTTCCCAGCTGTCTTTCGTATATTTTGACTCATCCTCTGCCGGGATTGCTTCTGCCTTAGCAATCGCTGCTGCAAGCGCTGTCTTATCTGTCGGAACTGGTGTCGGCTCTACCTCTTTCAGACCTGCAATCGCATCCTCAAGCGCCTTAGCTGCGTTGTCAACACTTGTCTGGTCTGCATTTGCATCTGCATTTAACGTCTTTGCGTCTGCAAGCGCTTTTTCCATTGCTTCCCAGCTGTCTTTCGTATATTTTGACTCATCCTCTGCCGGGATTGCTTCTGCCTTAGCAATCGCTACTGCAAGCGCTGTCTTATCTGTCGGAACAGGTGTTACTTCTTCAACCGCCTTGCCGTATACTTTCCAGCGTCCAATACCATTTGCCCGCTTTCCTTCTGCAACGGTTACATTCATACGGATGCTGGTAGTGGTTACCGGTTCTACATTAATGATATTGTACTGATCTGTATTCAGGTAGTTGTCAGAGATAATGGTCATCGGCTGCCAGTTACCATTCTCATCCAGATATTCCATTGTCACTTTTGACGGAACACCTGTATCGCCACCATCATCGTACCAGTAAACTTCGTTGCCCGCTACCTTAACCGTCTCATTCCATGTATAGCTTACCCAGAGAACAGTTCCTGACTCCTGGGACCAGTTGCCCCAGCCTTTTCCGGTTCCAAAAGCAGAGCTTTCCGGCTCAAAAGCAGGGTCATTGATTCCGTCTAATTTCTCCCAGGAAGATGTATAAGATGCTTCCGGTGTTGCATAAGGAGCGATATCACTGTCTTCCGCAAGGTCATTTACTGTGATTTCAACAGAATCGCTGATTTCACCGATTGCTGCTGTAATTGTTACTTTTCCTGTACCAACAGCTGTTACCACGCCATCCTCTACGGTAGCAATCGTCTCATCGCTGGAGCTCCATGTAAGAGCATCCATATTGGTTACATGCAATGGAGATGCCTCTACTGTAAGTTTTGCTGATTCCATCTTCTCAAGTTCGGTCTTTCCGGAAATCTTAAGGCTCTTTGCAGTACCCTTTGCATAGATTCCGAAATTATCAAGAAGTCCATTGTAATGCTCACTTGCCCAGAGAGCCCGGCCAATATACAGTGTACTGTCATTGCCAAGGATCTCCGTCAGACTGGATGCACATTCGGTCTCGCCTGCCAGTTCGTAATTCAGATAAATCCTGGTTCCGTCCTGACCAAAAATCACATCTACATGTGTCCAATCATCTCTGCCTACTGCAACTGTCTGGCTGGATCCTGCCACACCACGGCCGTCCAGATATCGCTCTACCACAAGTCCGGCATCATTTACAAGCCCACCCAGGTAGTGTTCTTTACGTCCGCCGTCTAACGGTGCTTTGTCATCAATGTTTGCAAAATACGGCCATCCGGACCATCCTGTGTTTGGCTTCATATCGAAGGAGAATGCAATCTCATCATAACCGGTCAGAAGGCTTCCGCCATCCTTATCCGTAACTTTGATGGATGAAGTTCCGTCAAAGCTCAGGCCATGTCCCTTGTGTCCTTCAAATTCCTGCGGTTCCAGAGTTCCGGTTACAGTACCTATTGCATAGTCGCCGCCGTTGAAAGTGCCGTCTTCATTCTTATCCTCAAAGTCAAAGTATGCAATTTCAGTTGTTGTGTCAACTACAGGTTCCGGTACATCACCGACTGCTTTCCAACGAAGAATACCAACGCATCCTGCTTCTGAGTTCTCGCTGTCATTCTTTGTACGAATGTATAATCTTACTGCTGTTGTGTTAATCTTTTCAGCAAACTTAATGGTATTGTACTGATTCAGTTTTACCATATCTTCATATGATGTTGTAAGTTCAGCTACTTGCCACTTGCCTGCATCATCCAGGTATTCAACTCGAATCTCTCCAGGAACATCACACCAGCTCGGTTTATTTCTATCGTTAGTTCCCCAGAATACTTCAAATCGGCTGATCGTCATCGGATCATCCCAGTCATACTGCAGCCAGCTCCACTGTCCTTTGCTATACCAGTTTCTGTATGCTCTACCGCCATTATAATTATCCGTAGAGCTCTTCGGCTCCCAGTCTTTCATGATATCATACGGTGAACCATAGTAATCATACCATGTATTGCAGGTCAGAGATGCTGCATATTCCAGATCGTTCTCGTCTACCACCGGCGGACGGAAGGATACTGTAATCTCTACAGGTCCGGTAACAGCTTTGACTGTATATGTATTATCTACAACCTGATCCTGTACTTCTTCACCATTTACAACCAATTTCTTCACAATATAGCCTTCATTCGGCGTCATGGTAATGACAAGATCATCGCCATCCTTTACCATGTCTGCCTGTGCAGTTGTGGCAATTGTACCTGTAAGTGGTGTACGGTTATTAACAGTTACATCAAACCATTCTTTTCCATCATCGGCGATGAGAAGTGTCTTAAAGTATGTTGTATAAGCAGATGATGCAAATTCCGGTGCAAACATTGGTCTGAAGGTATAACCCTTCGCTGTCAGAACCGGGAATCCATTCTTCTCATCCTTAGAAATCTTAATGGAATCAGAAATGGTGTTGGATAAAATCAATGTTGACCAATCTCTGTTTGTATCCTCTGCGGCCATTACTAACGGTCCATACATAACGCTCGATACAGTTGAAGCACCAAGCTTGTCCGGAGTATTATCCAGATGCAGTGACCAAGGAATTGTTACGTCGATCACATCACCGGATTTAATTCCTTCCAATGCTACATAGCTGCTTACTGCTGCATTTACTTCTACGTCTTTTCCATTTACTTTTACGTTCATGCCTTCAGTTGCCCAGTACGGCACACGCAATTTCATGGTAAAGCTTCCTGTTCCTTTTCCGGATACAGTGAACTTAGAAGTATCGGATGGGAATACAGTCTCCTGCTTTACGGTAAGATCTTTTTCTGCCCATGTTACCGTAGATGGCAGATACAATCCTACATACAGAGTGTCATTTGTCTTTACATAAGCTGCTTCCTGATATTTTACATGGTTTTCCATACCGGTACCATGGCAACAGGAGAAGGAATCATAGTCTCCGCCATAGCTTCTTCTCTGTCCAGGTCCAATTGGAAGCATATATGTGGTTCCGTTATGTCTGTTGTTTGTTACATTCGGGGTCTGGGAAGCCAGAATCTGATTATACAGTGTCCTCTCATAATAATCCATATACTCTGCATTATCCGGATCAAAGTTATTCAGCTCCTTCGTCAGCTTCAACATATTGTAAGCCGCACAGGTCTCACAGTTGCTGTCGCCAACGATATTATTTGCCTGCTTATATGGTTCTGTAAATTTCTCACCAGTACCTACACCGCCGATGGAATAAGCATAACGGGAAACTGCCATCTGCCAGAAGTTGGAGGCTACATCATAATAATAGCTTTCCGGTTTTCCGGCTTTTGCAGTTGCTTTATACAGTTCCAGCGCACCGATAATCTGCGGGATATGCTGGTTTGCATGACGTCCTGCAATATCATCATAGTTATTTGCCAGGTTATCAAAGAAGGTCGTATTATCAAACAGTTTTGCACCTTTAATAAATTCTTCGTCATCTGTGTAAAGATACAGTTTTGCCAGAGATTCATTAAATCCACCAAACTCACCGGCAATATACATATCCCACATTTTGGTCAACTGTTCCTGCGGCAATACGCTCAGACGGTTGATTGCCCATTTACCAAGTGCTGTTGCCGCTTCCAGACCCTCTTCACTTCCGGCATAGGTATAAGCATCCAAAAATCCTGCAATTAATTTATGCAGCGTATAGTATGGCGCCCAGATACCACTGTCAGGACTTCCATAAGGAACATACTGCTCCAGAAGTGCAAACTGGTCAGGAGAATATGCGCTGACAAAGCCCTCGCCCCACTCATTCGGGTCTTTACTCCAGTTAGCTGTCAATACACCCTTGGTTACGAAATCTTTTGCTTCGCCCTTGGACATCTTCTGCAGTGTACGCAGTTCATGTACCATTTCATTCAGTTTTACTTTCAATTCTGCATCACCGGTGGAAGCGTAAGCAAGTGACAATGCTGACATATAATGTCCGATCGAATGTCCGCGGAGAAGTCCTGTCGGCTCATCCCATCCCCCCAGAGGCTGTGCACCCTTCGTATCCTGTCCAAAGGTCTTACGGAAGTTATACAGCATACGGTCATTGTCCAGGAGTTTCAGATAAACAATGTCCCTTTCTCTGTTCTGAGTCAGGATAGATCCATCTTCACCAATTGCGTCCAGAGAAATATCATTCAAATCAAAGCCTTCAGAAACAGCTACCTTCACAGCTTCCGCCTCATCAACAACTGTTACCGTTGCTTTGATTGGATACGTTTCTCCTACAATAGCACCTTCTACTTTGAAACTTCTTGCTGATGCAAATTCAGAATCATCGATATAGCTTGGCCATGACGCTTTCAGCTTATTCTTTGTATCATCAGAATATGTTACAGTTACCCAGTTCGGCATTGTCGGAGCAACTCCTACACGGGTGGTAACTTCAATTGCATCATATCCTTTAATGGTAACTGCCTCACGGAATGCCAATACAGTTGCATCAAGTTCTACAGTTTTGCTCTCTGTTCCGTAGGAAACCGTAGCTTTAATCTTACCTGTTGCATTTTCCTGACCAAGTTCCGGTCTGGTTACTGTTGCTACGCCATCTTGAATTACAATTGCAGAGTTTTCACTTGTCCATGTAATGGCAGAACCCCACTCACCTGCTGTCGGAACATTAAAGCTTTCCATAAGCGCGGAAAGATCTCCAACCGCAGCTTTTGCTGCTTCTGCATCATGTTCAACGATCTGCTGATCGGTATATCGAGCTGCAACTGTTACATCAAATTCTTTCGTATCTGTTACACCATTGTATGCAATCGTTGCGGTCAATGTTACAGTAACATTTCCGGTCTCTGCATTCGGTCTCGTCACGCTTGCCGTACCATTCTCAATTTCAATTGCAGAGTTGTTACTTGTCCATGTAATTGTAGAGCCATTTACACCGGTTGTCGGCAATGTAAAATCTTCTGTTACCGCACTGGTATCACCCAGAGTCAATGCATCTTTGTCTGCAGATACGATACCCTCATCGGTTACATCATACATAGAAGCGATTTCCTCTGCTGTCAGTGCACGGTCAAACATCTTAACTTCTGCAAACTGTCCCTTTGTCGGAGCATCGCCAAACTGTCCATAGCCAATAAAGTTGTTGTCTGTCTCTGCCAATTCGCTGATATTAATGCCTGTATCAACGGTTTCACCAACCTGTGCACCGTTCTCATACAGGGACATATTTCTGCCGTCCAAAACCACGGTAGTCAGAACCCAGCGGTTCTTGTCAAAGTTTGTACCCTTAGATACACCCTTCTCATTCTGCCATCCGGAATTGGTAATCGCTGCGGAATAACCCTTAAATCCATCATTCCCGCCATCAGATAACAGATACATATATTTATTTGTATCTGTACCAATATCCCAGATTCTCTGATAACCAGTATCGGTAGAAAGATTTACCCACATACTGATCGTTGCCGCTGTCTTATCTTTTAAGATATTCTCCGGAAGTCTCAGGTAGGAACCATTCTCTCCTCCAGGAAGCTCTAACGCTTTTACTGTCTTTCCGTAGAGATTTACATCACTGATCTTATAACTTCCTTCTACTGCGCCTCCTACTCTTTCCAGTTTACCTACGTTCTGGTTCTGAGAAGCATCAGGAATCTCTGTCGCATAGCTGTTCTGCAGAACGAAATCGTAATACAACATCAGGTCTGCATCGGTATCCGCAGCCTTAGAAACCAATGCTGTTGCCGGAATAGATGTTATCACAAATGCTGCTGCAAGCAAAATGGATAAGCCTTTTCGCAAAAATTTCTTTGTCATTCTATATCCTCCTTTTTTCTTTTTCTGCGGTAATTGACAAGTATGTAATATCTTCCCCCTTTCTTACTTGTCAAATACACTGTGCATTTTTATTACTACTGCACACGCATTCTCATATATATCATACAGAATTCTCGCCGATTTCAAAATTCTAAAAAATTTAAAAAAGTGGAAATTTTTAAACTAGTCAATCACAATTCCTGCTTTTTTTGTTTTTCACACATAAAAAAGATTGTGCCTTGTGCGCAATCGCTGCGCGCGAGCGGACTATAACACAGTAATTTCCTGTTATATAAAAACAGAGCCACTGCAAAAATAGATAATCCATCTACTTTTGCAGCAGCCCTTTTATTTCTGCCTGATATTATCCAGCTTTCTCTGCCAATTCATCCAGATATTCATAACACAGATTTCCTTTTGCCCGCTTGTAATAAATGATTTCTCTCTTGGCATCGTCTTCCGTATTAATCGTGAATTCTTCCGTCTTTCCGGATTCGAGGTACACAGTTACGTGAAACTTGAAACCTCCGGCTGGCAGCGGTATGATCCGTTTACTTGCTGACGCCTGATTCCAATTATCAACCAGATAAGCGATTTCCTCAGAATCCGAAATCTCCAGTTCCACACCTCTGCTGCCGTCAAAGACCTCGATTTTCTCTACCTGCTGCGCATCAATATTGCAAAAGCGGGTAGGAACAAGGCACCAGACCAGAACCCCGATAATGAAAACCAGAACAATGATTCCTACTATTTTGAATCCTTTCTTCATAACTGCACCTCCCCTTTTCATAAATATAAAAAGATTTCATATCAAACACATTACCTCACATATATTTTATATCCAAATACCTGCGGATAATAATTAAATTTCACAAAACGCCCTCCTCTGTTCCAACCATCCATAACAAACAAATAATTAACTCCTGTATTACTAGAAGCATATCCGAAGCAATAAACACCATGCCCCTCTCCTCTTAAAATTGTCCCTGCTTTCGTATGCAAAACCAAATGAATAGGGCATTGTCCGTTTAATGCTGCCTTGTATTCAGAATATGCCGAATTTTTAGAGATTTTTTTATAATTCCAAACTCCAGTTGAGCTTGCGGACACTCCAAAAAAGTTAGCATATCCGTTAGTAATCATAAAATCAAAAGTCCCCGAAGAATCAACAGTAAGCATTCCTTGATGCACCAATCCAAAAATGGCCTGTGCTTTTGCCCAAAGAGTAGTTGCACCAGAGATTCTTGAATTGTTCATTACGGATGTTCGACCGCAATTATTCCCCCAGTACCATAGAATATTCGTAGCAGCAGTGGGATAACATACACCGCCACTAGAGAAATCTGTCATAATCCAATAGTCAGTCCCATATCCAAAAAGAGGGATTTTATAAATCGAATTCGTATTAAGATTGGCATCAGACCAATCAATAATACCGCCTCCAATAGTTGCATTAACTGCTGATGCTTCTGTATCTGAAATAGAAACATTCTTTCCTTCATATACCGAATAGTATTCTCCATTTGAAAGCGGTTTATAAAGCAACCCCGCACCATTATAAATTATACGCTGTTCAGAACTTTCAATTGTTTCATCCATTGAATTTGCTTGCATCTCTTGTTCTAACTGTTCTCCAAGAACTCCATTACTTTCAAATGAAAACTCCACTAAAGGATCTTCTCCGGAAACCAAACTCAAAAGAGTATATCCTGCAGGCTGCCCATCTTTTTGAAAAGTAATATAATATCCAGTAATCATCCCATCTGTACCATATAAACGAACAAAATCATCTATTTCTATGGAAGAGTCTTCTTGAGAAGTTTGCATAAAATGTAGTGCATATGAACTAGCCTGTTCATCAGTAGGATATTGGTTCTCGTTAATATCATTGGCGTAAGAGGTTATCGAAAAAGCAAAGAAAAACAAAAATGTTAAAGTAGGCATAAATATTTTTTTCATACAATCACTCCTTATATTTTAGCGGTTAATAAATAACAAAAGGAAAAAGCGCTATTCACAGGGGTGATAAACAGCAAAAAGCAAAACAATTATTTTCTGTTATTATAACATAATTATTTTTATAGTTCAACATTTTTATCTATATAGAGACATATTTTATTCTGTTTTTTAAAGCAATATTTAAATTTCAACAATTAATTCTTGCCGTCTAAATTTGTCAAAAAGCATTGGACGTCTTTACATCTATATAGATTTTAAAGACGTCCAAGACTACTGTTTTCTACTTCTTATTTGTCATATAATTTCAGGAATCTACTGACAATCGTTGCACATTCCGCACGATTTGCATATCCCTGTGGATTCAGCATACCATTATCTCCGGTGATAATCCTATTTCCCACGCACCAGCGCATCGCTTCGTATGCAAATTCACTTACACTCCCCGCGTCAGGATAAGAGGAGAAATCAGCCTTTTCTCCCAAATCATACCCCTTCTTATTCACATAGCGGTACATCATCACCGCCATCTGCTCACGGGTAATATTATCTGCAGGACCAAACAGTCCTGAATCGGTGTAACCGGTTACTACACCAGCTTCATTTGCCCAGATAACCGCTTTCATAAACCATGCATTTTCCGGCACATCCGGGAACGCATCCTTATAATCCACTTCCGGGCATCCTTCCAATCTGTATACAATCGTCGCGAACTGCGCGCGTACCAGGTTATCAGCAGGGCCAAATACGGTATCTGTAAGCCCGGTCATCAGTCCTCTCTCATATACAGAGTTTACCGTATCATAATACCAGTCGCCCTCATTGACATCGATAAATTTGTGGACAGGCTCTGTCGGCGTCGGATCTACAGGATCCGGGTCTACCGGGTCAGGGTCTACCGGGTCAGGATCTACCGGGTCAGGGTCTGCTTTCTTATTAACCGTCACCTCAAAAGCTGCCGTCTTACCTCCATAAGACACGGTTACCGTCTGCTTCCCTTCCTTCGCACCATCGTAACCGCTTACTTCATAGTCTGTCACAGGAACCTCTGTCCCATCACTATAGACAGCAATTACCTGCAGTCCGATAAGGTCTATCTCATCTCCAACCTGGTAGACAACCTTAGCCGGAGGCGTAATCCGGATCGATGCAAGCTCCGGTCTTAACTCCAGCTCTTTTACTGCTTTTTCCAGCGCCTCTTTCTCTGTATCCACTTCGCTTTGAAGCGCCGTCTCATTGTTCAGAACTATTTCTGCCTTCTCGATTGCCGCCTGCAGTTTTCCGTAACTTTCTTCTGTGTATTTGGAAGCTTCGTATGCTTTCGCTCCCTCAATGGCTGCCTTCAGGCCGCTCTTGTCAGAATCAATCACAATCTTATGATAATCTGATGCCGCCAGCTTCAGGTGCTCCGGATTACTGGTGTGAAGAACCACCACATAATCATTATCTGTTCCTGCATTATTGATAAATGGATCTGTACCAAGGGTCTTCAGTGAAGCCGGAAGCTGCACACTTTCCAGATACCCTTCCTTGAATGCGTAAGCTCCGATGGTCTCAACGCCTTCCTCCAGCACAAGCTTGCGCAGGGTAATTGCCTTGAACGTCCCCTCAAAAGCAGAATCTCCGATTTCCTTTACATTTCCCGGAATGGTAAGCTCCGTCAGATGATGCAGATGGAACGCTTTTCTTCCGATTTTTGTCACCGATTCCGGAATCGTTAATGTTTCAAGTCTTGCTCCTGCAAATGCCATGTCCCCGATTTCTGTAATAGTATCCGGTATTTCTACGGAAGTCAGATTGATATTCATGGAGAAAATCCCCTGCTCCAGCTTCGTCATTCCCTTAGACAAGGTTAATTCGGTAATAGCATTTGTTGCAAATGCCCCGGCTCCGACCGTAGTAATGGTGTCCGGAAGCACCAGCTTTGTCAATTGATTGGAATTAAACGCACTTCCTCCGATTGTCGTCACAGATTCCGGGAATTCCACCGTCTGCAGGCTATTATAACGGAACGCCTCTGCCCCGATTGTCTCCAGTGTATCCGGAAATACAACCGTCTCCATTCCATTTGGCGACTCCACGCTGTCTTTCCCCTGTATCCACTCGCCGTCAGGAATCTTAAATGCCGCATCGCCGATTGCCGTAATCTCCTCTCCCGCCGGATTGATGGTCGGAATCACAAGATTATGGTTGGCAAGTCTTGTCTGATTGCCTTTTTCGCTCCAGCCAGTCACCGTTGTCCCATCATAGGTAAAGTCGGTCATGCTCCAGCCGGTTCCCACAATCTGGTTGTAAATTACCGTATGGTTCGTTCCTTCTGACACAATCCCTGTTGTAGAATTCAAATGTTCTTTATTGGATGTATATAACTTCACTTTGCCATTCGTACACTCTTTAAATGCATCCTTATGGAGTGTGGTAAGACCTGCCGGAATCTCTGCCTCGGAAATGGCACAATTGCGGAAAGCGGTATTGTCAATCGTTTTTAAATTTGCACCAAATGTAACTTTCGCAAGGGTAGATTCCAAACCTTCCTGCACAATCGCAAATGCACTTCGTCCAATGGTTTCTACACTGTCCGGAATTACCAGTTCCGTCAACTGATGGTTACCGAAGGCATCCCTGTCAATTGTCACAAGGGTAGACGGCAGACTCAGTGAGGTTATCTGTGCTCCCTGGAATGCTCCGCGCCCGATGGTTTCCACACCCTCAGGGATAACCACCTCTTTTACGCTGCTGCTGGTAAAACATGCCTGCGGAATTGTCTTCAGGTTTCCTGACAGTTTCACCTTCGCAAGCTGTGCGCTATTTCCAAAAGCAGACACTCCTAATGTTGTAACGCTGTCAGGAAGTTCCACTTCTATAAGATTCGTCCAATTAAACGCCATATTGCCGATGGTTTCTACTGTTTTCGGAATGGAAACCGTCTCCATATCTGTAACCGCCGCACCGGTTCCGGCAAATGCTGAAGCACCGATTGCAGTCACTGCCTCGCCTTCCGGCGTAGTCTCCGGCAGAACCACATGCTTATTCTCCTGCAGCTTTAACTTTCCGCTATCAGAAAATCCGGTAATCGTCGTTCCGTCGAAGGTAAAATGAACCGCATTCCAGGGCTGAAGCTCTTCCGGCATAGCACCTAAGATCAGCTTCTGCACATAAGACTTGGTACCTGTAGGCTTTGTCCCGTCTCCTTCTCTGTCCAGATGTGTAACCAGGTTTTCATTGAAAAGCTCCTCATTGTCCGTATACATATAGACAATGCCGCCCTTCTTCTGGGCAGCGGTCGCCCCTTCGTCCGTCACCGGCTCCATACCGGTACACTGCAGGAATACGGAATTGGGCAGCTTCTCCGTCCTATCCGGAAGCCGGACTGACTTAATCAGATTGCTTCCAAATGCCTGCGGATCCATATTCAATTTAAAATCACAGGTCTGCGGGAATACCAATTCTGTAATCTGGTTTTTATAAAAGCCTCCCGTAGAAATCCACCAGATAGTGTGTGGCAGCGTCACTTCCTGAAGCTGGTTTGAGGCAAATGCCTGCATATCTACCAGTATCACACCTTCCGGCAGCGTCAGGCTGGTCAGTTTATTTCCATAAAATGCCTGCCGCTGGATAATGAAGTTTCCTCTCTGGGTAAGCCCCTCGGCTATATACGCTCCTTCATAATCTGCCATCACGCCTTCCGGCAATGTCAGGCTTTCAATTCCCTGGTTCTTAAATGCACTGGCGCCAACGCCGATAACCGGATTGCCATCGGTATCCTTCGCCGGGATTACCAGATCTTTGTTATTCTCCAGCTTCTGTGTCCCGCTTTCGGAAAATCCCGTCACTCCAATACCCGAAATCAGCACTTTCGCCGAAGAATCCGTCGCGGGATAAAGCTCTGCGCTGATCTCTCCATAAGTGAAGTCTTCCGGATTCCACTCTCCTTCCACGCGAAGTACCAGCTTATGGTAAGTTGACGCCGGGAAGTTCTTCGCATCCTCATATTGCTCTTTCGACCGGAGAATGACCTTCGTCACCACCGTCTCCGCATCGTCCGAAAATTCCTTTTCAAAAGTCTGTGCATATAATTTTGTCACAGTTGACGGAAGAACTACTTCCTCAATCGCTTTATTACGGAAAGCTCTGTTTCCAATCTTTTCAAGTCCTTCCGGCAGCGTCAGCGTCGTCGCCGTATCTTTCATCAAATAATTCTTTGTTGAGAATGCATAGCTTCCAATTTCCTTCACGGTGGAAGGTATCGTTATGGATGTAAAATTATTACCCGCAAAGGCATTGTTGCCTATTTTGGTAATTCCCTCAGGTATGGTAATTTCCGTCAGATTCTCCATCCAGTTCTTCCCATCACTGCACCCAAAAGCCCCCGCCGGAATTTCCGTCATGCTTCTGGAAATATGGATATTGGAAAGAGTCGGATTGGTAGCAAATGCTCCTCCTCCCAACGTAGTCAGTGTATCCGGCAAGATAATCGCCGCCAGTTGATTCGTCTGAAAAGCCGCAAGTCCGATCTCCTTCAAACCATTCGGGAAGGCAATGCTTGTCAGGTTATTCCCCATAAAGGCGCGGTCGCCGATTCTTACCAGAGTATCCGGAAGCTCCACGCTGTCGAACACTTCCCCCTCTGCACCAAATAAGCCATAGGTATTGGTCGTGTCCCCAAGCTCTGTCACTTCCTCCCCCGATGGTGTTGCAGAAGGAATTACCAGTTCCCGGTTCTCCTTCCTCTTTTCGATCCCTGACTCAGAAAGTCCTGTAACCTTCGTCCCCTCAAAGGTAAAATCATCCGCATTCCAGGATGTGCCTGCACCCGGGTCTTCTCCCAGAACCAATTTCTGATGCCAAGATTTCTGGGATTCCGCTGTCCTTTCTATATGATGGATGCGCTCCATATCAAAGAGCGCTTCATTGTTCGTATACATATAGACAACGCCGCCCCATTCTTTCTGCTCTTCCGGTGCATCTGCCGGGCAGTCTTCCATTCCCGGGTTCCAGTAAAACACCTTCTTCTCTACCACTTCCATATAGTCCGGAAGCCTTACGGACTTAATATTATTGTGCGCAAATGCAAAAGCGTGAATCTGCGCCTGGAAATCACAGGTCCGCGGGAATCCCACTGTAGTTAAATTATTATAAGCAAATGCGGAGTTCTCTAACCACCAGAATGTATGCGGAATCGACACAGACTCCAGCTCATTTCTTGCAAATGCAGAAGAGCCAATCATAATAACCCCTTCCGGTAATACCAGGGACGTTAGCTTATTCTTATAAAATGCACTTGCCCCAATCAGAAAATTCCCTCGCCGTGTTACTGTGTGAGTAAGTGTGTCATCATAATCCACCATCATTCCTTCCGGCAGTGTCAGCGATTCGATTCCCTGTTCTTTAAATGCTCCGTCCGCAACTCCGATAATGGTCTCACCATCCGGTGTTTTCGACGGAATTACAAGGTTCTTGTTCGTCTGAATTTTCTCCACACCGGACTCTGAGAATCCGGCCACTGCCTGTCCGCTGATAACAATCGTCCTCTGATAATCACATCCGTTCATGGTCTGCGACATCTCTGTATAGACGAAATCTTCAGCCGTCCACTCTGTCTCAGAAGCCTGATCCCCCAGCAGTTCCAGGACTTCTGTATCCGTGCTTTCTGTTCCATCTGTGCTTCCTGCGGCAAATGACGTTACGGTCATGGACAGGCTGAGCACAATCGCCAGAAACAGAGACAGGATTTTCCTCTCTTTTCTTTTTTTCATACTATACCTCCTTTTTCTCGTGCCATTTTGGCATCTTTTTCCTCTTTAACCCCATTATATACCATGCTCTATCTTGCTTCTATGGAAGCATTTATTGTTTATTTTTATAAATTTGTTTTTATATTTGTTTTTTCTATGAATTAAACTTTTCATCTAATTTCCTGTTATATAGAAAAGGAAGAACCGGGAGCCAAAAACTCCCGGTTCTTCCTGCAAACCCTACACCATACATTCGTGCATCTCTTCTTCTTCAATTCCAACTTCCTGCATAACTGCCTTGATGACATCCCTGTCGCCAAGTTCCGCACACCAGGACAACCCGCATCCGGCGGAAATGGTTCTCGGCACGGGAATCAGTCTCCCCGGCGCATGATGCTCTTTGCATGCCTTTTCCATAGCCATCGCATCAGCGGTGGTATGAAAGGTTACTACTAACTTTAATTCTTTCTTTCTCATGTTACTCAATCACTACTTCGAAACATCCGTCCTTCTCCGTAGAGGTCGCCTTTTTGCCATGATCTTTGGCATATTTCTCCACATTCATTTTCTGATGCGGCTCGCTGACCAGAATCTTCACCGGTCCCTTCGCATCCTTAAGCGCCTCAGCCGTCAGCATAAGCGGCTCCGGGCAAGAAAGACCTCTTGCATCTACTTCTTTCATATATTTTACCTTCTTTCTTAGAATACCATACTATCTCTCACGAAGCAAGCACGATACGCACCTGTTTATTTTACCTTTTCTCTCTTATTGGTAAATGCGATAACAAAGCACACAATAATACAGAGAATACATGCCACTTTACCTGCCGGTGTCACAGCGCCTGCAACTACCTCGCCTGTTTCTGCATTCAATGCTGTTCCGCTGGACGCTAATCCAAAGTTGTGGCACAGAGCAGCTCCAAAGAACAGGCCAAGAACAGTTACCGCTGAATCAGAAGAACCCTGTCCTGCAAGAATCAACTGGCGCAGCGGGCATCCGCCTGCCAATACTGCGGCAAATCCGACTGCATACATGCCGAGGATGTTCCACAGATGATCGGAGTGTGCAATGATTCCCGGTGTATCAAAGCCAAGGACGAACTTGCCCATTGCAATATTGTACACCAGCATAACTGCGAACAGACCAATAATTACGGTCAATAAATCAAAGTTCTTCATAAGTATCACGTCACGGATACTTCCTGCGAAACACATTCTGGATTTCTGTGCAAGTGCACCAAAGAGTAATCCGCCGATCAAAGATAAAATAATCGGTGCATGCATACTTCCCGGGCCTGTCTCACTTGCCTTAAGCAGTGAAGTGAACAGGGCAAGCAGCAAAATTGCAACCATAATTGACGGCATCACCACGCCATTTGTCTTCTGTGTCTCATGTGCACGCCCAAGGCTGAAGCCCTTCTTAAGTGCAAAGGCTCCTGTCGCAACGCCAAGAATGAATCCAATCAACGCTACCCAGGCATTTAAATCTCCTGCTGACATACGAATTACCATACGCAGCGGGCAGCCCAGGAAAATCAGGGAACCAATCATAATCACGATACCCAGGATAAACCGGATCATCGGAGAAGATCCCGCCGTTGAACGGTACTCCTTCGTTGCTACTGCAATAATAAAAGAACCTAATACCAGACCGATAATTTCCGGTCTTGCATACTGTACCACCTCTGCCTGATGCATGCCAAGCGCGCCTGCAGTATCGCGCACAAAGCAGGCAATACAGAATGCCATGTTAGCCGGATTCCCGAAATATGCAAGACACGCCGCTATAAGTCCGCATACCACACCGGCTATCGCCAATTTTTTCTTTGAATCTGATAAATTCATGTGTGTTTCCTCCTTTTCTCTCCTTCCTTTATCAGGAAATTGTCAGGCCTCTTCTACGGCCAATTCGCGGATTGCCCGAATGGCAGTATCCACTTCTTCATCCGTATTGTAATGCGAAAAACTGAATCTCACAGCTCCCTGCTCCACCGTCCCCAGAGCCTCATGCATAAGCGGCGCGCAGTGCGCTCCCGGTCTGGTAGAAATATCATATTCCATAAGAAGCTCATCACTCACTTCTGAAGAATCATAATCACCGATGTTCAACGTCACAATTGCACACCTGTCTTTTGTACAAAAATCTCCGTACACCTTTACATTCGGAATGTCCTTCACCCCTTCATAAAACCTCCACATCAATTCCTGTTCCCGGCGGCGGATCGTGTCAATCCCTGTCCGTTCCAGGTAATGAAGCGCCGCATGCAGCCCCGCAATGCCATGTCCGTTCAGGGTTCCCGCCTCCAGTGCCGTCGGCATCTCGGACGGATGCGTCCTGCTGTAAGTCTGTACTCCGCTGCCACCGCTCTTTAACGGCCGGACAAAAAGCCCTTCCCGCACATACATGCCCCCTGTCCCCTGGGGACCCAGCAGCCCTTTGTGACCTGTAAAACAGAGAATGTCAATCTGCATCTCCTGTACATCAATCGGAAATACACCCGCTGTCTGGGATGCATCCACAATAAACAGCACGCCATGTCTCTTTGCAATCTCCCCAACCCGGCGGATATCCACCAGATTCCCCGTCAGATTGGAGCCATTGGTACAGACAATTGCCTTCGTTTCCGGGCGGATTGCCTCTTCGATATCCTCATACCGGAGAGTCCCCCGGGGATTGCTCTTTACAATAGTAAGCGCCACCCCCTTCTCCTGCATCTCATAAAGCGGACGCAGAACAGAATTGTGCTCCAGCATCGTAGTAATTACATGATCTCCCGGATTCAACACCCCTTTGATCGCAATATTCAGGCTTTCTGTAGAATTTGCCGTAAATACAATCTGCTTCGGACTCGTCCCCCCAAAAAACCGGCACAGCATGTCTCTCGTATCGTAAATTATCCTAGAAGCGCTGAGCGCCGCTCCATGGGCTCCCCTGCCGGCATTTCCCATAGAAGCCATAGCTGCAGCTACTGCGTCAATCACTTCCTGAGGCTTATGCATCGTCGTCGCTGCATTATCCATATATATCATTGTTATTCCCTCTCTGATTTTCCCAAAATATCATCGCTATACGTTAAGTATATGATTTTTATCTCTTTCAGTCTAATAAAAAAACGCAATAGGTAAGCGCTGTCTATAGCATCTTTCTATAAGCAGCGCTTGTCCGTTATCTTTCATTCAAATATACTTCTTTTACTATCTTCAAAAACCGCTCCGCTGAAGCAGGCAGCTGATAATTTTTATTATATACCACATTAATGTCTCTGCCATCATCCGCATAGGGAATCGGAATCGCAAGAATCCGCTCTTCTTTTACCTCATCCTCTGTGGCAAGTCTTGACAGAATAGAAATTCCCATTCCATTTGCTACGGATTTCTTAATGGTCTCCTGATTCTCAATACTGGCAACAATATTCAAATCCGCCATGCGGATTCCCAGGGATTTCAACTGCTTCTCCGCCTCTTTCCTTGTGCCGGAACCTTCCTCCCGGAGAATAACCGCCTCCTGCCGCACCCAGGAAATATCTTTCGGATTGGATTTGAAGATTCGGTATTTTTCCGTATTCGGCATAATAATTACAAGATCATCCTTATAAAACGGAATATATTTACAATGCTTTTTCTCCAGCACCGTCCCCGTAAACCCAATATCCACCACATGAGAAACAACCTGATCTACCACCTGGGAACTATCCATCTCCATAACCCTAAGCTGTTCATCAGGATATCTTTCACGAAACCTTATCAGGATCTTCGGAAGCAAATACTGGGAAGGAATCGTCGACGCAGCAATCGTAATGCATTTCCTGCCTTCTTCTTTTGCCGCGCCGAATTCTTCCTCGATTCTCTTCTCCAGATCCACAATCTGTCTGGCATACCGGTAAAGCTTCTGTCCGTCATCCGACATATTCACTTCCTTCGTATTCCGCACAAAGAGCCGTACCTCCAGCTCCTTTTCTAACGCGGAAATATGCGCGCTGATTGTAGGCTGCGTCAAAAACAAAGTCTTTGCGGCCTTGGAAAAACTCCCTCCTTCGGCAACTTCCACAAATGCCTCTAACTGTTTTAAATTCATTAATATTTTACCCTTTCACTTTCTGCTCCGGTCTTCTTCGTCACTTTTATGCTGTCCATATATTCCAGAATCGGTTTGGCGCTTTTGCGGCTGGTTCCAAACATATCTCTTACCTCCGCGATAGTTATCACCGGGTTGACGTTAAGTTTCTCGCTGATTTTTTCTTTCGCCTGTTCCATATACTCCGTCAGGGTACACATATCATCGGTCACTCTGACAATCTGTTTCTCTTCCAGAAGAATATTCAGAATGTCATCCGCCACTTCCCGGGGAACACTTCCAAATTCCATATCTGAGTAACGTACAAAATCGAATCCCGCCTCTCTCACCGTCTTCAGGATTACCGAAGAAACCTTATCGTAGACGTTATCCTTGCGCACCTGGAAGTCCGGCGTACAGAGAAATTCTTCCACCCTGCGGAGAACTCCTTCTTCCTCCAGGACGGTTACATACCGGTCAAATACATTCGGCTTCCATTTCTTGAAAAATGTCATCTGCACTTCCGCCTTCTTCATACCGTACCGGTAAGGGTATTTCTTCTCATACTCCTCTAGAGCATGCAGAAGCCTCTCCCGTGCCTGCCGTTCAGAATCCCGGTGCCACACATAGGTGTCCTTTTTCATGGCAAATGTCTTCACAAGCTTCTGCTCTTCCAGTTCCTTCACATCCCTTACCACCTCGTCCATAGCAAGCGCTGTAAGCTTCGCAAGCTCCGTCTGCGTAATCATGGTGTCGCCGTGGGATTTGACATGCAGTTCAATCACATCTGCCGAAGAACCGGATTCCTTCTGCTCCAGCTCACGGATTACATTTTCCTGAAAACGCTTATGGATACAGGGATTTGGTTCCAGCACTACGCCGCCGCCGATGGTTTCCATCGGAGAGTAGAAACGTACCACAAACTTATCACCTCTGCGAAGAGCAATTTCCTCCTCCAGCCGAAGCTGCACATATCCGCTCTCCCCCGGTCCGATTTCTTCTTTGTCAAGAAGCACGGCACGGCAGAGAATCTCACTGGTACCTGTGAAAAAGTGAAGTCTTGTATGATTGGTAAGCACCCGCATAGAAGACTCCAGCACATCCAGCTTTACATCCAGAAGATCGGTATTTTTCATACTATCAGGCGGAGCCAGCACACAGCCTCTTCCAATCTCTCTTTTCTTAATATTAGACAGATTAATTGCCACACGCTGTCCGGCATAGCATCGTTCCCGATCTTCTCCATGCACCTGAATATTCCGGATTTTGCTGTTCTTCCCGATGGGATACATCTCAAGAGTATCATCCCTGGAAATGCTTCCCGTAAGCAGGGTTCCGGTAATGATTGTCCCAAAACCCGGCAGGGAAAATGCACGGTCGATGGGAAGCCTTGGAATCGTCGTGACATCCTTCTGCACAACTTCATCCCTGGTCATATGTTCAATGGTCTCTATAAGCGCCGGAAGTCCCTGCCCGGTAGCAGCAGACACTTTAACCACCGGAGCCTGCTCCAGAAAAGTACCGGCAAGTTCTTCTCGGATCTCTTCCTCCACAAGCTCCAGCCACTCTTCATCCACCAGATCACATTTGTTCAGCACAATAATACTCTTCTCAATTCCCAGAAGCTTAAGAATGTCCATGTGTTCTCTGGTCTGAGGCATCACACCTTCGTCTGCCGCAATTACCAGCATAACCAAATCCATTCCTACAACTCCGGCAACCATATTGTTGATAAATTTCTCATGTCCCGGCACATCAATAATACCCGCACGGTCTCCGCCGGGCAAATCAAACCACGTAAAGCCAAGGTCGATCGTAATTCCCCTCTTCTGCTCTTCTTCCCACCGATCTGTATTCCTCCCGGTAAGCGCCTTAATCAGCGTCGTTTTCCCGTGGTCAATATGTCCCGCGGTTCCTATAATTATGTTCTTCATATCTGCTCCTTAACGCGCCGCAATCAAGCTTGTCTTTTCCAATACTTCAAGCTCTTTTAACTGATCTGCGATCAAATGAAACTCTTTGCTCTGCAGCGTCCTTACATCCAAAAGAATCGTATCATTCACTGTTCTTGGAATGACTGGAACCGGAAGATGCCGCATACGCTCTTCAAGCTCCGGCACACTGATTTTCTCCGGCTTAATGGTAACTGCCGTGCTGGGAAGCCTCTCCAGCGGCAGGGAACCTCCGCCAATCTGGGACTCGCACGCCGCCGTACCAATCTTCGCCGGGAGTCCGGCATTCCTTAAAATCCGCTGCAGCCGCCTGGCTTCCCTGGCGATCTCTTCCTGCGGCTTCGTAATCATCCGAAGCACCGGAATATTCCGAATCGCCTTTTCCTCTGACAGATATTCCTGCAGAACCAGCTCTAAGGATGCCGCTGTAAACTTGTCTATTCTGAGCGCCCTGGTAAGCTGATTTTTCTTCATCTTATCAATATATTTCTTCCTGCCAATGATAATGCCTGCCTGCGGGCCTCCCAGCAATTTGTCGCCGCTAAAGCAGACCACGTCTGCTCCTTTCCGTATGGAATCCTGCACCGTAGGCTCATAGGTAATCCCATATTTACTCAAATCAATCAGCACGCCGCTTCCCAGATCTTCGATAACCGGAAGACCATGTTCCTTCGCCAGCGGAACCAATTCATCAATCCCCACCGTATCCGTAAATCCCACAATCCGGTAATTGCTTGTATGCACTTTCAAAAGTGCCTTCGTCTCTTCTGTAATTGCTTCCTCATAATCGCTGTAATGGGTCTTATTCGTCGTGCCCACCTCTACTAACGCAGCGCCGCTTTGCTCCATCACATCCGGAATCCGGAATTTACCGCCAATCTCTACCAGTTCTCCGCGGGATACTACCACTTCTCCGCCTTTTGCCAGAGAACTTAAGATAAGCATAACCGCCGCCGCATTATTATTGACGGCCATAGCAGCTTCAGCGCCGGTAAGCTTACACAGAAGCTTTTCAAAATGAGAATATCTCTCTCCCCTCCTGCCTTCTTCCAGATTATACTCCAGATTTGAATACCCGGTTGCCAGCGCCGCAATTCGTTCCATGTGCTCCCGAGCAATGGGGGCACGGCCAAGATTCGTGTGCAGCACCGTACCGGTTCCGTTTACTACCATCCGCATATTGGGGGTGTGCATAGCGGCAACCGTCATCTCAATATGGCTTTTCAGCATAGCAATCTGCGCCATCGCTTCCTCTTCGTCCCCGCTTTTTCCGATAAATGCGCGAAGCTTATCCATCTCTATATGAATCGCTTCCATTACCGTATCCCTGCTGTAGCGTTCTATCATTGCCTGCACATCGGCATCTTCCAGGAGCACATCTACTTTCGGAATACTCCGGTATAAATTATTCTTATCCATCCTTATATTTCCTTCTCGTATCCTCTCAAAACCTGCATAATTTTCTTAGAATAACCGGATTAATTTGTCACTCTTTTCTGCGACTCTTCCAATAACGGACACTCTTGTGTCCATTCCTGCCCTGTCGAAACTTCTAAGCATCTCCGGGAGATCGTCCGGACTTACACTAATCAAAAGCCCGCCGGAGGTCTGGGGATCGTAAAGAAGGTCAAGATAATGCTCTTCTACCGCCCCTGTATCTACCTTCCCGATAGAATATCCCCGGTTCTTGTATGCTCCCGCCGGAATCAGTCCCATTTTTGCATAAGCGATTGCCTCTTCCATGTAGGCGATATCCTTTACATTCAACTCAAAGGTTACCTCACTGGCCGAAGCCATCTCCACACAATGTCCCAAAAGACCGAAGCCGGTAATGTCCGTACATGCGGACACGTCAAATTTTTCGACAGCCTGTTTTCCTTTTTTATTCAATGATGCCATAACCGTCTGCGCTTCTCTGATAGCGGATGGCGAAGCCATATCCGCTTTGATGGCAGTATTTATGACACCGCTCCCAATCTGTTTCGTCAGCACCAGAATGTCTCCTGGTCTGCAGCCATAATTTTTAAATATCTTATCGGGATGCACAAAGCCGGACACACAAAGTCCGTATTTTGGCTCATCGTCCTGGACGGAATGGCCTCCCACCAGGACTGCTCCCGCTTCTTTCACTTTATCAGCGCCTCCTGCAAGGATATCGCCCAAAATTGCCGGATCAAGACAATTGGGGAATCCTACAATATTCAGCGCCACAGCCGGTTCGCCTCCCATTGCCCAAACGTCACTCAGGGAGTTTGCCGCCGCTATCTGTCCAAACATGTAGGGATCATCGACAATTGGAGTGAAGAAGTCGACTGTCTGGATCATAGCGATTTCATCTGTAACCTTATAGATGGCTGCATCATCGGAAGTTTCAATACCGACAATAAGATTGTCATCATGAAACTGAGGCAGCTTGCTCAGAACCTGAGCAAGGGTCTCCGGACCAATTTTAGCGGCTCATCCTGCTGTTTTACTAAGCTGGGTTAATTTGACATCTGATTTCATAGAATAAACTTCCTCCTCAATTGCTTCTTTTTCTCTCCTTTAAGGCTTTATAATGTTAGACGCGCCTGCCATCGTCTCTACAATGCTATACATGTTCGTAACACTTCCTACTGCAAGCTTCTCTTTCAGTCCGTAATAATCCAGGCATGTTCCGCAGGTCATAATCTGCACGCCCTGTGCCTCCAGTGATTTCAGATCTTCTAATGAATCAGAGCCTTCACAGGTAAGAGTAGCTCCGCCATTATAGAAAAGCATCGTCTTCGGCAGCTCGTCCAACTGGGTTACTGCAAAAATAAATCCCTTAATCAGAACTTTACCTAACGCGTCGTTTCCCTCTCCCATACGGTCTGAGGACACCACTACTACCGTATTATTTCTTTTATCCGGCATACAGGTTTCTCCTCCTTCTTCAGAAGCCGCTGCCGCAGGCGCGCCTTCCATCGCAATCGTTACTTTATATTCCTTCTCTCCAAGCTTCTCAGATGTAACCTTGCCGCCGCTTGAAGCAGCCATCTTCGTTACATTCTGTACGGCAATCTCATTATCGACCAGAACTTCAATCGTCTCAGAACCGGTAAGCGCCTGCATTGCTTTCTTTGTTTTAATAACCGGGATCGGGCAATTATCGCCCATTGCATTTACTGTAATCATCTTTCATTTCTCCTTTTAAAATTATCTTACGAAGTCCCCACTTCTTCACTTATAGATACATTCTATCACTCTTTCCCCTAAAGGTAAACCAGAAGTTTTATCCAAGTTTTATTTCTTCCTGCTTTACAGGCAGACAGGTTTTCTTTTATAATAGGGAGCAACAGGCACTAATGCGAAAGAGAGGTATTCTAAAATCATGTGGATTGCTGATAACTGGAAAGATTATGAAGTAATAGATTGCAGCAAAGGCGAAAAGTTAGAGCGCTGGGGGGACTATCTTCTTGTCCGCCCGGACCCACAGGTCATCTGGGACACTCCCCGCAAGGATCCGGGATGGAAGCACAAAAACGGACACTATCACCGCAGTAAAAAGGGCGGCGGTGAATGGGAATTCTTCCATCTTCCTGAGCAATGGCAGATTCAATATCATGACCTGACTTTTAATCTGAAGCCTTTCAGCTTCAAACATACCGGGCTTTTCCCGGAACAAGCTGCCAACTGGGACTGGTTCTCTGAAAAAATCCGCAGCGCGGGAAGACCGGTTAAGGTATTAAATCTGTTCGCCTACACCGGAGGCGCTACCCTTGCCGCTGCGGCAGCCGGAGCCAGCGTTACCCATGTAGACGCTTCAAAAGGGATGGTTGCATGGGCGAAAGAAAATGCCGTCTCCTCCGGTCTGAAAGACGCTCCCATCCGCTGGCTGGTAGACGATTGTGTAAAATTCGTAGAACGTGAGATCCGCAGGGGCAACCATTATGATGCTATTATCATGGATCCGCCTTCTTACGGACGCGGACCAAAGGGCGAGATCTGGAAGATTGAAGATTCCATTCACCCTTTCATCAAGCTGTGTACCAATATTTTATCCGACAATCCTTTGTTCTTCCTGGTAAATTCCTATACCACCGGGCTGGCGCCCGCAGTTTTAACTTATATGCTGGGTACGGAACTGAAATCCTGGAATGGTACCGTAGAATCTCAGGAAATCGGGCTGCCTGTCACAACCACCGGGCTGGTACTGCCCTGCGGCGCTTCCGGCCGCTGGGAGGCAAAACAGGCTTTCGGAAAAGATTGCGCGTACCCTGAATCCACGGTATAATAAAAGAAAAATGAATGGGGAGGGATACTATTTTGAAAAAGAAATTATATCTTCTGCTTACTCTGCTTCTTGCCGTGTCCATGCTTCCGGCATGTTCCAAAAAGAAGGAAGAGGAAAAAGAACCGGTAAAAGAAGAGAGGGAAGCTGTTGTAGAGGAAGAAGAAAAAGAGCCGGAGCCGGAACCGGAAGAGCCAATCCCGGCAAACCAAAATCTGCTGACAGGAATCCCTGACCTGACGGACGCCGCCATCGGCAAACGTCCTGTTGCGGTCATGGTAAATAATATACCCAAAGCAATGCCTCAATATGGGATTGAAAAGGCAGACATTATTTTTGAAATTCCCGTCGAGGGAGATCAGACCAGATTCATGGCACTCTACGCGGACTACACAACCATACCCCAAATCTGTCCCATCCGAAGCTGCCGCTATTATTTCCCGGCGCTCTCACAGGGGTTTGACGCTTTCTATGTCAATTGGGGAATTGATGACAGTATCGCAGACTATCTGGAACTGCTGCAGTTAGATCAGTACGACGGCATCAGCGGTCAGGGCGGCTTTTTCGGTCGCGACCAGGAACGGCTGAATGCCGGATACGCGCTGGAACACACCGGATATTTCGACGGCACAAAATTTGCCTCTGTTGTGCAGGCAGAAGGACGGCGCCTGGATCTTACCGAAGACAAAAGGGATCCCGCATTCTCCTTCAACGGACTTAACGAACAGTTGAAGCCGGAAGGAAGCGACTGTACACGGATTGATATCAATTTCGGCCAGCAGTCTGCCGCTTTAACTTATGACGCTGCAAGCAAAACCTACAAGAAGGAAAACTCCGGCCAGCCGCAGATTGATGCTAAAACCGGAAACCAGCTTTCATTTACCAATGTATTCGTGCTGGAAACTTCCATTTCTGTCCGGGATTCCATCGGGCACAAAGAAGTGGATTGGGACGGCGGTGACAATTCCGTGGGATACTACATTTCTAACGGCGGTATCCAGAAAATCCACTGGATGAAGGAAGCAAACAACGAGTGGTCCCGTCTGAAATTCTTCGACGAAAGCGGGAACGAGATTTCCATCAACCGTGGCAAGACTTATATTGCAATGAATTACCCAAATCAGGCGGTATTTCAATAAAAGAAATGAAAGCGAGGAATTTTTCATGAAAACTTATGATTATCTGATTGTAGGCGCCGGGCTGTACGGCGCTGTAATGGCACACGAACTGACGAAACAGGGAAAATCCTGTCTTGTTATCGACAGACGAGATCATATTGCCGGAAATATCTACTGTGAAAATATAGAAGGTATCAATGTACACAAATACGGCGCGCATATTTTCCACACCTCCAACAAAGAAGTATGGGACTATATCAACCAGTTTGCCGAATTCAACAATTATATCAATTCACCCATTGCCGTCTACAAAGACGAGCTTTATAACCTGCCCTTCAACATGAACACCTTCAGCAAAATGTGGAATATCCGTACGCCTCAGGAAGCAAAGGCCATGATTGAAAAGCAGGTTGCAGAAAGCGGCATCACGGAACCTGCGAACTTAGAAGAGCAGGCGCTGTCCCTGGGCGGACGAGACGTATATGAGAAGCTGATTAAGGGCTATACAGAAAAGCAGTGGGGCCGGGACTGCAAAGACCTCCCTGCCTTCATCATCAAGCGTCTCCCCTTCCGTTTCACCTACGATAACAATTATTTTAACGACCGCTATCAGGGTATCCCCATCGGCGGATATACAGCCATTGTAGAGAAAATGCTGGAGGGCTGCGACGTAGAGACCGGAGTCGACTTCTTCTCACTCCGAAAGGAACAGCCGGACATTGCCGGTAAAATCATCTTTACCGGAATGATTGACGAGTATTTTGACTATAAGCTGGGCGCACTGGAATACCGCTCCGTCCGCTTCGAGACAGAAGTCTTAGACTGCGACAACTACCAGGGCAATGCCGTGATAAATTATACCGAACGTGAAGTGCCTTACACAAGAATCATCGAACACAAGCACTTTGAATTCGGAAAGCAGCCAAAGACCGTCATCTCCAGGGAATATTCCTCCGAGTGGAGCGTCGGCATGGAGCCTTACTACCCGGTAAACGATGAAAAGAACAATGCCCTCTTCGCCCGATATAAAGAACTTGCGGACAAAGAAGAGAATGTCATCTTCGGCGGGCGCCTCGGCAATTATAAATACTATGATATGGATAAAGTTATTGAAGCAGCTCTGACAGCCGTAAGGGAGTTGTAAAAGCAGATGCAAAACAGCTAACATAAGAAAGGGGCATTTCAGCCCCTCTCTTCGTAAAATTTTTATCTTATACTTTTTACAAATCTCCGCTTTATCATATCAATCCCTGCAGTAACCGCCAGAATAACCGCTGTCTTTATTACGAAAATCCGAAACCAATTCATTTCAAAAGGAAGACGGCTAAATACCAGGTCATTCCAATTAAAATACATCATTTCCAGACAATGGAGCGCCAAAATCAGCATGGTATTCTGTCCAATCCAGGAGAGAATATTCGTTATGCCTCGGTATCTGCTTAAAAGCTGAGATAAAGATATCACCGTCAGACTCCCTGCCACCGCCTCAACGATGCACCAGATTCCCAGCGGGTAAGATCGGGTTGCTAATTCTATACAGATACCCTTTGTCAGGAAATATATCCACACAGCAGCAGGTATCGCCAACTTATATGCACCATTTGTTTCAAAAAATTTATTCCGTCTCAGCCAGTCCCCCACTGCCATAAATAGCAGAGATACCAAAGCCACATCCAGGCTCCACGGCAGAAATGCATAATATTTGCCCACCACATATCCTGCAAAGGCCAGCAATACCAAAACGCCCAACCGAATGCCGGAAGAATAATTTTCTAAAAGCTTCATAAGAATCACATATAAATTCCGCGTTACAAACAGACAGCAGACAAACCAGACCAGCCACACCGAATCAAAACTCTCGAATCTGGTTGATATTTTACTCATACCTCCCAGCATCGCTTTTATCTTATACAGAAACCGCTCCGCTGCAGACCCATTCTCTGCCACTACGGTATAAATAACCGCTGAAATCAGGCAAACTTCCATATACGGAACCAGCAGGGACTTTACGGATTTTTTGAAAGTCCTTTTTATATCATAGGACTTAATAAAATAGCCATTTGCAATAATAAGCAATGGCATATGGAAGGAAAAGATAATCGTCCGCAGATATGCCGGAATCCCTTCTGCATGTCCTAATATCATCAATAATATCGCAATACCCTTGGCAATATTCCAGTATTTTATTCTGTCTTTTCCCGTATTCTGGTTCCATTTCCCGACCTTTCGTTCCCGCATCATCCACTTCTCTTTCAGACACGGAATGAATTTCTTTATCTGCAGGCATACCAACACGCCAAGAGAACACAGAACTACCCGTAAACACACCCATATCGTCACAACCGTCGCTGTCTGCAGCTTTAACTTCTCTCCGAATACTGTCCATACGAACTGCCATGGAATCGCCTGAAGCTCTAATGCGTGACAACACAAAAAGAACAGAGAATTTTTTCCCAGAAATTTTAAAAACCGGGCAATACAATTTGTGTATTTCTCTAACTTTTCACAGAGCAGTATCACAATATAGCTTCCCGCTAATGCGCCAATTACATCAAGGAATCCATTTTCAAAATGATTTCTTACTATGTACAGATGGCCGCCGAAAAGAATACAAACCAGCCAGATACCTGCTGCCACACTGATAATAGCCGGGTGCGGCTTTTTCTCCAATACCCGACCTTTCCGCGCCAGCAGCCCGATATAGACAAAGACCGCCGCCGTCATTCCCGCCTGAATACTCCATGGAAGCCAAACCATCGTTGTCGTCTTATAACCGACATATGCCAGGATTATAACCCCGGCAAAACCATATTGATATTGCATTGCAAACCGTACGATAAGCAAAGCAAAAAACAACGCCAGCAAAAACCAGATTGCCCCAATCTGCTTCATATAAAAAGGCTCCTGGTATTCGATGGTTCCGCTTCCGTACAATGCAGCAACCGTCCATGTCTTTATGTCATAAACGACATTTTCCAAACTCCCGGTTTCTAGCACATCTCTGAGTGTAGCGCCAACTATGATACAGCAGGAAGTAACCACATATGGGACAAGCAGCTGCCTTGCCTTCTTCTTCGCAAATTCGGAAACCGAAAGCTTGTCCGAAAGAAAATACCCGCTTATCAAAAAGAAAATCGGAACATGAAACGTATAGACAAATGCATTTAAACTGCCGATCCCCAGATGTCCCATAACAATACAGATCATGGAAAAGCCTTTTGCGATATCCAGGTAACCGATTCTTTTTGTTGACTTTACTCCCTCTTCCATGTTTCTACCATTTCAATGTCAGGATGAAAACGCAGTCCTGCAAAAAAACCTTTCCCTATGGTTTCCAATCTTTTCCATTTATGATCCTTTGCACGTATTATCACTTTTGCACATTCTTTTGCATAAAGATAAAGAATTTTAAACCAGGAATAGCCTCTGCGGTTTCTAAAAACATAGATTCTGTTCCGGTAAGAATATTGATATCTGGAAATTCTTTCAACCGGAACTTCCGATACGCCAATCCGGGTGTTGCTGTCCATTTTATGTATAATCACACTCTGAGAGCACATATACGCAGGCTTTTCCTTATGCAAACGTAAGGTATATTCTGTATCATCCCCATATATAAAGAATTCTTTAATCGGAAGTCCAACTTTTCGTGTATATAGTAAATTAACAAAACAGCCGACAAAAGAGCCGTATTCTATCGGAATCAGCCCATTTTGTGTGGCTCTCAGATTATCATACACATTCGTTCCCGGAACAAATTGATTCATTACACACGGAGTACCGTCCATCCACAGAACCGTTGAACCCAAATAAGAAAAAGACTCTTTTCCCAGAGTATCCGCTGCCCGTGCAAGCGCTTCTAACGCATCACTTTGAGGAATGGAATCGTCATCCATCAACCAGCAGAAATCATAATCTTTCTGGGCAATCATTTTTAACCCATAAGAAAAACCTCCTGCGCCTCCCAAATTTTTTCCGGTATTATAATAATACAAGTTGGCATGCTGCCGCATCTGTTCTTTTACAATGCTTTCCGTACCATCTGTACTCGCATTATCACATATATAATAATCAAATTCCTGACAGGTTTGATTAAAAATTGCAGCCATATTTTCTTTCAATAATTCTTTTCTATTATAAGTAACTACAAGGATTGCCAGTTTGTTCATAATTCTTTTACCTTTCTATTAATTGTTTAAGCCTGTCCAGAACCTTTTTTGCCGCATTTCCCGATACAGGCGTAAATTTATTTTTAAATTCATTAATCGCCCGCTCATCTATCCGGGGATGCAAAAGAAAATCAATCACTTCATCTTCGTTCCGGCAGACAGGCCCCGGCAATTCTGATAAATCCAGATAAAGTCCCCGCAATTTCAGATATGTATCTCTGTCATATGCAAAACATACTACCGGTTTTTTCAAAATTCCAAAATCAAAATAAGCGCTGGAATAATCCGAAATCAATATATCAGAAATTGCATACAGATCATTTAGTTTTTCATAGTTTGTAACAGATTGCGCAAAACTATTATCCGGAATATCCATTTGCTTTTCCACAAGGTAATGCGCCCGAATCAACAGTACATATTTATCCTTTAATAAAGCCTCCCATTTTTTCAGGTCAATCGGAGGCGTCAGCGAAAGATAATTCTCTTCTGTAACATCATATTCTCTATATGTAGGCATATATAAAAGAACTTTTTTATCCTGCGCAATTCCCAAAGACCGCTTGATTTTCTGAATTTCTTCTGGCGTATATGTAACTAACGAGTCATTTCTCGGCAAATCTGAAATCAGAATATTTTCCGCCGGGACATGATATACTCTTGAAAAAATCTTCTTATCATATTCACTCTGTGCACAAAACAAGTCAATACTTCCAAGCGTGCAATCTTCATTTTCATTACCGACCGCATCACTTCCAATTTTTTTTAAGGGAGTTCCATGCCAGGTGTCAACATATAATGTTTTCTTTCTTTTCAAATGAAAGCCCCGTTCAACAGTCACATTCGTTATCCAGATTCCCGCACTCAGCGCTTCCAGAAGATAGCGGAAAGAATTAAAATCTATCTTTTTTCCACGTGCGATATGATACTTTTCTTTCTCTGTAAATGCCCAAACCAACTCATAATCCTTAAAAAAATCATCTTTCACTATCGTCTCATACAGCACACGCGGGCTGTCATCATAGCGAAGCCCATTAAAGGAGACAAATAATATTTTTTTTTCATTTACCGGTATACATACTTTCGCAATCGCCAAAACGGTACCGATTCCCAATCTGACAATCCCATTAACAACTGTATTATTCTTAACCTTTTTTATCCAATCTCTTTTCATAAAAGTCTCCCGTATCCTGCTAAGTCTTCCTATACATCTTTTTATATAAGCGCATGAGCGCAAGGGCGTTTTCCCGGATATCATACTGTGAAATCGCCTCTATGTTTTTCTGATAGAAACTGTCACGGTCAATTTGGGACGGAGCTAATATCTCTTCCACCCACTTTTGTATATTCTCTTCCAACGACAAGAAAGAAACATTGCTTCCCAACCTGACTTCTTCCGGAACACTGTCAGAAACAACACATTTTAACCCATTCATCTGCGCTTCCAGAAGAACAATTCCCAATCCCTCATATATCGATGGAAAAACAAAAACATCCATCGCATTATATAAAACAGAAGGATCTTTTGACTCTCCATAGAGAAGAATCCGATCTCTGTACGGATGGCGTGAAACTAATTCGCTTACTTTATCAAAATCAGGTCCTGTTCCAATCAAAAGAAGAAAAGTATCTGACGCCTGAGGCGCAATTGCTTCAAACAGCTTTAGCAAAAAAGGCTGATTCTTCGGCGCGTTAAACAGTCCTACATGCCCGAGAACAAATTTATCTTCCAATCCAAGCTCCGCCCGAACCTGCTGTCTTTTTTCTTCTGAAAACCGAAACCGACTCACAGTGAAACCATTCGGAACCAAAATAAAAGCTTTTTTTCCAAAAAGCCATTCTCCCGCGCAATTACTGCAGGCAAACGCATGAGTATAAAGCCTGTTAAACAAGGGCAGTAACAGTCTGTGTGCTTTCAAATGCGTACAATTACTGCTATGACTATGGGCAATACGGATCTTAATTCCTTTTATCCATGCAAAAAACAATTCTGGCGTAATCGTTGCGCTATTCCCATGGACATGAACAATATCAAACCTTTTTCGGGAAAGCACAGAAAAGAGCGCTTTATAGTACGCACCGGGAGATGTTTTCCTTTCGGGCAGCAGACACCATTTAATTCCCAAAGCTTCACATTCCGAACGATATAAAGGCGCAATGGGAGCGCCTGCTACTATGGTAACCTGAAATTGTTTCATATCCAGATTTCTGCAATAATTCATAATTACAGTACTAATCCCATTGATACCTAAATCATTTACAAGCATTGCAACTTTTATAGGAGAAGACGCCATTGTTTTTACCTCTTTCAAACTGTTTTCAAATAATCTGTTATTGTAGTAATCATTTTTTCTCTCTTCGATATAAATTTATCAAATTTATGCGTACTGCATTTTTTTAAAATATCTTCTAAATCATCCTCTTCTTTACAAAGCAAAACATAATTTAGTTCAGAAAAGGATTCTGCAATTTCCAATTGATGATCATCAACATGCTCCCCGTATTTTTTTAATCTGGGAAAGACAACAACCGGCTTGCCATATCTCATTCCGGTGACGATTGTTCCTACTCCGCTGTGTGTAATAAGCATACTGCATTCTGCGATTTTCTCTTCAAAACTGCTTTTTTCTAAAAACCGTTCAAATGCAAAGTTTTGGGGAATATAGTCGGACCATCCAATTTGCGCAAATACCGGTTCCGTTATTTTTCCGGAGCCAACTAAATCATCAATCTCTTTCAAAAGCCTGTTCAGCGGGAACTTCTGTGTTCCCAAAACAACAAAAATCATAACTTCCCCTTCCGCAATTTTCACCTTACACTATCCTGCTTAAAATACACTTCCTCCGTAAATCGCTTTCGGATAGGTTTCAAGCATGGATTCCCACTGGACAATAAATAAATCTGCAAATGGATACACCAATTTCCCCGTCAGCGATTTTTCATGTACACGAGCAAAAGATTCAATATAAATGACCTTTTTATGCATACATTTTGCAAACAGACAAAACGGAAAAGCAAGCAGCGCCCCCGTTGTAATGATAACATCCGGCTCTTCGTTCCTGAGAATATGGTACGCATCTTTCATAAGCCGGAAAAAGTGCCAAACAAAATGTTTTTCCTTTCTGTTAATCTGCGGAAGGGCATAAAGATGTTCTAATTGGCAGTCATCCGACTGGCCTCCTTTTTCCGTCACAAAAAAAGCAGAACAATCTTCGGCTATCTCTCTTAAGCAAAGCAGCTCTTCCCAGTGTCCTCCTGATGACGCTATAAAACCTATTTTTTTCTTCATTTTTTCTTGCATCCGCCCTCTTACTTATTTAAATCCTCTTTAATCTGTGTTGTACTGATTTCCGGCGTCCGCGGCAGATAAACTACTTCCGCCCCTTCTTCCCTCAGGAAATCAAACTTGCCCTGCCAGTCGTCTCCTATAACAAAAGTGTCAACATGATACTCGTGTACGTCAGTCCGCTTTTGTTCCCAACAGGTTTCCGGAATTACTAAATCCACATATCGGATAGATTCCAGAAGCGCTTTTCTCTGTTCATAACTGAAATAGCACTTTTTTTGCTTTTCGTCCCAGTTAAACTCATCCGTAGAAAGCGCTACGATCAAATAATCTCCCAGTGCTTTTGCCCTCCTCAGAAGATTGATATGACCATAATGCAGAAGATCAAAAGTTCCATAAGTAATCACTCGTTTCATAATATCTCACTCCCTGTATTTTCTGTCTTAAGATTTAGCGGATCTCTCCAATACCATATCCGGCCGTTTCTGATGACAAGGAAAGAATACTCCAGCCATTTTCTGTCTCCTCTAACGTACATCCCATAATGAGATGTTCTCCATTATATTGAAGAAACACCAGATATTCCGCAGTATTGCCATTTTCATTTATCCATTCACAACCTTCATATTTTATATACCGTATCTCCTCCGTCGACAGCCATGAAACCACCTCGTTTCCTGTCATTCCGGCTTCTTCCAGATAGAGTACATCCGGAATTTCTCTGAACACGATATGGTAATACATCTTTACCATCTGCATACAAAAATCTTTCTGCCGTTCTACAAAGGTTCCTATATTTTCAGAATCTAATGTCGTGTTACTGCTGTAACAAATAGCTCTGTTCACCTGTCTTTTTTTAATCGCCAGATAGAACTTCTCAATCGTTTCTTCCGCTGTCGTTCCATAAATTCTGTCGTATAATGTGTAATTCAACGGAAGAAGCTCCTCTTCCACAGAATCCTCTGTTTCTTTGTCTTCCTTCCCGGATTCTTCATCAGCAGTATCTACCTGGAGCTGTTCCCGGTATGCTTCTGTCTGACTCTGAGAACTGACAAGTTTTCTGTAATCCGTCGCATCCATTTGATACAGCAGAGCATCTGTACCATTTTCTGAATCTGCCGCTCCTGTGAAAAGTTCTGTTCCCTGGGCGAAAAGCTTCCATGTTCCCCAGTATTTTACCATGCATAAGTCTGTCGCGTAAGTCTCCCCGTCAATTTCAAGAAGCGCTATCACATCTGTCAAATACTCTGCGCCCCAGAATTCACTCCTTTGCTTTGCCGCCCGCACAGCATCCGCTTTCTTTTGCTCTGCCGCTTCATAATAATCTACACGCAGAACATTTATTTCGGCGTTTCTTCCCGCTTCTTCCAAAAAAGCTTCATAAAGATCCTCATATTCCTGAAGCAGGATCGTCTGCGCTGCCGGAACATATTCCCAATACTGTCCGGATGGCGGAAGCGTTGTATCTACAGAAAAACAACCTTCCTCCTCTACAATCTTTTCCGTTGAAACCTTGGCCGCCCGCTCAGTTATCGCACATCCTCTCAGCATTTTATCCATGTCAGAATCCGCATATGCGCTCAGAATGTATCTGGCAGCCTCAATGGGATCCGTAATAGAATCTATCGTACTCTCTCGCTCCATCGCTTCCGTCTGCACAGTAATATCAACCTTCTGATTTTTATCCTGCCGCCACATATACAAAACTACGCCCAGCATAATCAGACACAGAAGAATCGTTCCGGTAATCAGCGAATTTTTTGCTAATAATTGTCTTATTCTCTTCATCTCGCACCGCCTGCACGTTTAAAAACTTTTGTATCATCTTTTTCTGCTTCTTTGGCAAACAGAAGCCATAAAAAAGGATTGTACGCAATTTCAATTAAATGATGCTCAATAGAACACTGAATTGAAATCAAAACCATAACCCATAAAAAAACCCATCGGTTCTCTTTACGCGCCTTATAACATATAATCAGCATGACAAAAAGAATAACTGCAAAAGCAATATTCCCCCAGCGCAGCAGTCCGCTGACATAGGAACAATCTATAAAGAAATAATTGGTCTTCGTTTCAACACTCTTTCCTCCCCCAATCATTTCGACATATTGTCCCCAGTTAGAAAAGCCATATTGATCGATTCCGGCTTTTCCAAATGAAAGCCGTGCGTTTATCAAACGGTTAAATACACCGAGCCAATGCGAACTTCTGGTATACAGTACTGTCAATAGAATCATACTGCCGGCACATAATACAGGCATCAGCGCAGCTATATAAGACATCCATGCCGGAATGCTGACAGGCTTCCCTTTTTTCCTGCAATACTTTCGATAAAACAAATAAAGAAAGAGTCCTGCGCAAAAAAGTAGAGTACATAAAAAATTCATTCTTGCGTCCGTAATCCAAAAAGCTCCGGTTCCTACCAAAAGGATTCCCATTACCTCAAACCATCTTAGCTTTTCTTCACGTATAAATACATATACCAGACTACAGAAAAAAACATGAGCAGAAAAATCAGTTGGATAATAAATGCCAAGCGCCATTCTCGTCCGATGCCCTTCCTGATAGTATACCAGGTTCTCAATTTTCCCCGTCAACGCAAGAACAATTACAATAGCAAAGAGGACTATTGTAATTCCAAAATAAACCTTCATGAGTTTTTTTTCAGAAATGTCCTTTGCCCCTAAAATCATTAATAAAAGATAATAAAGCTCTACATATCCATTTTGCTTCCATGCATACAAAAGCACAACCGTCAAAATAACAGCGAATACCGTTTCCTTCACCGAATAATTCTTGCTAAAACAGACTCTCCCCAAAATCAGGGACGCCAGTATGCATAATAACCCGTCCATATACTTACCGGGCCAATGGATTTCCCACATGGTTGTCTCAAGAAACATATATGCTACAAACAAAACAAAAGCAAGCAAATAAAGCATTTCCAATATATTTTCAACATTCAGGCTTCTCAATAAACGCCCATTTTTTTCCCTCATAGTGCTCTCTGTTCTGTATGTAAACAGCCCTTTCTATCCATTTTCTCTTAAAAGCTACATAATACACAATTTCAGTATAACATGCTTATATTAAAAAGTCTACTTCCGCAATTTCCCCAGAATCTGCTTTTCCATCTCCAGAAGAAGCGGCTCCTTCAGGCAGGTAAGAATTACCAGATACACGCCAAAAAAGACACATGCAGAAAGAGCAAGCGCCCAGAATTCCGACAGCCCCAGCAGCTTGACCGTTCCTGCTGCCGCGCCTGCCACTCCGGCAGTTACCGCAATCTTTCCCACCCTTATTTTCTTAAAAATTTCTTTCACAAATTCCCGCAGGACGCTTACCTGTACAAGCAGCACCACAAACTCTGCCGCCAGTGTCCCCATGGCAGCTCCTGCCGCCGCATACCGGGGAATCAGCAGCGCATTAAGAAGTAAATCTGTAACGGCTCCTGCGATTTCTGAATAAAGTACGTATTTCTCCTTCCCAAGGGGAACCAGTACCTGAATCCCAAGGATATTCGTAATTCCAATAAATAATAAAGTCGGCATAATAATCTGCATTGGTAAGACAGAACCTTCAAAGGCATCTCCCGAGAGAAAGATTACGCCTTCTCTGGCATATATCATAAAATACAGCATGAGCGGAACCGCAGCAAGGATTACAAAATCCATGGCCTTTTTCGCCACTTCTTTAAACTTTTCCTTCATTCCCTGCTCAATATAATAAGAAGCTCTCGGAAGAAGTACCGTACCCAAAGAAGTAACAATCGATACCAGGATTGTCTTAATCTTCACTGCCGCATTATAATATCCAACATCCGTATCCGTCTTCATAAATCCCAGCATCACCGTATCCAGATTCGTATAAATGGTTGTCGAACATGCCATCGCAAAGAAAATCATAATCGCACGGAAATGCCTGGAAAAATGATAATCTCCCACCGGCTTTATCTCAATAAAATGATGTGCATAAAAAAAGTTCAAAATGTTGGATGCCGATGACGCAAAAATAGAAATAGCGCCATAGATCACATAGTCACTCTTTTGATGAACCAGCGCAAACATTGCCAGCAAAGCTATAAACTTAAACAAAATCGAGCGGACAGTAATATAAGTATATTGCTCCAGCCCTTTATACAGCCATTCCATTCCAATACTGTTAAATAGTATCATCGTACTGACAATCAGAAACAGCTCTTTATCATTCCGCATACGCGGAACAGTAAAAAGCGCCGCGAAAAACACAAGATATACCAGCACACACATAGCAAGATTGATAATCAAAAGCTCCTGCACTGTCCTGGAAAGTTTTTCCTTGTCATCCCTGACCTGCGCACAGGCACGAATTCCGTATGTAGGAATACCAAGCTGCGCAAACATGGTAAAATATGTAATAACTGAGATTGCAAAGGACACCTTCCCTGTCCCTTCCGGCAAAAGAACCCGTGAAACATACGGGAACGTCACCAATGGAAAAATAAAGGAAGACATGGTAAGCACAACATTCATGATAAAATTCAGTTTTATGGATTTTGTTTTTACTTTCATATGCAAAAATACTTCTCTTTCTCTCTCGTCTGCTAGACAGAGCCTTCCCCCGTAAACATATTTTTCACTGTCAGAAAAATAATTCTCAGATCCAAACCAATGTTCCATCCATGGATATACTTCATATCCAGCTTCACAACTTCTTCAAAATCAACAATGTCACTCCGGCCGCTTACCTGCCACATCCCGGTAAGTCCCGGTTTCGCCGCAAGACGCGCCCGGTGGTGCTGCTCGTACTGCTCATACTCATCCACTGTAGGCGGTCTTGTTCCCACAAGGCTCATATCCCCCTTCAGCACATTTAAAAATTGCGGGAATTCATCCAGGGAAGTCCTGCGCATAAAACGGCCGATGGGGATGATTCTGGGATCGTTGTCCATCTTGAACATCAGTCCCTGCATTTTATTCTGTTCCATCAGTTCCTTCTTCCGTTCTTCCGCATCCGGATACATAGAACGGAATTTGTAGATCTTAAACTTACGCCCGCTTCTTCCCACTCTCTCCTGGGAGAAGAAGATCGGTCCCGGGCTCTGGAAATAGATAATCGGTCCAAATATCAGCGTAAGCAGGGCAGTGAGTACAAGCCCGACGATGCCCCCGGCAATGTCCATTACCCGCTTTACAAACAATTGCCTGGGTTCTGCAAAGCAAATGCTGTTGGTGATTACCTGATAATCTACAAAAGTTTCTACAATAGCATGGGTGTTCTCACCTTTTGCCACCCCGATGTTTAAATGAGTGGTAATTCCCATCTCATCACAGGCATCCTGAAATCTTTTTGCCAGGCGGTCATCTCCGATTGCATCGATAAACACCTCGTCCACCACATGGCTCCTTAAATACTCCGGGGCATTTGCCGCGTCGGAAACCACGGGAATCCCCCCGATCCGTCCGCCTACCGCCCTGGAGTCGGTCAGGATAATCCCATGGATATAAAACCCGGTATACTTCTTCCTGGTCAGACGTTCCACCGTCTCTTTCACCTTATTCCTGGTAGAGATAAGAATCAGCGACTGCAGGTACTGCTCGTCCTGCATCCTTTTCCGGATGACTCTCTTCCAGACAAGACGCATAAACCATATGAAAATTCCTCCTATCACCCACAACTGCAGGAACACCGCACGTGAGAAAACATCTGAAGTCTTCGTAACGAAGAAATAAGTGAAAACTACCATGATAACGGCTGTAACCATGAGAAAAGTCTTCTTAAATTCTTCAAAATATCCCCTGCGCAGAATATTTTTATAATTTTCCAGAAAGAATCCGGCGCAGATCTGCACCAGCGCTATAATAATCCCCAGATTGCGGTAACGGGAATCCACATAGGGTAATTGCAACCCATGCCGCAGCATAAATGCCGCGATAAATGCGATTTGAAAACAGAGCACATCTAAAATAATAAAATCCAAATGCTTCTGCCAGATACTCTTCTCTCTTTGGTACATAACAATCCCCTCTTTACTCTTTGTTACTTTCCATTCCGTTCCTCTTTTGTCCCTGACGCATCAGGAAGCGGTATCCCCGGAACCCGGTTTTCCGAAGCAGCCGAAGCGTCCCGCTCTCATGGCCGGACAACTCATAGATCCAGCCGCTCTTTTCCTTAAGCTCCCTGTCGAAATCAAGGAATCTCTGCTTATTCTTCTCATCCTCCGCCGGATAGCTCATAAAGATACTGATCTGATCTCCCACCATCTGTGCAATCCGCTTTCCCATATAAGCAGCCTTTGCCTGTCCCTCATCTCCGGCATGGTTCCGGTACGCAGAAGCATACTCTGTCAGGTGCATGATGACATCCATATGATTCTGTATGTGCCTGCGGTACCCTTCCATACTGACGCTCTGAGTTGCAAGTGCCAGACGGTACATATACACATACAAGTCAAAATAAGCCACCTTCTCCACATAAGGAAGCGGATACAGGATATACTCCACATCCACATAGAAACAATGTTCATCCAGGCGGATTCGATTCTCCTTTAAAATACTGCTGCGAATCACAAGGGCATGCATCGGGAGCTGGGTCTTAGACGCCATCTCTTCAAATGTCCAGCGTCCTGATTTCCCGTCTTCCTGATTCAAAAGCTCCCGGAAATCCCTGGCCGTCTTTTCTCCCGTCTTGTCATTTACTTCATAATAATTCGTCACAACATAATCTGCATCACAATCTTTCAGCTTTTCCACCAACGCCTTAAAATCCGGCGTATTCACCCAGTCATCTCCATCCACCACCTTGAAATATTTCCCGGCACACTCTTCAATGCCCCGGTTGATGGTAGAGCCATGGCCGCCATTTTCCTTTGAGATGACCCGGAATGTGCCCGGATACTGCTTCTCAAATTCTTTCCCGATTAGCGCAGTCCGGTCTTTTGAACCATCATCCACAACCAGAACCTCAATATCCTCCAGCACACTCTCTTCCACAAATGATTCCAGCGTCTGCCTGAGAAAACGCTCTACATTATAAGATGGTATCACCACCGTCAGTATCTTTTCCATAGCTTCCTCCACTTTTATCTATTTCCCACGCAGCAGGTCTGCGCGCTTCCTGAGCCAGGACAGCATCCTTACCGCTCCGTATAATTTTCTTCTTATCAGCCAGAGAATCAGCTTATCTTTCTTAGAAAGCCATTCCCTCACATAATGGTTCTTGTCTGCCTCCGGGAAATGCCGGAACACGTACTCGCCGAAACGCTCCAAATAAGGATTCCCCGGCTCGTAATACAGCACTTCCTTGGTTGGTACGAAAAATACCTGCTCAAATGCCAGGTACTCCAGCTCTCTCCTGAATCCGGCATACGCCCCCTGTTTTTGAAAATACCGCAGGATATCCTCCATGGCGGCAGTCCGTTCCCGATAGCTTTTCGCAAAGTTCTTACTCCGCATAATAGAACCATCATGTAAAACATAATAGTACAGCGGATCGCTGTCTAAGTACACCACTTTCTCCGCTTTCAGCATAAGCTGGGGCGTAAGAGTCAGATCTTCATAATTGCGTCCAGACGGGTAACGAAGCCCTGTCTTCTCCCAGAAAGCTTTCCGGTACAATTTATTACATGGGCTGGGAGAGGCAACCAGTAACTCCGGATTCGTATTCACATTTATTACCCGGTCTCTGGGGACCTGCATACTCCATCTGTCCTGTCTTCCGGTAGATTCCTCAATCTCTGTAAAATCAAACACTACCAGGTCAGCTTCATACTTTTTGGCTCCCGCCACTGCGTGTTCCACACAGTCCGGTGCCAGGAAATCATCGCCGTCCACATACATCAGATACGTGCCTTTTGCTTCTTTAAGCCCCAGGTTCCTCACATCGGCAATGCCGCCGTTCTCCTTATGAATCACCCGGATACGCCCGTCCTCCCGTGCATACCGGTCACAGATTGCTCCACCGGCATCCTGGGAACCATCGTCAATCAGAAGAATTTCCATATCCCCGAAGGTCTGCCCGGCAATACTTTTTATGCAGTCTTCTACATATCTCTCCACATTATAAATTGCTGCGATGACGCTGACTAATGGCATACAATCCTCCTTAGCTGCTCTGTCTGTATCTCAAGATCATAGTTCTTTGCTTCTTTTAGCAGCTTCACCTGTTCTCTGTCATACTCCCGGTGTTCTGCAATAAACTGCGCCCACCGCTTCGGTCCTGCTTTCAGGTCAAGAAAATAGCAGTGATCCTGAATCTTCGTCTCCGGCGTAATGCTGCTGCTTAAGACGCATGGAAGCTTCGTGCTCTGTGCCTCTACCCCTACCACCGGCAGCCCTTCAAACCGGGACGGCAGAAGGAATACATCCATCGCCTGATACAACCTGTCCGCATCTTCCCGGAACCCAAGGAACTTAACAGCATCCTCCAGCTCTTTTTCCTTCACTCTTCTCCGTATAGCATCCAGTTGGACACCTTTCCCGGCAAGAAGCAGCACTGCATCATTCTCCAGCTTATATAACTGTTCAAATACATCTATTAGAAAAGGGTAATTTTTCTGGTAGCAAAAGTTCCCGATGCTTCCCACCACGAACTTCCCTTCCACGCCAAGACCGGCTCTCATTTCTTTCCGCCAGTCGGGATGGTACTGATATTTTCTTCGGTCCACCGCATTATATATCACCTCAAAACGATCGGATTCTACAATCTTTCCGGGGAAAAGCCACCTTCCCGCCTTCACCGAACAGCCATAGAACCTGGTCCCGGCACGCCAGCAGAACGCCTTGCAAATCCGGTGGGCTACATTGTAAACCAGGCGCTGCACACTGCTCTCACAGTCGTTACCACTGGAATGACTATGTATGGCACGCTCCCTCACTTTCATGTGTTTTGCCGCAAATGCCGCCACACAGTCAATCGCTGTGGACACATTCAAGTACACCATGTCATACTGCTTTCTTCTTAAAATAGCGCACACCTGCCGGAACTGCTTCACCGGATGCTTAAGCCCTGCCACCGCATAAATCTCCGACCGGTAAGCTCTCAGGTATGTCTCTAATCCTTTGTCTACTTTATCTGTAAGAAAATCTATTTCCACATCCTGATCCTGTACGGCTTCCAGAAAATTCAGAAGATAGCGGTCAATTCCTCCGCCTTTTCCGTCCATGATAAATCCTACTAATACTCGTTTCATACCGTCTGCTCATCCTCCGTCAACTGACAGATTCTCATAAGATACCCCAAAAACAGCCAGAAGCAGAAATTCTGGGGTGCATTTACATAGAAAATAAAGGACAGGAATGTAACCGCCGCTCCCAGGGAAGCCACCGCTGCAAAAGCAAGTGTCCCTTCCTTCCTGTCTTCCACTCTGATCCTTCCGGCTCTGCGCACTATCATAACACAGATATTCACAAAAAGCGCCAGAAAAATCAGGATACCAACAATTCCCTGACTCACCAGAATATCCAGTTCCAGATTATGCAAAGAATCGTACTGCCCTTCCTGTTCATTGTTCACCAGATAATTGTCCGGGAAATGCTCCAAGGTATAGGGTACGATGTTGCGGAATCCCACACCGATAATCGGTGATGAAGCCACAATCTCAAGTCCGTCCTTCCAGATAGAAAGCCGTCCGTTGCTATAGTCCTCCGTAATATCCTGCTCCCGCAGGTTCGGCTCTTTTTTTATCGTATTTCCGACTGTATTTTTCGAGGTGCTATTCGCTGTATTTTTTTGTGCGTTTTTCTCCGCAGCTTCTCTCTTTGTCTTTTCATTCAGCTGCACCACAATCTTTTCGTCTATGGGCTGATAAAGCGTCTTCACCCCAAAGGTTCCTGCTGCCAGCACAAGGGTAAATCCCACAACGCCTGCTACTCTGACAAGGGCTTTTCTTCCCGCAGCCCCTCTGTTTACAAATACCCAGAACAGACCGCCGCACAAAAGCCCTGCCGCCAGCCCTACAATTCCGGTTCTGGAGTCAGAAAGAACTATATAAATATAATTTATAATAAATACCAAAAAAAGCAATACTTTTTTCCATATTTTTTTAATATCTGCCAGAAAATAAAGCAGCATAAATAAAGCAATCATGGTAATCGTCGCCCCGTGGTTCGGATCATCGTAAATTCCCCACAGGCGGTTCCACCGGTAGCCGATTACATGAAAGTTCCCGGCCTTATCCTGAAATTCATACATTCTGCCCCAGTATACCATACTCAGGCTGACAAGATTTGCCACTGTACAATATAAGATATAGATTCCCGCCAGACATCTCATTTCCCTCCGGATTTCTTCCCGGGACATGTCAAATGCACTGGCATATACGATAATCAGAGGAATCAACAGCCAGATAAGTCCTTTCACATTCTCCACCAGCCCGTAGGAAATGTGGGCGGCAGCGCTTACACAGTAGCTCACGACGAACGCCAGCAAAAGAAAACGGTTATGAACCCTCCGATAACGCTTATAAAAAACGCCCATCCAGAGAATCAATACAGCCCCCAGCGCTGTAATCACGTAGGAGGCAAGGTTCATCCACCCTTTTGCATTGACAAAAGAATTGAATGCCAGCAAAAGGTATATCAGATAAAGGATTTTAAATCCAAATATAGCTTTTTTTAATTGATTCGTTCCTAACATATCTATCATCTCCCTGCTTTCACTTTTGAATAAACCATCGGCAGTTTATTCCGGATCATATACACCATTCTCCCCATCATCAGGCAGACTGCCGTATTTTTCTGCCGCAGCAAAAACAGCAGAATAGAAAGCGCCCTGCTGTCTTTTGCCTTCGCCGCGGGAATCAGCTCCAGGAACAGTTTCTGCTCAAACAATCTCCGGCACCATCTGCGCCGTGCGGCATGGTTCATACCGGATTTTCTGTCGCAGTTTCTCTGAAGCGCAGACAGGATATACCGGGCGTACAGGCTTCCCAGGATTCCTTTCACCTCTTCACTGCACAAATTCCAGTAACGGTACTGGTTGTATAATAATTCGATTCTCTTCTTATGAAATTTAAAATATTCCGGCACAAACTCACAAGTCAGGCTTCCTTCCATCCGCTTCGCATAGTGATAGGGACAGAACGATAAAATATTGAGCGAATCGATATCCATACAGTATTCCACATTAAATTGGATGTCTTCGATAAATTTGGCTTTTTCATAGTCTTCAAAGCGAAAACTTCCGTTTTTCAAATACTCCAAATCATAAACCTTATTCCACGGATAACCATAAAGAGTCTCCCTTTCCAGATAAATCATCTCCGGTCTCAGCTCTTCCTTTGATGAAAAATATCGTTCCTCATGAAACACCCTGCGGCTGTACTGTAACTGTCCCCCCGCATTATAATATTCTTCCGCCAGCCCAAAGACCGTAAGCTTCGCCGGGTTCTTCTGCAGGGATTCCCACACTTTCTGAAGAAGCTGCGGGTCTACCCGGTCGTCTGCATCCACAAACCACAGATACTTTCCGGAAGCCTCTGAAATTCCTCTGTTGCGTGCCGCGCTGACACCGTCATTTCGTTCCATACAGACGAGCCGGATTCGGGAATCCTTCTCTTCTGCCGCCGATACAATCTCCCTGGTTCCATCCTCAGAGCAGTCATCTACCACAACCAGCTCCCAGTCAGTAAAGGTCTGTCTCCGGATCCCTTCTAACATCTCCGTGATATATTTTTCTCCATTATACACCGGCATCACAATACTAAAAAATGACATTTTACTTTCCTTCCATATCCTTGTCTTTCTCTGTAAGTTCTGCAATCAGCCGTTCAATCTTCTTATATGACTGCGGACGGTCAAACTGCTCCCGGGCAACTTTTCTTGCCTTAAGTCCCATTTCCTGACGCTTCTCCTCATTTTCATACAAGTCTTCAATCGCATCCGCAAGAATTTCTGCATCCTCCGGCATAATATTTACTCCAAATCCCTCTGTCTCTACCTTAGCGCGGAACTCCGGGCTCATGCAAGTATTAATCATAGGCTTTCCTGCTGCCAGATAATCTCCGATTTTCGTAACAATACTCTGTGGCGCCTTCTTCACAAAAGAATTCACCAGTATGTCTGATTTTTTCAAATACGCCGCCATCTTGTCGTACGGCACATACCCCACAAATTCTATATTGTAAATCTGTCTTGTTCTTACCAGCTCTTCCAGCTCCGCTTTCGTAGGGCCACCGCCTAATATCTTAATGCGGATATCCCCATATCCCCGGTTCGCCAGCTCTTCGCCTGCAAGAATCAACGTACGGATATCGTAACTGGTTCCGAGCGTTCCGGCATAAGATACCCAGAATTCCCGATCAAGTTTGGATATGCTCTCCGCATTTTCGCTGGCACCCTTATCAAACTTCTTAAGTTCATTTCCTACATATACCGTCACCTTAGGCACCTGACGCTGCTGGTTCTGAAACGGCCGATCCCGGTATTCATCCGATGTTCCTACCACACCGGACACAAGAGAATACACCTTCTCCGCATCTCTCTGCAGAGGACGGAACAGGATATCACTGATTACGGGAACATCCAGCACCATCCGCATTGCCTCCGGCCACAGATCGTTGACGTCCGCCACAAAAGGAATCCCCTGATTTCTGGCATATTCGGCTGCCGCCAGTGCTACATCATTGGGTGGAATCTCGGCATAAATCAGGTCATAATCCTTCCCGTCCGCCGGCTTTTCTTCCAACATTTTTCTCAGATTCTTCGCCGCCTTTCTGTGGCTGATGATACGGGCAGGATCCACATTCTTCTTATAGCCCGGTTCTTCTATAAAACGAAGGCCGAAAGAATAGGTCCCTTTCTTTATATCTTCTGCAATTGCCTCCAGATTACGCTGTGCTTTTTCCCAATGCTGGAAGGTTGTCGTAATCAGATCTACCTGATATCCGGCTTTCACCAGAAAATCCGCAAGATAGCCGAATCTTGTATATCCTTTCTCTCCCTTTAATTTCACACCCATTGTAAGGATTGCGATCTTCTTCATCTCAGTACCTCCAAAACGGTTTTCACCATTATTTTCAAATCTTCCATTATTCCCACAGACTTCAGATACTCCAGGTTATAGCGCATCTTCTTCGGCAGAATCCTTCTCACATACACGTCATCCACCGTCTCGCCTTTCTCAAGATAATGCGCCATCACTGTATCTTCATCCTTATATGCCATACTTGCCATGGATGTCACTCCCGCCGGAAGGAGCAGGGTAGCCATCATCTCATCCGTATAGCAGTCCACATACCGCTCCACCTCCGGGCGAGTTCCCACAAAAGACATCTCCCCCGCAAGAATATTCAGAAGCTGCGGCAATTCATCCAGTCTGCACTTCCGCAGCTTATGCCCCATCTTTGTAATGCGGTCATCTGATTTTCCCGTAATAAGCGGTCCCCTTTTATCCGCATCCGCCACCATCGTGCGAAACTTAAAGATGCGGAATTTCCTTCCATATGTCGTAATTCTTTCCTGACGATAAAAAACCGGCTCTCCATCTTCTGCTTTGATTGCCAGCGCAATCGCCAGCATAACAGGGGACAAAAGGACCGTTAATACAAAAGAGAGGAACACATCCATGATACGTTTCCTGACAATGGCATTTTTCCTTTTTACCAGAAGATTATAGTATGGCCGCACCGCATCCTTTTTCATATTCTCCGGCAAATTCTCCCATTGTACTGGCATCTGTGTTCCTCCTTATATTTCTAACAATATTTCAGATAATTTTCTATTACATATTCCTGCTCTTCATCCGTAAGGCAAGTATGAAGAGGCAGGGTAATCTCATTTTCAAACTGCGCATACGCATGTGGAAAAGCTTCCATGCAAAATCCCAGATTCTTATACGCCGTAAGCATCGGCAACGGCTTATAATGCACATTTGTTGCAATTCCCTTCTCCATCATTGCCACAATCACTTGATCGCACGCTTCACGATTCTTTCCGGGCAGACGGGTCAGATAGAGATGACCACTGGACGCCGAACCATCGCCATAATGATTCAGGACCTGCACGCCTCTGTCTTTCCATGCCTCATTATACCGCTCAATCAACTGCCTTCTCCGGGCAAGAATCCGGTCATAGCGCCGCATCTGGGCAATTCCCATGGCCGCCTGTATATCCGTCATATTAAACTTATAAAGAGGCGCCACTACATCGTATTCCCAGCCTCCCACTTGATTCTTCTCCAATGCATCCTTGGTCTGTCCATGCAGAGACAGCAGCATGTACTCCTCATACAGCCTTTCACTATCTATTCCTGCATCCGTCACCCGTCGGGACCACATAACCGCTCCGCCTTCCGCTGTCGTCAGGTTCTTCACTGCGTGGAAGGAAACCACGCTGAAATCCGCAATCTCTCCCGCCATCTTTCCATCTCGCGCCGCTCCGAAAGCATGGGCTGCATCCGCCATTACAAGGACTCTTCCCAATGCTTCCTGCCGTTCATTTGCCGGATGGAACAGATGCTTCTTCTCTTCTACAATCTGAAAAAGCCTGTCGTAAAACGGCCAGACAATTCCTGCCAAATCCACAGTGATAACCGCCTTCGTCTTTTCTGTAATCGCTGCTTCTACCTTCTCCACATCCATCTCAAAGCTTCCCGGAACCGTATCTACCAGAACCGGAGTCGCTCCAACATGGCAGATGACACTGCACGTCGCTGTATACGTATATGCCGTCGTGATAACCTCATCGCCCGGACCAATGCCCATGACACGCAGCGTAAGTTCCATTCCTGCTGTAGCTGAACTTAAGCATGCCGCCTTCTGTGTATGGCACCTTTCGGCAATTAGCCGTTCAAACTCTTTTGTACGCGGTCCTGTCGTAATCCAGCCGCTTCTTAAGGCTTCACACACCTCTTGTATCTCGTCTTCTGTAATGTCCGGTGGTGAAAATGTAATATTCATAACTCTATTCCCTTCCCTGATTATTAAAATAATGAATCAGCACATCCTACTGCGTTGCCTCGGAACCTTCTAACATCTCTCCGTTTTCTACTGCTTTCAGCGCCTCCTTAATCGTCTCAACAGATCCTGCATCCGGCTGCGTCACATAGAGCGGCTGCCCCGCATAAGAGTAACAGTACTGCGAATCAGCCGTGCCCTCTGCTGCCAGGGATTTGATACTCCAGGACGCCCCGTCAGCAAGCTGCTGCTTAATCAAATCCTGAATCTGCGTCTCAGACATATTGGTCTCCACATTTCCGCTGACACTGTTAATAATTCCATTCGCTCCTGTCAGAATTGCCGGGGACACCATCTTCTTAATCATGGCAGTGATAACCGCCTGCTGATCCTTCCCACGCTGATTATCTCCGCCCGGCACATTCTGGCGTTCTCTGGAGAACGCCAGGGCTTGTTTCCCGTTAAAGGAATTCATCCCCTGTACCACATCCATCACAAGTCCGGAATCTTCACTTGTGGTAAAGGCATATTCAGATTCCACTTCCACGCCTCCCAGCGCGTCTACTATGTCAATCAGAGACGTAAAATTCACCCGTGCATAAAAATCAATCTCCATATCATACAGATTCTCTAATGTCGCCATGGAAGCATCCACCCCGTAAATCCCGGCATGGGTCAGCTTATCCTTCTGTCCCTGTGTAATCCCCGGAATCTCTACATAATAATCACGCGGGGTCGTAACCAGAAGGATCTGATGGGTAGCAGGATTCACCTGCGCAATAATATTAACATCACTGCGGCTGTTTGTCTCAATTGCTCCGTAAACATCAATCCCGCTGATGTAGACACTGAAAGTCTCATCCTCCACCTTAACATCCGCTGCCTTATTCTCCAGTTCATTCTTAATACTGTGGGTATAAATCACCTTTGTATTCTCTTCGTATCCTTCAAACGCTTCCGCAAGGATTCCCGTATACCCTTCATTGTAAATAATCGCATCCACTGTCCCATCGTGGAGCGCCTGTGCCTGTTCTGCAAGACTCTGATACTCGACAGTCTCAATCTCCGAGCCAAGTTCATCATTGATTGCCTCTACCGTCTGCGAAATCTGCTCGCCCTTCATCTGATATTGTACACCAAAGGTATAATCCTTCGCATCCTGGATATCCTCTGCCTTATTGTCTGCCATCACAGCAACTACTATATTATCCAGTTTATATTCTCCGCCTGTAATCTCATTCAGAGCTCCGCCCGCCCGGAACAGATAGTACGCTCCGAACAAAAGAAGCAGTGCAAGAACCGCACTCAGAACCTTACCTGCAACAGCCTTTTTCTTCGAGAAAAACTGCCCGGCAAAAAGGACTCCAAAGCAGAGCAGCAGGATGACTCCGATAACTGCGGTATAAGAAAACGGCAGCATATTCAGCCGCAAAAGCCCTGCCATAAATATAATACTTGCAATTCCTTCAACTACCGCCAGGCTAATTCCTACCCTGCGACTGACAAGATTCTGCTTCTTTTTCTTCCGATGCCGTCTTCCTCTATGATAATGATGTTTTGCCATTTTTATTCATACCCCTTCATATATTACTTAAATTCAATGTATTTTAACACTTTATTCACATTTTTTCAACCTCCCGTCAAATTTCTATGTAATCTTGGCATATTTTTAAAAAAAACTTAAGTTTTCCCCCACAGGTAATTTCCCACTTGACAAATCAACGCCGGCAGTGATACAGTTGCTATGTAATATAGTATGTTACTTGTTGGAATAAACGAGGCATTAACTGTACATAAATATGAAGGATATTTATGTGGGTTAGTGTCTCTTTTTTTACCTTATACAGCGGATGATATCCCCGTAAATATCCCGGAAATAGAAAAGGAGAAGAACAAATGAAAGACAAAATTTTTGGCGTGCTCCAGCGCGTAGGAAGATCCTTTATGCTTCCAATTGCCATCCTCCCGGTAGCCGGTCTCCTGCTGGGATTCGGCAGCTCGTTTACCAACGAAACCATGCTTGAGGCTTATGGGCTAATCAACGTAATCGGTCCGGGAACTATTGTTTATGCTATCTTTGAAGTTATGAGCGAAGCCGGCAACATCATCTTCGCCAACCTGCCTATTATCTTCGCCATGGGCGTTGCAATCGGCATGGCAAAGAAGGAAAAGGAAGTCGCAGCTCTCTCAGCGGTTATTGCATTTTTCATTATGCATGCCTCCATCAGCGCCCTGATTACCATCAACGGAGGAACCGAAGAACTTTTAAGCGGCGCTACCGCTTCTGTCTGCGGTATTACTTCTCTGCAGATGGGCGTATTCGGCGGTATCATTGTAGGTCTCGGCGTTGCCGCTTTGCACAACCGCTTCTACAAAATTGAACTGCCCCAGGTTCTTTCTTTTTTCGGCGGTACACGGTTTGTCCCGATTATTTCTGCCCTGGTCTATACGGGCGTAGGAATCCTGATGTTCTTTATCTGGCCGGTCATCCAGACCGGAATCTACGCCGTGGGAAATGTAGTCCTGGAATCTGGTTATGCAGGAACATGGGTATACGGACTGATGGAACGTCTGCTGATTCCCTTTGGCCTTCACCATGTTTTCTATCTTCCTTTCTGGCAGACGGGTCTTGGCGGAACCATGGAAGTGGGCGGCCAGTTAATTGAGGGCGCGCAGAATATTTTCTTCGCTCAGCTTGCAGACCCTACCGTAGAGCACTTCGCGGTATCTGCCACCCGGTTCATGTCAGGAAAATTCCCACTGATGATTTTCGGCCTTCCGGGAGCTGCTCTTGCCATGTACAAGACTGCCAAACCCGAGAAAAAGAAAGCCGTGTCAGGTCTTCTGCTCTCTGCCGCCCTGACTTCCATGCTGACGGGTATCACCGAACCACTGGAATTCACCTTCCTTTTCGTAGCGCCCGTACTCTATGGCATCCACTGCGTATTTGCAGGTTTCGCTTATATGCTGATGCATATCTGCAACGTAGGCGTCGGCATGACATTTTCAGGCGGAGTTATCGACCTGTTCCTCTTCGGTATCCTGCAAGGCAATGCAAAGACCAATTGGATCTGGATTGTAATCGTAGGAATCGGATATTTCATCGTATACTACTTCCTGTTTAGCTTCCTTATTAAAAAGCTGGATTTGAAAACACCGGGAAGAGACGACAGCGAAGAAGTAAAATTATACCGCCGAAGCGACGTAGAGGCGCGCAAAAATACCGGCGGCGCATCCGGCTCTGTTGTCAAGTCTGCTGAGGATGAACTTTCCCGCACAATCTGCCAGGGCCTCGGCGGCAAGAAGAATATCTCTGACGTGGACTGCTGTGCAACAAGACTCCGCTGTACCGTATTCAAACCGGAGCTTGTAGATGACAAGCTCCTGAAATCAACCGGCGCATCCGGCGTAGTCCACAAAGGAAATGGCGTACAGATTATTTACGGTCCCAGAGTAACGGTCATCAAATCGAACTTGGAAGATTATCTGGAGAAGGCAGAAGAAAGAACCGCCAAAAAAGTGACGCAGACCATCGTCATCTCCAGTCCTGTCACCGGAACCGCTGCCGACCTTTCCACTGCCCCGGATGAAGCATTTGCTGCAAAAATGATGGGAGATGGTGCGGTTGTCACACCGGAAGATGCGGTAGTAAAAGCTCCGGAAGACGGCGAAGTATGCTTCGTCTTCGAGACCAAACACGCCATTGGCTTTTTGACCGACTCCGGCATAAGCCTGCTGCTTCACATGGGTATTGATACGGTAAAATTGAACGGAGAAGGCTTTAAAGTATTTGTAGAAAACGGTCAGAAGGTGAAGAAAGGCGAACCGCTTATGGAACTTGACCTTGCATATTTAAAAGCACACACGCCTTCCATCACTTCTCCGATTCTGTGTACAGAACTGGAAGATAACCAGAAAATCCGGTTGCTTAAGGAAGGCCATATTCAGGCAGGAGAAGGACTTTTTGCAATCGACCTTTACGAATAATTAGGGTTTTTGAAGCACTTTCTCACTTTAATGGATAAATTTCAGGGGAAGACATGACTCATACGAGTCATGCCTTCCCCTATTTAGAACTGTCTATTTCAGGACAGCCCCTTTTCCGCCAATTATGAACTTCCTATCTGTACCATGTATAATCGATATAGTTCTTGAACATCTGCGCCGCATGCGCACGTGGCGCGTATTCCTGCGGATTGATGGTCGTATCGCTCATACCTTTAGCAATGCCTTCGCTTACACACCATACAAGTGCGTCATAAGCATATTCAGAAATCTGATCCTTGTCAACATAACGGTCCATAAACTGCGGATAAGTTACAGTCATATCGACTCCCTTGCTCTTTGCATAACGGTACATCATGGTAAACATCTGCTCACGGGTAATCGGCTCTGCGACACCGAATCTGCCGCTTCCATCCGTATAACCGGTAGTAACGCCGTTCTCTTTCGCCCACGCCAGATATGGTGCATACCATCCGTCGGCGCTTGCATCTGTAAACCCGGAATCAACGCCTTCCCACTCTGTTACATCAATGCCTTCCATTCTCGCAAGAACGGTAACGAACATTTCACGTGTCATCAGGATTTGCGGTCCGAACAGATCATCTGTCATACCGGTCATAAGTCCCAGATCTGTCAGATAAGTAACTGCCTCATAGTACCAGTCATCTGTACGGCAGTCCGTATAATAAGAAGCTGCATAAGCCTCAAATACGACTCTAACATCCACAGCGCTTGCCGGCATGGTGAAACTCCACTTCTCCAGATAATCCACTCCTTCACTTACAAAGGATACCGGAACGGAGTTGCCCTCTGCGTCTACAACAGAAACTCTTTTTACGCGGTAACCGTCATCCGGATCAGCCGTAATAGTCATTCTGTCGCCCACCTGCGCGCTGTCAGCATTCATAGTAACCGTTCCATGGCCTTCCTCATATGCATTAACGGCATAAACAGTCACAGTGTTTGTAATTTTCTCCATTACCACAGAGATTTCTACATCATAGTTCGGCATGGTAAATGTATATTCACCGCCATTTTCCTGAACAGCCGGAGTAACTTCAATCTCGCCGCCGTCTACCAGGAGAGACTTCAGATACCATCCATCGTCCGGTGTAATTTCAAGAGTTACACTATCTTTGTAGTTGACATCAGCTGTTTTCGCATTGTGTCCGTTCAGTCTGACCGTTCCTTCTCCGGTTTTCTCAAGAACCGCCTCGTAAGTAACTGTCTTGTAGGTTGCCGTAACGGTTACATCCGCTGCCGGCATAGTAAATGTGTAATTGTTATCACTGATTCCGGTGAGCGCTGCCGATTTCTGCCCGTCCGCATAGGTTACGGTCAAATCATCCAGTGCATATCCCTGATTCGGCTTAACATTTACCTTAACAACATCTTCTACCTGTGCTGACTCTGCCGGGGTTGTCGTTACAGTTCCCTGTGTTTCGTCGCTGACAACAGTAATGCTATAATCATTTTTCTCAAATACTACTTCCACTTTTACGTCACAATTCGGCATCGTAAAGGTGTAATTTCCGCCTTCTGCACTGATCGCCGGACTTACTGCCACATCGCCTGTCTGTGCATCACCTGTTACCCGAATCGCTGCCAGATGCCATCCATCAGCCGGTACCGCTCCAATGGTAACCGTATCCAGATAATCTGCGTTCATGGTCTCTGTAAAGTAAGTATTCAGCGTCGCGTTTCCTTCACCTGTCTTCGTCAGTTTTGCAGTATAAGTAACTTCCGTAAATATAGCTGTTACCGTCACCGCCTTCGCCGGCATGGTAAAGGTAAATGCATTTTCGCCCACACCTGTAAAGATTACGCTCTGTGTACCATCATCATAAGTTACGGTAAGTTCTTTCAGGGCGTATCCTTTATTCGGTGTTACCGTCACATCAACCTGATCGTCAATCTGCGCCTGGCTGATAGCCTTACCATCCTTATCAAAAGTCTCAACCTTGCCCTGTACGGCGTCAAATACCTTTGTGATAGAATAGTCGATCTTCGCATATGTAACCTTATAAGTTACATCCTGTGCCGGCATCCGGAAGCTCAGAGTAACCGGTTCTCCTGCAGCCGTATTCATTGCCGGAGCCTCAGAATCTGTCTTAGCCACTGTAAAGCGGCTGTCCTCAGCAAAGTACTCTGCAACAATAGACTCTACATAGTAGCCTGCATTCGGAGTAGCAGTAATGGTTACTTCGTCATTGTATGCATAGCGGAAAGATGTCTGTGTGGAAACTGCTCCGTTGACAGCAATGCTTCCATCCGTTCCGCAATTTTCATCCTGTGTCAACGTATAAGCACTCTTTTTAAAGGTCACATTTACATATACAGGATAAGACTGTACTTCATGTACGCTTGCTTTATAAGTTGCCGGAATCTGGAAGCTGTATTCACCAGTCTTGTCATCTCCTACACTTCCTGTGTACTCAACAGATGTCAGATTACCATCTTTATCCATCGTCTTCACTTCCACCGCATCAATCTCATAGCCTTCCTCCGGCACTGCCGTGAATTCAATCCTATCATCATAATACTGGTTCCGTGTAAATTCCGGAGACGTCTGGTTTCCGCCGGACTGCACGGTTCCATTTTCCGTATCCAGGAATACTACATCCGTCTGATCATATACAAATTCTGCACGGATGACCGTATCCTTCACAATCACAAAGTCTGCATTGTCTGTGCTCGGCTCTGTCACCGGGGTTTCCACATCTGCAGATGTCCATCCGACAAAATGCTGTCCTACGGGTCCTGTCACCACATCCGCCACATGATATGCAACGTCGGCAGTTTCCTTATAAGTAACGCCTTCCATTGCGATTACAGTACTATCATAATTTACATAGGTTACTACATAATCCACCTTCTCAAAGGTTGCCGTCACAGTAACCGCCTCTGCAGGCATGGTGAAATAATAAGAACCTGTGCCGCTCTCGGATTCCGTATTGTTCTCCGTAAAGTCTACCTTAGCTCCCGAAACAGTCATTACCTCCAGCTTCACCAGCTTATAGCCATAATCCGGTGTTGTAGCAACATCAATGCGTTCGCCCACATTCGCTTTCTGAGCAGACAGCTCCACTGTTCCCGCTCCATTCACTGCCGTCTGAAGCGTATAGTCAATCTTGCCATACTCTACGGTTACTTTTACATCAGAAGACGGCGTCCTGAACGTAATCTCATGGCTGGTGTCTAATACATCTGTCTGCAGACCGCTCGTATAGCTTACCCCATTGCTGAAGTCATTTGCAGCCGTATCATCCAGTGCATAGGAGATACTCTTTACATAGTATCCCGCATCTGGTATTACGGTTACATTCACATCATCCTTATACGCAGAAGTAATTTGATTCTCAGTCAGGCCGTTCATCAGGATCGAACCATGATCTTCACCTTCTACTTCTTTCGTAATAGTGTACGTATCCTTCACAAAGTTTGCTGTCACCTTTACATCTTCTGCCGCCGGCATATTGAAATAATAGATACCATTATTCTCAGTAAGCTGGCAGCTCTGGGTTCCGTCTGCGTAAGTTACTTTTACGCTGTCAAATACCCATCCTCTGTAAGTCTTCACAACAAAGCTTACAAGATCGCCGGTCTGATACTGCGCATTTGCCGGATAATAGGTTCCATCCATATCCGGATCTTCAAACAGTTCCTTGCCATCTTCATCCAGAAGTGCCACGTAACCCTTGTTATCAACATTTTCCAGTTCTGCAGCCGTTCCCGGCTTTCCGGTAACCTGTGGATCATAGGTCGATGCATTGCTGTCGCTTACATTAACATTGTAATCATATGCCACGTAAGTAATATTTACGGTTACGTCAAACGGTACCATCGGGAAGGAATAGGTATTGGTATTGTAATCATAGCTGCCCTGGACAAAACTTAAATCTCCTGCTTTGTTGGTGTAAGAACCAACTACACTTGCCACCCGGTAGCCATTTACAGGTGTAATAGCGATTTCTACCGTACTTCCCTGTGCAACATCACGATTCGTCGTAGTATAACCGTTGATAGTGAAATCTCCCGCCTGCGGAATATTTTCTTCAACCTTAACATTATACGCTCTCGCTTCCGTATACACATTAATCACTACAGACTCTGCCGGCATCGTAAATGCATAGGTATAAAGATCGTTTCCAATCTGGTCTGTATCCTCTGCATCTTCCACCGTTCCTTTCGCGATCAGTGTCGGTACGACTACAAGGTCGCTGTTGCCGCCTGCGGAAGTAATGGTAATATCCGTAATCTTCCAATTATATTTTGCAGAAACCTGGAAGTATACCGTCTCTCCATTTTTCGCAGCCAGCGTATTTGCTCTGTTATTCAGAAAATCCACACTGTTGCTCATATCCTTGCCCTGATCGGCCTTCAGGATATAGAGATTGTCTGCCACTCCAGCGGATACCGTATTCTCCACACCTTCATAGACAGCCTGCAGATACAGATCTTCTTCTACCGTAATCGTCTCACCTGCCGCATAGCTTACATCACCGTCAGACATCAGAAGCTTCCATCCTGCAAATACATAACCTTCCGGTACTTCCGGCGCTGCCATTGCTTCTGTCGTCTCACCTGCTTTTACGGTTTCCTGCTTCAGCAAGGTATTGTCACTGTCAAGATAAGTTACGGTGTACTCACCCTGTACTGCCTGGGACTTAATGGTTACATTCTGTTCCGGCATGGTGAAGTGATATACTGCATCGCCATTGTCGTCAAGGACAATGCTTACCGGAATCATCGTTCCGTCTTTTGCCTCAACATAGACATTACCTACACTATAATTCTTATCGGTTGCTTTTACCGTAAATGTAACGTCTGTTCCAACCTTCGCTTCTGTCACATCACAGCTGATGGCCGTATTTTCACCGGCGCTTGTAGAAATCTGATATACCGTCTTCTTCGCAGACGCAACAATCTGTACGTCGGCTCCCGGCATGGTGAAGCTGTAGTTTCCATCTTCGTCCGGTATCAGGACTTTTATTTCCTTCGTTCCATTTTCCGTATAGGTAATATATACCGTATCTACCTCGTAATCTTCGTCAGCTTCTACTGTAAACTCTACAGATGCATTGTACTCTGCGGTCTGTGTTGCCGGAGTTACCGTACAATTGCTTCCTGCAGAAGTCACCTGGAAGCTCTGTTTCTCCCAGTTTGCTGTATAAACAGCGGATTTGGTAACTTCAAAAGTCTGACCTGCATTTACCGTATTGGAATCGTCCGCACTGTCAACCCAGTTTACCAGTGTATATCCCGTCTTCTCCGGTGCCGGAGCTGTCACGCTGTCGCCATGGGATACCGCTTCGTAGCCATATACCACACCAGTCGCCGCATCAACAAACTTCACCACATACTGGCTGCTTACCCACTGTGCAGTAAATGTTACATTATCTGTTACAGTATATTTAGCGCCTGCATTGTAGACCATATTGGTCTGGCTGCTCAGCCAGCCTGCGAACTCGCAGCCTGCCTTTTCCGGTGCTGCCGGAAGTACTGCCTGTTCTCCGTACTCAACTGTCTCAGCCGGATAATCCGGTGTTCCGCCGTCAAGTGCATAAGTTACAGTATATTCATCAGCTTTCCAGTATGCCTCGTATACAACCACATCGTCTGCATCCTCCGGTATCGAATAAGTATCTCCGGCTTTTACCTTGTTCTTGCCGCCGTTCCGGCTCCATCCTTCAAATGTCCTGCCGTCCATTACCGGATCCGGAGTTACAACTTCATTGCTGAAGCTTCCTTTGTCTACGATCTGGTAATCATAAAGCATACCATTGTTCATGAACTTCACAAGAACCTTCTCTGCCGGAATCTCTTCATATTCGACATGGACATTCACATCTCCTGCCGGCATAGTAAATGTATATACGCCCTCTGCATTTGTCGGAATAAGCACAATACCTTCTGCAATTCCATTGTCTGCCAAGTCGGCGCTTATGTTCTTCAGTACATAGCCATCCGGCGTATCAACCGTAAGTGTTACCGTAGAATTGTATGCCGCCTTGTCTGCTGTAGAAACTTCACTTCCGCACTCAGCCGGAGTAACGTCTACATTTACACTGTAAGACTTTGCATCTGCATCCAGTACAAACTCAAGATCTGAATCAATATTCGAAATCACTACGCCTGTGCCATAAGATACTCCGCCGTTTTTCCACAATGCATTGTCTGTATCATATCCTGTCAGTTCCGGGAATGCCGGAGTCGTAACCGCGTAACCATTCTCAACCGTTGCCAGATAAGAATAATAAATCTTGCCGTCCAGTCCCTTGAAGTTCACAAGATAAATCGGATCAACCTCCTGATATACCGGAGTCAGTTCAATGCTCTGTGTAATGGTATATGCCTGGCCCGGAAGCATCATCTGCCCGTCACTGGAAGCCCAGCAAATGAATTTGTCAGCATCAACCGGTTCTTCTACCGTATAGGAATCGCCGTATTTCACATCCACAATATTTCCGGAATCCGTATAGGTAACTGTCAGATCATTCGCCGTAAATTGTGCGTAGTAAGTAGCATCTCCTGTTGCAACCGCATCTGCTGCCATTGCATTGCCGCCCACTGCCGCATCGAACCATCCTGCGAAGGTATATCCATCCGTTGTCGGTTCCGGAGACGGAAGCGGGATTACCTCACCTTCTGCCACAGTCTTCTGATCCACCATTGTGCCATCGGCAAGTTTAAAGTCGATAGTATAAACCGGAATCTTCTTCAATGCCTTTGCTGAAATCTTCACATCTGCATCCGGCATCGTGAAGGTATATTCATTCAAGCCGGTTCTTACTGCTTCGACAGCCTTACCATCCGTCGTCGTCACCGTCACGTACGCCAGATCATAATTTTCATCCGTATCCGCCGTGAACTTCACCTGCTCACCGACAAGCGCCGTATCCACATCACAGGTAAGAGCCACTCCTTCCGGAGTATCCGTAAGAATCTTAAATTCCTTCGTATTCTCTACCCACTGTGCTTCGTATACAATCTCGTCTGCTGCGTCATCCGCAACCGCATATGCTGCGTTCGCCGCTAACTTCGTATTTCCGCCGTCAGCGCTCCATCCCTGGAATTCATATCCGGCACGTACCGGTTCTGCGGCCGGAGCCGTTCCCTGCGTACCTTTTGTCACAATCTGTAAATCATACAGCGCTCCATCCGATATGAACTTCACAATTGCTTTTTCTGCCGGAATTTCTTCATAATTTACCGTTACAGTCACATTTTCTGCAGGCATGGTAAACTGATACTCTTCTGCTGTCTTCGCCAGGCAGGAAATAACAGTTCCGGTGGTATCACCGACAACCGTTACATCTTTTACTGCATAGCCATCAGGAATCGTCAGTTTTGCGACCTTAATTTCGCCGAATTTTCCACGGTTCGCATCGACAGACACACCGCCCACATTCGGATTGACAACCGTTGTCACTTCATATTCTTCTGCCTCAAATTTTGCTTCGTAAGTAATATCCTTAGAAGCAGTTGTGTCAGAATTTAATTTGTCATCCCCGTTATACCAGCCCTCAAAAGTGCAGCCTTCTTTAGCCGGATCTGCCGGAGCCGTGATAACCGCGCCTTTTTCCACATATGCCACATCATAGAGACTTCCATCCGCCACATATTTAATAACGTAGTGATCCTGCGGAACCTTCTCAAATGTCGCCGTCACATGCACATTAAACGCAGGCATGGTAAAGGAATAATTTTCTCCTTCTTTGACAACCGCTACCGGAATCCCCTGATTTGCATCATCGGCATTCACAGCGGTAATTCCTCTCAGAATATATCCCTCTGGCACCGTCACATTCAACGCAACATTATCGCCATAAGCATAACTGACATCAACATCTGCCAGCTCCACCTTCGTACCGTCCGCCGTATCGCCTGCCGTCTCTAGCGTTACCTGATAGGTCTTTGCCGTATACTGCGCAGCATAGATCAGATCCTTCGTAACAGTATCATTATTCCGATACTCATAGCCTGTCTCTGTATCCACCCATCTGCCAGTTTCACTGCCTTCCTTCTCAGGAACCGCAGGTGGAGTTACTACAGCGCCATACTCATAAGTCTGTACATCATACAAGCTGCCGTCTACCATATACTTCACGGTATACTGATTCTGCTCAGTCTGCACTTCAACCGTCACATCCTGCGCCGGCATGGTGAAGGTATACTCCCCATCCTGTGAACCTGTCTCCGGCTGCAGAACGCTTCCATCCGCACATACAACCCGGATCCCTGCAAAAGTCTGTCCGTCCGGAAGACCTAAAACAGTAACCGTTACCGTATCGCCCGCCTGTGCGCTGGTTTTATCCACCGTCACATACGCTCCCTCAGTAACCATATATGCATTTGGAGAAAAGATTGCATAATAAGTGGTAGCGCTTGTTACTTCTGTCTTTTCAACATCAACAATCTTATCTGCATTTCCCTTTTCCGTGCTCCAGCCTTCAAACGTACATCCTTCTTTTACCGGATTCTCCGGCACGGACGGACTCCCGCCTGTCTGTACACTCTGCGTATCCCAGACTCCGTTATCGTCCGTCATAAATTTCACTTCATTACCCTTTTCACGTACGTTCGCTGTAATTATCACATTCTTGCCCGGCATAGTGAAGGAAAATACACAGCTATTGCCGGACGTCTCCGTCAGACTTGTCGGAACATAAACGCCGTCTTCCGTTACAGCAGCAGCTCCTGTCACTTCATATCCGTCAGCAGCAGCCAGGGTTACCTGTACATTATCCCCCGTCTTAGCTTGCGCCGGTACCGTTGAGTTTGCCGTATCAATATTCGCACTGTCTTTCAATTGAACATTATATTCCGATGCTTCCCACTGTGCGGTAACCACTAAATTACCGGAAATCGCCTGCAACACGTCATCTGTCACCGACCAGCCTGCGAAGGTATATCCGTCTCGCTGCGGTTCTGTCGGCTTCAGATCGGAAGCATCCGCCTGGCCCGTTGCAGGATCTGCTTCTGCAATACCGCTTGCCAGCACGCTTCCCGTACCGTCCTGGAATACAACAACATAGCTGCCATCGTATCCAAACACTTCTGAGAACGTCATATTGCCCTTCACTACAACCGTCTCTCCCGGAGCATAGGTATCCGTTCCATCAGACCATCCCAGGAATACCTTATCCTGCTCTGTCTTTGTCGTAGTTTCCGGCAGAACAATCTCAGCTCCGTAATCGGCCGCCTGCGTGTCGCCGCCAATCACTACGCTGTACGAAGTACGGTAATTGCCGCCAACAATCGTAATCCTGGTATCGGTATTAAAATTAGTTTCCCAGCCGTAGCCAAGTGTAAATTCCAACGTCTTGCCGGTATCATCATTCACTGTCGCCACAGCCATACCTGCATAGTCCCCTGCCTCGACAATTGCTGTAACAGAAGCCGCTCCGCCCCAGCCGGTCCAGTATGCAGTATTCCCATCCACATCTGTTACCGTATCCGGCATCGTCACCTGAAACTTATGAGACGAACTTCCGTCTGTAACGGTAAATCCGCTCGTTATTTTCTGCGGTTCTCCGTTGACATCGACCTGGACAGAATATTCTGCGTCAGAAGTCGACGCTTCGCTGACCAACGCCATCTGCGGAAGCAGGCTTACGACCATCAGCAGTGCAAGGAATCCACTCAAGAACTGACGTACTTTACGCTTCATCTTTGGTTTGCCTTTTTCGTAGATCATACATTACCTCCTTATTAAATTTTAGCAAAAATCTCAGCCGCCATCCGGCTACCATCGGAATAGCAGCTCAGCTTCTTTTTGATAGTACATTTCCGTTATATACGCAGAAGTGTGCTATCAAAAATATGATAGCACACCAAATTTTAGAAAAAAAGCTGTTGCTCCCGAACGGTAAATATTATACTCAAACGGTAAATTTACGTACTTAGGACTAGCCGTCACGCCAGCGACTTGGTACAATGAAAAACGGAAATATCATAAAATAAGAAATAAATTTGAGGTAGTACGAATGATGAAGTATCCGTTTTATATAGCTGTCTGTGATGACGAAGCGACAGACAGAGAGCAGATCAGGAAAATGACAGAAGAAGTGTGCCGGGCAGAAAAAATCCGGGCGGAAATCGTCTGCTATGGGACGGCAAAAGACCTTCTGGAAGAGATACAGAACGGGAAAGAGTATGCTATGCTTCTGTTAGATGTGCTGATGCCGGCACAGGATGGAATGGAACTGGCAAGAGTGCTGAGGGACAAAAAGGTTGAGACAGAGATCGTGTTTATTTCCTGCAACCGGGAGATGGCTCTGCAGGGATATGAAGTGGCCGCCGCAAGGTATCTGGCAAAACCGTTGGAAATGAAAAAACTTACAGAGGCAGTACGTTTCTGTTATGGGAAACTGCGAAACAGGAAAGAGATTCTTCTTCCGACGGATGGACACATACGAAAAATTGCGCCGAAAGATATTTATTATATTGAAATCATCGGAAGAAAAAGCAGAATCATGCAGGAAACACAGGAATGGGATACCAGTCTATCCATGAAGGAACTGGAGGAAATACTTTGGGGGCAGGGGTTTATCCGGTGCCATCAGAGTTTCCTCGTAAATTTCAGCCATGTAAAAAGTTTCCACACTTCTTCGATGGAACTTACGGATGGCCGGAGCGTTCCGGTCAGCAAGCACCGTGTCAAAGAAGTGCGGCAAGCTTTTTTTGATTATATGAAAAACTAAAATCATATCCAAAGGTTAAAACGGATCAGAAAGGAATCACTACCGTAATCCGGTAGAGACTTCCGGTCTGTTCCATGGAGAGCATATTATTTCCGAAACGCTTCATAATCTGGCGGATGATTTTCAGCCCATACCCATGTTCCGGTGTAAGTGTTTTTTTATGATCAGAAGTTTTATCCGGCACAGAATTTTCACAGGAAAAGACAAAGTGTTGTGCTTTACAATGGAAATCCAGCCGGATCAATGGTTTCCGGGAAATCGAAGCGGCGTTTATAGCATTGTCCAGAATATTCAGAATTAGGGAGCAGAGTTCCGGATCAGAAAGCGGCAGCTTTTTCGGTGCATCGCAGCGTTCAATTTCTGTTTCAATCCCTTTTGCCTTTGCCATGCCCAGTTTCCCGTTCAGCAGGATATTCAGCGTCTGGTTCCGACAGGATATAACAGGACGTATCTGTTCTGCCTGCCCGATCAGTTCCTCCAGATAACCGGGAACCTGTTCGGGATTATCTTTTATCATGGAACGCAGCAGCGTATAGTGTTTCACCGTATCATGGCGCAGCATCCTGACTTCTTCCGATTGCAGGCGCAGGTTCTCATAGCTTTCCAGTGCGAGACGGTTCTTAGAGGACAGCACTTCAAGTTCGGTGCGCCGTCTGGATAATTGCTCGATAAAATCAAAAAGCACTGCGGCAAGACCGGAAAGCAGGCACAGGTTCCACAGCAGGGTTAAAGCAAATTTAGGAAGGAGCATAATCACTTCCTGTCCCAGACGTGTAAACACACTGGCGGCATAGTCCGGCAAAATGGGGATGCTGACAGCAAGAAACAGCAGATAACCAATTATGAGAAACAGGGCAGTTTGAGCCATATGCCGGAAAAAAGGCATTCTCAGTTTCCAGAGGATAAATGTTCCGGTAAGCGCAGCCACCAGTGCAAGAAATCCTGTAATCTGTGGGAGATTCATAAAAAACACATATAAATCTCCATATTCCAGAAACTTTCCTGTCTGTATAGAAAAGGACAGCAGCACGCTGATCCACTCAAGGAGGGTAATTCCAGCAAACAGCAGGCGCAGCCGGGAGGCATACAGAGTAAGGAACAGCAGGAATGCCCCGACAGAAAAATGGAAGAACATATCTGTCGGATCAATGGGGAGCATACCAAAATACTGGTAAAAGAAATCCGCTTTTGATAAAACGATGCACATCCGGAACAGGACAGCAAGGGCAAATATAAGAGGCTTTGGCAGAAAGATCCCCTGTGAAGCATTCCAGATAAACACTGCAAGCAGGAAAAGGAGCAGAGAAAACAGCAGCACAGCAGGAATCATGGTACGGGCACTTGATGCGATCAGACCACTTTCATAAGCGTATCCACAGTACAGGGTTACTTCACAGGGGTAAACTGTTCCATCATCTACCTGCTTTTCTGAAGCGGCTGTGGATTGTGCGATGGTCAGTGTTTTTCCCCCCCCGATAATCCGGAGGCAGGGAGACAGTAACGGGTTCCGCCCGGTCATACTCCAACATGGGAAGTGTAAGGTATCCGATCCGGTTATCCAGTTCAGGGCAGTCAGTGTAGATCATTTCCCCGTCAAGAAAAACGCTGATCGTCCGGTTGACGACGCCTATTTTCAACATAGGGCTGTCGGATTCTTCTGTTAGTTCTTTTGAATAATAAAAAGTCTGCCCGGAATAAGAAAGTCCGGAATATCCTCCGGTACCATCTGAAACCAGCTCCGTCTTCTTGCCCGCTTCTTCGGTATAAACAACCCATCCGTCTCCGCCATTCCAGTATTCTTCACCATCATCAGCAAACCGGAACAGTTCGTAGGACACATCTGCCATCGGCTGTGTGTAGTAAAAGACCGCAAAAGTGGCGGGGATACAAAGCAGGACAGCGAGAAATACTGCAGCAATCAATTTCGGTAATTGTTTCATAATAATCCCCCATTCGTTCATCTGTTTCTAGTGTAACAAGCAGATTTGCCGGATGTCAATGGATACGCGGAAATTCGGATTGCCCAGTTTTGTCGCTTTTTTGCCCAGCTTTGCAGAAGTGCTGAAAAAGAGAAAAAATTTTGTTATACTGCAACAAAATAGTGGGAAAGAGATATGATAGATAACGAGGTGATCTTTTATGAATATTGCTATTATTGAAGATTCTAAAGCCGATAGCGCTGTTCTTCTTGCACTTTTGGATCAATTCTTTGCAAAATATGATTTCACACCCGGAATAGATACTTACGGGGATGCCGAAAACTTCCTTACTGCGTTTGAGCCGGGAAAATATGATCTGTGCTTTATGGATATTCATCTGCCGGGGATGAACGGCATGGACGCTGCCCGGCAGATTTATAAAAAGGACAGCAACTTAAAAATTATTTTTCTGACCTGTACGAATCAATATATGGCCGACGGCTACTGCGTAAGGGCTCTGCGATATCTGCTGAAGCCTATATCTATGGTTCAGCTCAATGATTTTCTGCCGGAATATATCGAAGACTTCACTCAAAAGACAAGGCGTTTAACCGTTCAAATTTACCGAAAAGATTACGAAATCTCTTTTTCAAAAATCTACTATATAAAGTCATCTGTTAAAACAGAAATCCATTTAAAGGATAATGTCTATCTGTCCACTGCCAGGAAAAGCTTTTCCGATATAGTTGCGCCGCTTCTTACGGATTCCCGTTTTATTACCTGCAGCCGGGGAATTGTTGTAAACATGTCGCATGTCGTAAAAATTACCCAAGATTGTTTTCTGATGACAAATGGCGCATTTGTTCCAATCAGCCGAAGACGTTTTCAATCCGTAAGAAACAGTTTTATAAACTTTCAATTGAAATTTTACTCATAGATGCCATTAATTGTCACGTCGAATACCGCTTCTTTTCCATTCAATTCTTCTACGCCATAATCCTCCGGAAACGTAACGGTAACCTGCACATTCTCTCCCACATTATGGCCAACAAGCTGCTCTTCAAAATCATCAATATAGGTTCCCGAGCCAATCGTCAGATCCGCCCCATTCCCATCGGTGCTTCCGCCGTCAAATGCCACGTCATCCACGTAACCCGTATAATCAATATTTACCGTATCTCCATCGGCAACCGTAAGGCTTGTATCTGTATTGTAGCTAGCAGATGCACTATCCCCGGCAGCATCATCCGATTTTGTACTCTGGAATATAACACCCCCTGCAATACACGCAACAACAAGGACTGCCGCCCCGGAAATAATCCATTTCTTCAGCGAAGGTTTCTTCTCTTTCCTTCCCTTTCCCGATGCCAGCCGACTCAGATACCGAACCGCTTCCCGATCCTTCTTACGCTTTAACTCACCCGTCCGGTTATTGGTATAGCGAATGCTGCCGATACGCTTTTCCAGCGCGTCGACCGCCGACTTTCCATCACTTCCCTTCACCCCGGGATCAAACCCCTTTGCCGCAAGGGCGTCCATAGCCTCTATACTTCGATCCGACAGCGCCGCTTCCACCCAAAACGCCACCTTGCAATCCTCATGCAAATATTTATCCGGGATTTTATCAATCAAAGAAAACAGCTCCAGGGAACAGGTTACCAGCTTAGGATATTTGCTTACCGCTTTCCCCTGCTGAATCAGATACTGGAGCATGTTTCTATTTTCCACTGTACAGGCAATCTCAAACAAACGCTCGCAATCAGCTTCCTCTTTGCAATCAATTCTCTTCAGATACTTTGTCATCAGGAAGGATACAAAAACTCTCTGATTCCGGTTCTCCAGGTCAAGCTCCAGCATTCCCACTGTAAACTTCCCTGTTATCTTAAAAAGCTGTTCTGCAATCCGCCTGTCGCACAAAGCCAGGATGCTTCTGTAAACATCCATTTTATCTTTTTCCTCAATTTGCTGTAAAATACCGCCGTTCAGCATCGCACGTACATTATCCCGCCTATAATGTTTCAGATCCTGCATAAAATTCTCAACGGTAATCTCTAACTCCTGTTTTTCCTTATTCTTCTTCATCGGCATCCTCCAAATTTCCATTTTTAAACATCATAATGAAAATTTGTGTTTTTTCCGTCGATAAAATGTGATTATTCTGTGACCTTTTCGTCAATTGGTATCCAAATCTCCAATTAACTGTTATACTGAAACCGGAGGTGATAGAATGGAAAAATTTGATTTTTTATCAGCATACAACCTGACAGACAACGACCTGATGGCAGCCGGGATTACATGGGACGAACTGGATGCCATTTTAAAAGAATATCAAAAAACCGAAGAACTCCTGCGGGGAATCGGAAAGGATTTCATCAACGATTATCTATACGATATTGACAAAGCCGGGATTCATTCCTACCGCTACCGTACCAAAGAACCCGGTCATTTACTGGAGAAAATTATCCGCAAACGTACGGAAAACCCAGACAGGTTCGCCGGTCTGGATCATACAAATTATTATAAATATATCACAGATTTAATCGGTATCCGTGTATTCTTTCTGTACCGGGAGGACTGGATTCACTTTCATCGCTACATTACACGGACATTTGAAAACAATCCTGACATCTATGTAGAAGACAGGCTGGCAGATTTTGACAACGATACCGCTCACTACTATATTGCCGAACGGCCGAAAGTATACAAGCGCTCCGGTGACAGCCGCATCTATGATGAAAAAGAAATCGATATCATTGCCGGAGGCATCTACCGTTCTCTTCATTATATTATAAAGTATAAAGGATACTATGTGGAAATTCAGGGCAGAACCCTCTTTGAAGAGGGATGGAGCGAGATTGACCACGACATTGTCTATCCTTATTATAAAGATGATGAAATGTTGAAAGATTTCTCTAAATTGCTGAACCGGCTCTCCGGTATGGCAGACGAGATGAGCTCTTATTTCCGTAGAATGAAGCAGGATCTGAACGATAGGAATTCTAAATAAACCATGTATTTATATCGGAATTATCAATTATATTAATCTCCGGAAGAATGTTATAATAAACCATAGCCAATGCCCTCAGTTTTCAAAAGCAAGCGTCTTTGCAGACTGAGGGCATTTCAGGCAACACTATAGATAATTTCTATCGTTTACACGATCCGTTTCCCATCTTTTATCACCAGCTTCAGCTCCAGCTCCTTATCAAGCAGCACAACATTGGCATGCTTCCCTTCCGTGATAGAACCATAGCGGTCATACACTCCCAGGCTCCTGGCCGGATTCATCGTAGCACAGGCAACTGCCGTCTCCAGCGGAATCCCCATTTCTTTTACCACCGTCCTCATGCAGTCTGTCAGGTTTGTGGCAGAGCCGGCTAGCGCCCCGTCAGACACCAGCGTCGCCCGGTTCCCTACAACATTTACCGCAAGACCCCCCAGAGTATACTGCCCATCCGGCATTCCTGTTGCGCGCATACTGTCGCTGATTAAAATCATCCGGTCTTCTCCCAGCATCTTAAAGGTGGCTCTTACTACTGCCGGATGGATGTGCACGCCATCACAGATCATCTCTGCCATTACATGTCCGCTATCTGACACAGCGCCCACTACCCCCGGTTCTCTGTGGGTAAATGCCGGCATGGCATTGTACAGATGCACCGCATGGCAGGCGCCGGCATCAAACGCCGCCTTCGCCGTATCATAATCTGCATTGGTATGTGCAAGAGAGATCTGAACCTTTCCCTTCATCGCTTCTATAAATTCCCGGAATCCGTCATTTTGCTCCGGCGCAATTCCAATAAACTTCACCAGCCCCTCCGATGCCTCCAGGAAACGCTCTGCGATTTCCTGATCACAGGAAATAATATTTCTGGCGTCCTGCGCTCCTTTCTTCTCGGAACTGATAAAGGGTCCTTCCATATTAATACCAATCAGATCGGCCCTTTCCGACACTTGCTCTTTCTTATATTCTGCCGCAGTTTTCAGAATCGCTTCCAATTCATCCACCGGAAGCGTCATGGTCGCCGGAGCAATCGCCGTAACACCGACAGACGCCTCGTATTCAGCGATCCTGGCAATTGCCTCCTTCGTACCATCGCAGAAATCGTCCCCCTTGCATCCGTGGAAATGAAGATCAATCAATCCCGGAATAGCATAGCATCCTTCTCCGTCTATCATTTCCTCCGCTTCCATTCCTTCCGGCGCACTGGTAAATATACCGTCCCGGATATAGATTTCTCCATCTTCAAACCGCTTATCCTCTGTATATACTTTTACATTCTTAATAATCATCCTGTTTCCTCCCACTATTTATGAGCCTCCGCTATTCTATCATGCTGCGGTGCGTCTTCCTGCCTTCTTCCAGCGCCCGGAGGGTGCTGTCATGCAGCGTCTCTTTCTCGTACTTGTCCTGCTCCACATAATAAGAATAAATAATGTCCAGCATCACCAAAACCGGAAATTGTGGTGAAATTACATTTCCATGATTCAGATGCTGAAGCGACGGCAGCAAAATAACTTCCGTACAATATCTGGCAAATTCATCCCGGTTACTGGCAGTAAGCAGGATTGTTCTCGCCCCTCTGTGAAATGCTTCCTTCAGAAGAAAAAGCACGCCCTCTGTCTCTCCGCTGATGCTAATGCCGAATACCAGACTCCTTTTATCCTGAAATACCGCCTGCATACGCATCAGATCCGAATCAACGATAGAATCAATGTCCACACCAACGCGCATAAACCGAAGCTCCATCTCACTCGCCGCAAATCCGGAGCTTCCCTTTCCACACACAAATACCCGTTCGCTCTGGCTGAGAAACCGACATATTCTGGCAATCTGAGCTTCATCCACCAGACTGTAAGTCTTATTCAGAAGTTCCTGATAAGCATTCAGAACCATTCTGGTATTTCCTGTAATGGATTCTTGTTTTTCCACGAAAGTTTCTTCATATTGATATACAAATTCCCGGTAGCCACGATAGCCGCATTTCTTTGCAAAGCGAGAAAGGGACGCTTCTGACACATACAGACGTTCTGCCACCGCCTTTGCCGAAAAATCAACTTTTTTTCGGTTATGGATAAAGAAATCCGCGATATTTTTCTCTACCGTTGTGAATTTATCATAATTAGATTCTATCATCGGCACTACAGATTTTACATAATATTCCATAATTACCTCTTTCCTTACGATTCCGGATGGAGTTCTTTAAAATGGTAAAACGCTCCCAGCATCCCCGCATCATTTTTATGTTTTGCAAATGCGATCCGGGTCTTCTCAGCAATGCCGGATACCAGATATTTTCCCACTGCCCGGGTAATCCGCTCCCTCAAAAATTCTTCCTGCGCCATAATTCCGCCGCCCAGCACAACCACTTCCGGATTAATCACATAACAAATATTCGCAATCCCTCTGCCAAGAACCTCCGTCATCTCGTCAATTGCCTGACAGCACACGCTGTCTCCTTTTTTTGCCTCCTCAAATATCCGGAATCCATTCCAATCTTCTTCAGGCTCTTCCTTCCGCAGGGCCACCTTTTTCGTCAGGGTGCTTGCCGCTCCCAGAGTCTGGAAATCACTGTCCCCCATTTTCATATAGCCCACCTCACAGGCGCTGCCGCTGTATCCATGGAACACCTTACCGTCTATTACAATACATCCGCCGATTCCCGTACCGACAGTCAGCATCACTGCAGCACAGCTCCCTTTAGAAGCTCCCGACATATACTCTGCAAGCCCCGCGCAGTTCACATCATTTTCCACCTCGCAGGGAAGGCCAAAACGCTCTTCCATCGTCTCCTTGAACTTCGTCCCTGCATAATGAGGGATTAGCGGCGACGAATAAAAGATTTCTCCCTTTCGGGTATCTACCATCCCGGCTGTAGAAATACAGATTCCGCCGATCCGATATGTCCCCGCCAGCTTTTCCACAATCCCCAATGCCTTCTCAAGAATTGCCGGACCGCCCTTGTATGCCTCCGTTGCCATCTCGCTGCGGCACAGAATTGTTCCATCCTCTCTGACAACGCCGTATTTGATTGCTGTTCCCCCAATGTCTATACTGATATATTCTTTCATAACCGTACCTCTTTAATTATTATATTCAAAAATGCTGCAGCGCACAAGGCTCTCTGGGCAACAAAAAGGCAATCCGGAACTCCGGGCTGCCTCCTTGCATACGCTCAAATACGTACTTTAAAAATCGCCTTTTTAATTTTCTCCGGTTCCTCCACGGCTACCGCAGTACGATGCCCGTCGCTCGGATAACAGATCAGGAAATCCCCGTCCCGCAAAACCACTGAACTATTCTTCTCTCCATCCATAGGCAGGAAATCATCCTTCTCCACAAATTCTTTTACGTCCATATTCTGTATAAAATTCAGGTCAATCTGTTCCGTCCCGTGAAGCATTACATGGACATCCAGATACTTCCTGTGCGCCTCCCAGAACCGCTCTTTCGCCGCTGTAGTCGTATATTCTACAATATTTACAAAGAGCCTTTCTCCATCAATCTCGTGACTCCCTTTTTCAAAGGAAGCCAGATTATGCTCTTTTGCATATTCAAAACATTCTTTCACCTGTTCCTCCAGGAACGGGAATTCTTCCAGATTATTGATATTTCCAAATATCATCTCTTCTATCTCCTTTTTTGACAGGCTGCTTAATTTTTATAGATCGTCGTATATTCTGCAGGCACAGAAGTATCTCCCTTTACCTTTCTCCAGATATAGCTTGCTGGTACTCCTACTACCAGAGATACCACAATAGAGATAATGGAGTAAGACCAAATTGAGACATCCTCAGCAGGCACAAAGTATTTGATATATACCATCACTGCTGATGCTGCGATAAATGCAAGGGTTGTACCAAATGTATTGGCAACCTTCGTAAATGCTCCCAGAATAAAGGAACCAATCAGAATACCCAGCACCAGTCCCATAAATCCGTTAAACCACTCATACGCAGATTTCACGCCTCCATTCGCCAGCACCATTGCCACGATAATTGCAAAGATACCGACAATCAGAGATACATACTGTCCGATCTTCGTCTGTTTCTCAAAGCTTAATTCTTTCTTAGAAAGACGCTCCTGGATATCCAGCGTCCAGCTGGAAGCCACAGAATTAAGACCGGTGGAAAGCGTAGACTGCGCCGCTGCATAAATAGCCGCCAGAAGAAGCCCTGTTATACCAACCGGAAGTTCAAATGCAATATAGGAAGCAAAAATCTGATCCTGCGCTGCTGCCGGCGGAAGCGCATTCTGCTGATAGAACACGTATAATCCTGTACCGATTAAATAGAAAACAGTTGCAATGAAAATGGATAATGCACCATTTGTCAACATCATTTTATTCAGTTTTTTCGTATCTGTAGTAGTTGTAAAACGCTGTACAATATCTTGGCTTGACACATAAGATCCCATCGTATTGAAGCCTGCGCCAACAATCATAATAAATACACTGTCTTTCAGGATATTCGGATTAAAAATCGGCTGATCTGCTGCAAGGAACTTGTGCTCTGCCGTAAATGCATGGAAGATTGCCCCAATTCCGCCATCCAGATGCGCCAGCAAGAAAAACAAAGCAAAGGTAACACCAATCAGTAAAACAGAACCCTGAATAAAATCGGTCCAAAGCACGGACTTTAATCCGCCTGTATAAGAATAAATAATCGCAATCACACCCATGATAATAATCAGCAAATTAACGCTGATTCCTGTCAGGCTTCCCAAAACCATACAAGGCAGATACATGATGATGGACATACGCCCAATCTGGTAAATAATGAACATAACCGCCCCAAGGACACGAAGTCCCTTACTTCCGAACCGCAGCTCCAGATAATGATATGCAGTATCAATATCCAGCTTACTATAAATCGGCAGGAAGAAACGAATGGTAAGAGGAATCGCAAGCAGCATTCCAAGCTGTGCAAACCACATAATCCATGTCCCCGCATAGGAGTTCCCTGCCAATGACAGGAAGGAAATGGGACTCAGCAGCGTAGCAAAAATAGACACAGAGGTCACCCACCACGGAATCGTTCCATCACCTTTAAAATATTCTTTTCCTTTCATCTCTTTTTTAGCGAAATGAAGTCCTGCAAAAAGCACTGCCGCCAAATAAACAATCAAAATAATCAAATCAATAATCGTAAACCCCTGCATGTTTCCTCCCTCTAAAAGCCTTCTTTTGCTTTTGCATCACGAATCATCCGGGCAGCTTCTTCTACGATTGCCATATCACTCTCTGTCAGAGATGGCAGCGGCTTTCTTACTCCGCCAAGATCCAGCCCTTCATTTATCTTAAGAATTGCCTTAATCACTGCATACATATTGCCATGCGCAGAACACATTTTGTAAATAATCTCATCTATAGCATACTGAAGATTCCTTGCCGCATCCATATCGCCTGCTTTTACATACGCATCCAGTTTCAGGAATAATTCCGGCATAACTCCATACGTTCCGCCGATTCCCCCTTCTGCGCCAATGACACGACCGCTCATAAACTGTTCATCCGGTCCGTTGAAAATGATATAATCCTCTCCCGCAGCCTGTTTGAACATCTGAATATCCTGCACCGGCATCGATGAATTCTTAACTCCGATAACCCTTGGATTCTTCCGCATTTCTTCAAATAATCCCATTGTCAGCGCCACACCTGCAAGCTGTGGGATATTATAGATTACAAAGTCTGTATTCGGCGCCGCGGCACTGATATCATTCCAATACTGAGCAATCGCATACTCCGGAAGCCGGAAATAAATCGGAGGGATTGCTGCAATCGCATCAACACCCAGACTTTCTGCATGCCTTGCAAGCTCCACACTGTCTTTTGTATTGTTACATGCAACGTGAGCGATCACCGTAAGCTTTCCTTCAGCCGCCTTCATTACATTTTCCAGCACTACCTTTCTATCCTCTACACTCTGGTAAATGCATTCTCCTGAAGAGCCATTGACATATACGCCCTTCACACCTTTGTCCACAAAATATCTTGTCAAAGCCTGTACGCCTTCTGGACTGATATTTCCCTCTGCGTCATAACAAGCATAAAACGCAGGAATGACTCCTTTGTACTTGTCTAAATTTCTCATGTTCTCTTTCTCCTTTTCCCTTTCATGAATCCTTTGATTGATTTACAGTTACTTATGTTAAAATATTTAGTCCAATGCCTCGGCAAATGCTTTCGTAATCAACTGTGGTCTTGTAATAATGGAGCCAACCACCACACTGAATGCTCCCAGTTCAATCACACGCTTTGCCTTCTCCGGTGTATTGATATTTCCCTCTGCAATCACCCGGTTCTTTACTTGCGCAACAATCTTGCGCAGGATTTCAAAATCATTCTCTTCAATCCTGTCGCCTTTGCTCTGTTCGGTATATCCAACCATTGTAGTTCCGATAAAATCAAATCCCAGCTCATCTGCATGCAGCGCTTCTTCCACCGTAGAACAGTCCGCCATAAAAAGCTGTTCCGGGTACCGCTCCTTCACTTCCCGGAAGAATTCATCCAGGCTTTTCCCGCCAGGTCTTTTGGAAATGGTTGCATCCATAGCAATAATTTCCGGTTTTACCTCCATTAACTCCTCAATTTCCTTCATAGTCGGAGTAATATAAATGCAGCTGTCGTCATAATCTCTTTTTACAATTCCAATAATCGGGAGATCCACTTGGGATTGGATTTCCTGAATATCTTCCTTTGTATTCGCACGTATTCCGTATGCGCCACCCATCTTTGCCGCCAGCGCCATCCTTCCCATAATAAAAGAGGAATGCAGCGGTTCATGTGGCAATGCCTGACAAGATACAATCAACTTTCCTTTCAATTGCTCTACTCTCTCATTCATCTTCGTCATATTCTGACCTCCTTTGCTTTTCGCTCCTTAATTCTGAACCCAGTATAGCCATTGGTGAATTTAATTTCAATACCATATCTTCATCCTGAAAATTCTTTCAACCTTTTCAAAATTTTTACGCGTTTTTTACAGTTTTTTTATTCTTTTTTGGTTGTTTTGCACAACTCCATGTCGTTACTTTCTAAGTATGAAAGTAGATTCCATCGATATAAACTCTATTGAAACAAATAGGATTATGGTATATTTTAAAAACAACAGAAGCACTACTATTACTATTTATTTTCAATTTAGAAAGGAAACATACATTATGATTATCTACAGAGCAAAGAATTATCAAGACATGAGCCGCAAAGCAGCAAATATTATTTCCGCACAAATTATCATGAAACCGGATTGTGTACTCGGTCTGGCAACCGGTTCCTCTCCGGTGGGAACCTACCAGCAGTTGATTGAATGGTATAAAAAAGGAGATCTGGATTTCTCTCATGTTACAAGTATCAATCTGGATGAATATAAAGGATTAGGACCTGATAACTGCCAGAGCTATCGTTATTTTATGAATACGAATCTGTTCGATCACGTAAATATTGATAAAAACCGGACCTTTGTGCCGAATGGGCTGGAAATGGATTCTGAGAAAGCCTGCAGCGATTACAATCAAATCATTGCAAGAGAAGGCGGCATCGACCTGCAGCTTCTGGGACTTGGACACAACGGCCACATCGGCTTCAACGAACCGGGCGCCGCATTTGAAAAAGAAACGCACTGCATCGACCTGACAGAAAGCACCATTGAAGCAAACAAACGCTTCTTCGCTTCCGAAGAGGACGTTCCAAAGCAGGCTTACACCATGGGTATCAAAAGTATCATGCAGGCAAGAAAAATCCTGGTAATTATCAGCGGGGAGAGCAAAGCAGATATTTTAAAAGAAATCCTCTACGGACCAATCACTCCGGCAATTCCGGCTTCGATTCTTCAGCTTCACAACGACGTAACGATTGTCGCCGACGAAGCAGCTCTCAGCAAATTGCCCGAATAATAAATATTTCCTGGTAAAAAAACAGGGGCGATGCCCCTGTTTTTCACACTAAAATGCAACAATCTTCGCTTTATGCCTGATTTTAGGCAAGAACTTATTCAGCAAATCCGCCGTCTTCATTTTTAAATGAGACGTATTAATTCCCGGATTGCATCCAAACCACTCTTCATCTGCCACTTCTTTATCCATAATCAACTGCACATAATCATCTTCGTCATTTATCAGCCCCATCACGGACGCCGAACCAGGAAGAGCCTTTAAATATTTCTCCATATATTCCGCAGGGGCAAAAGAAAGATGAGACACACCTATTTTATTCCCCAGTTCTGTTGTATTTAAAGATTTCCCCGCAGGCATTACCACCAGGAAAAAGCTTGTTTTCTTCTTATTACATAAAAAAATGCTCTTCCGGATCTCTGTCCCCAGCGCTTTATCTACCTCAATGCATTCTTCCATCGTCTCAACTACATCATTCGTCACACACTCATAAGGGATTTTAAGCTTATCCAACAGCCCATAAACGCTTTTTGCCGTCGGATTCTCCAGATTCTCCGGTGCCGTATTGCTTTTCTCACTAATATAAACCATAGCCCACTCAACTCCTCTTTCTATTTTGATAGTATTTTAACAATTTCTTTTCCTCTTGTAAACAAAATTTTAGCTCGTTCGATTCTTTTTCTTCTCGAACGAGCTATTCGTCAAATTCCAGTAATTTCATTTTCTACACCTTCGACTTTCTTAGATTATGAGTAGTGGATTAAGTTTTTGTTGGTCCGTACCTCCTTTTTTAGATTTTAGATTAGGTTTTTTTATAAAAAGTGAAAACTCTGTTTTCTTTTGTTGAGTATATAATAGCATAAACCTCGTTTTTTGTCAATTAGTTTTTTGATTTTATTTTAATATTCTAAATTTTCAGTCAATTTTGGGTAAAGAAAAAAAGCGGGTGATGGGAATCGAACCCACGTATCCAGCTTGGAAGGCTGGTGTTCTACCATTGAACTACACCCGCGTCATCTCTGACACGCCTAATACTTTATCATAGATTTCCGCAGATTGCAAGCACTTTTTTAAAAAAGCCCGAAGCCAGACAGCTTTTCTATAGAGCTCTCCGCACTCCGGGCTATATTATTTCAATTTATATAAAGAGGTGCCGTTATCCCTCGATGGCAATGCATTTCTTATCTTCAACCGCTGATTTCTTTGTCTCTGCCTTCGGAATACTCAGTTTCAATACTCCGCTCTCATACTTCGCATGAATATCTTCCTGCTTTACATCCTCGCCGACATAGAAAGATCTGCTCATGCTGCCTGCGTAACGCTCCCGGCGGACAAATTTTCCTGTTTTCTTTTCCTTCTCGTCCTTGTCAAGTCCCTTTGCTGCGCTGATTACCAGATAACCGGCTTTCAGCTCCAGGGAAAGTTCATCTTTCTGAAAGCCCGGCAGGTCAATATCCACTTCATAGTGGTCATCATGCTCCTGCACATCGGTCTTCATCATATTCGCCGCATGGCGTCCATATAATTTGCGTTCTGCTTTCCGCATCTCTTTGTTGTCAAAGGACGGAAAATCAAAAAAGTCATCAAAGAAATCGTCAAATAAGTTCTCTCCAAAAATACTAGGTGTCATCATAAGTCATCGCTCCTTTTCCTAATTAAAAACATCTTGTTAACTGGAACTGGGGATGATTGGGAAGAAAACGGAACCTTTCTGCCGGTTCCTTTCTTTCCTTCTCCTTTGTTCTGCATGTGTTATAACACATATTTTAGCACTCGTCAAGCGAAAGCGCTAATAATTTTGTGAATTTTCTGTGAAGCTTATTTTCTTTGATTATAGCAGAAATAAAGGGAAAACCTACTACTACTTTTTAGGAAACAAAGTTACCATCTTTCATTCGGAATGACACGTCAGCCATCTCTGCCACCTCCATATCATGCGTCACGAGAATAACGCAGTATCCTTTCTTATGAGCAAGCTCGCAGAGTATATCCATAATATTCTGCGTATTTTCCCCGTCAAGATTCCCCGTCGGCTCATCCCCCAGAATAATTTTCGCGTTAGATGCAAGGCTCCTGGCAATAGCTACCCGCTGACGTTCTCCTCCCGACAGCTTTGACGGGAAGCGTTTCATCTGTTCCTCCCGGATACCCACAGCTTCCAGCAATTTGGCCGCCCGCGGCCTGGCGTCTTTGGGAGTTATGCCACACAACTCCATAGGAAAACAGACATTTTCCATAACAGTCAGAAGCGGAAACAGATGAAATACCTGAAAAATCATAGAAATACTTTCCCGCCGGTACCGGTCAAGATTCAACTCTGCCAGGCTGTCCCCCTGAAATCTGATGGTTCCCTCTGTCGGCAGATCCAATCCCGCAAGCAAAGACAGGAACGTAGATTTTCCCGAACCGGAAGCTCCCACAACTGCATAAACTTTCCCCTCCTCAAACTCGCAGGAGATTCCTGACACTGCCGCCCTCTGCGCATTCTTATACCTATACGTTACATTTTCCAGACTCAAAACCGCCATACTTCTCCCTCCAACCTTCTTATTCCTTTATCTGCAACAGCTCCAGACACTTTCGTCCGGTCACCTGTATTGCCGCCAGTACTGCTCCGCAGACGCATCCTGAGAAATACAGCGCCAAACAGCGTGCCAGCGTTTCAATGCTTCTTGTAAACAATGTCTTTCCAAATAGGGCCAGACCAAGCGTGACAAGCGCAATCGCCGCAGCACACAGCAACACTTGTCCAAAAATCAACATGCAGCGGGCACGCTTCTTTGTAACGCCAAGAATCCGCAGACATGCCGCTTCCCGCGCAGACTGCATGATTACCAGCCCTGATCCCAGCAGCCCGATAACCAGCGCCACAACCATAGCAATTGGAAACAGCTCATCTATCAGTGTACAGATCCGCCGCGCACCCTCCACCGACTCCGAATCAATGTGAAAAGATGCCAACGGCGCATATCTTACATTCCGGCTTTTTTCTTCTTCCAACAATCTATTTAACTCTTTAAGTTTCCCATTGTCCGCCGCAGTAAATTCACAGTACCCAATCTGAAAGGGCTGGCCATAAAGTTCCTCTGCCGCATCATTTACCACCGAAAAAACACCTGCTGCCACCGCTTCCTTCTCCGTATGCAAAATCCCCACCACCTTGTAGGCTTTCCCGGCCTGTTCCACCGCAGACAGGAAATCTTCCTCTTCTTTATAAAACTGAAAATCCGCGTCTTCCCGCAGACGCTCCATAAAAGAATACAGGTCATCTGATAACAGCGTTATCTCATCTCCCGGGTGGACGCCCAGCATCTCAGCAAGCGTCTCTCCCATCAGGCAAACCGCTCCTGTGCGTTCAAAAACAGAAGCATCATATCCGTCCGCCCAGGTAACCGTGTAATCATCTTCCAGATAGCGCCCGAAATCATTGGTAAATGTAATAGGACTTAAAATGCCGGATTGATTTACACGCACATTAAAATTAGAAGTATAGTAATAAAAATCCTTAACCAGATCCGCTTTTGATAATTCCGTAACAGATGATGAGGAAAAACCTGCCGCCACGCCCTTTACGGCAAGTCCCCGGTATGCGTCCCTGTATGCAAGTTCTGTCAGGATTAACGCTCCCATCCCGGCAGTCAACACAACCGTAAGTACAAGCGACACTGCAGTTGTCCCCATCCCACGCCGCATACGGCGCAGAATGTAACCCCACGTCTGACGCAGCGCATTGTATTTCCCATGGACAGGCGGCTGGCCATCCTCAACGCCGGATAATTTTACAATAGCAGGCCTGACAAGAACCCCGGATCTAATATCCGTCTCCGGTTCTGCGGTTTTAAAAAATTTTCTATTTCTTCCTGCACGCCCGTTACTCTCCTGCTGCAGTTCCAGCGGAGATGTTTTCTTCATTTTCCACAAAGATAATCCCAGAAAAGACAACGTAAATACCATCTCTGCAATCAGGCAGAAGATTACCACACCATTCGGAAGTCCTGCATTCAGAACATAGGCAAATCCTTCCGGAGCGCTGTCAACCGACATTTTTGCAAGCGTTTTTTCCACCGTATAAGACGCATAAAAAAGGCCTGCTATACCGCCGGCAGCCATTGCAAATACCGCCAGGATACAAAATGGAAATGCAAGCGTACTCCCTGCTTTTCCCGCAGGCGTTCCTAACATCCGCATAACAGCATAGGTATTCTTATTTCCATTGATAAAAAGGTACACCGCGAGCAGCAGCGCAAGCGCCGCTCCAATCACATACAATATGACTGCAAGAAATGATGCCAGCGGCCCTGTCCCAAAGCTGTCATTCCTTTCAGACCAGCCTCCGTCCGAGAAACGCAGTCCCACGCCCATTTCTGCCGCCAATGGTTCGGCGGCCTCCCGGAAAGCTTTTACATCTCCGGGATTCTCGATAAAGACGCTGAAATCTCCCATTGTGATTTTATAGTCTTCGGGTACATCGACCGGCAACAGAGTGGATGGCACAAAAATTGTGGCCGGTCCGTAACTCCATTCTGCATTATTGTTATAATACCGTTCCTGCCCGCTATCAGTAAAACGGTATGCGCCAATGATTTCCAGTTCTTCAGAAGCAATAAAAGCAGATAAATTTTCATAGCTTATTTCTCGGGCGCCTCCTGTTCCCAGCCGCTCCATCAATCGGTCCCCCAGCTTTATACGGAACGTATCTCCCACTGCCAGACCATATGTTTCCAGAAATTGTTCGCTTACAACGCAGACCTTTGTCTCCCTGTCTGCTGCTGTCAGCGGACGCCCTTCTGCGATAACCAGCCTGTGTTCATTTACATAAGGAATTGCACGCATGTCCGAAGTATACACGATATCATATGACTGATTGCTTTGATTTATTACTTCAATTTTCTCCTTACACCAGGAAAATCCCTCTGTATCCAGATATGCTTCTTCCAGCTCATCTATTGCATACAGACTTTCTTCCGGGGAATACTCATACAGATTCAACTCAAAGGCCGTTCCGGTCTTTTCACTGTATCTGCCAATCACAAGAAACCGTCTTCCCGCCTCCAGATTTTCAAAAAACGCACGGGAATAAGACTTATAATAGTCCACAAAATCTTCGTCAATCAGTATCCGCATCGGCTGACGGGTATCCGGCTCAATCTCACCGGCATATACGGTAACATCCTCAAATTTTAAATAGATTCTGAGACAGGATTCATCCCCGTATTCTTCCAGACCTTCATAAGTTCCCTCTGCCACAAACTCCCCTTCTTCGGAAGGGCTATCCATATCTATGATGCGCTTATAATCCTCTGCCAGACCTTCCGTCGTATATCTCGTATCTGCCAGAGTAACACCGGGCAGCGATGAGAACTCTTCTATCTGCTCCTCAGAAGGCCATGGTTTGGGCTCCACGTAATAATCGGCAATAGGCGGAACACTGGTATCTAATGCGGCAACACCACTATAAAAGCTCTCTGCTTTCTCTGTCTCCCGGCTGGTAACGGCATACTCCGTAACACGTGACAGGAAAGCAAAAGAAGCAAAAGCTATCAGCAAAAAAGTCAGTCCTGCTTTCAAAGGCGCCCGCAAAAACATTTTCCATGCAACAGATTTTCTCATACTTCCCCTCCAATCCCTTAAAACTCATTGAAATGTACATAATAGGTACCGTCAATACATTCCATACGATACCCTGACGCCGCCGGGTTCCGGTCATCTGCCGCAGCTTCTTCGGGCATTTCATAATCCGGGCGAACGGCAAAGGAATAGGATGCCGCCGTCAGTAAGACAAATATAAGGAGCCATCCTCCTGCAAACAGCCCATTTTTTCTTCCATTCCCACAGCCGGATGATACAATCTGAAACCGCTCAACAATTTTCGCCCCGCCACTTCCGGAAACCAGCGTCGCCGCTCCGCAAAAAAGCCTTTCTTCTTTCTTCGCCTCTGCATTTTTCAACATAGCAACAATTGTAGCCAAATACTCTGCCTTGTCCCGATTTCCCATATGAGCGGTTACATCTAAATCACATTTTATCTCCAAAAGCTGTTCCATATCTTTCTTTAAGAAATAAATCACGGGATTCCACCAAAAGATACACCAATAAATATACATAAATATTTTCACCGTCAAATCTCTGTTTTGAAAATGCGTATATTCATGGCGCAGAATATAATACAGCTCTGAATCGCTGTATTCCTTCTCAGGCAAAAGGATACATCGCCTGAAAATTCCCGCACCCATCGGAATCTGAATATACCGGCTTTGCCGAATTTCAACCTTAACCTGTCGTTTACATGTATTCAGCACCCGGTTGAACACTCGCCTGCACTGTTCGCTTTCACATACGCTGCATGTCGAAAATATTTTCAGCATCCTTCGATATTGAACGGCAAAGCGCAGAAGCAGAACTACCGCCACTGCCGCCCAGACCGTAAGCAGAACCGTCACGACCGTTATCTGCACTGCTCCTGTTTTATTTGCATAAATATCATCAAAAACCTCCGGAGAGTATATGACTCTGGTAAATGAAAATTCGCAGGGAAGAATCATCCGCAAAACAGGAAACAGATACAAACACAGTAAATTCGTAATTCCCAATTGCCGGATAAGGAAGGGATTTTTCCGGCAGAAATGATTGAAAACGACCAGTGCGCCGCTCCATATCACGGACATAAACAAAGAAAAAAGTGTAATCTGCATATTATTTTTCCCCCGACCCTTTTCCCTTTAGCTCTTCTATAATATCCTCCAACTGTTTCACAACATCTTCTCCATCTGCTCCATCCATCTCATGCACCATAGCCACTGTAACCGCCGCAATAGCGCTCTTCTCAATTCCCTTCGACATAACAAGCTTTGCCGCGTACTCTTCTTTGGTAACCGCCGGAATGAACTGTCTTGCATATTGCGTTCCGCACTGCACAGTACCACATATTTTAATCATGTCCTTCTTCAGCAGCGAACGCAGCATCTTATGAATATAATTCCCATTCCAGGAGCGTTCAGCGGAAAGTTCCAATATCTCAACACTCGTCAACGGCTCTTTCTTCTCCCAGAATATCTCCATCAAATCTTCCTCACTATTCGTCAAATGCTTTTCCTTTTGAAACATCATAACCACCTCTCAGACATTCTTTCAGTTTACTATTAACCTTTTTGGTTATTACCAGAATACACGACCTATTATTAAATGTCAATCCATTTTAATAAAAACCTTATGATTAACTTTTAGTGAGAAAATGAGATAAAAATGAGACATTGAGACGCGAATGAGACATTTACAAGTTGACACTTTCGATTATTTCCGGTTACATGAAAAAAAGCAAAAAATAGCGCAAACCCTTGCAAATGCTGAGTTTACGCTATCTAAACCAACTGAGCGTGCGGGGATTCGAACCCCGGACAACTTGATTAAAAGTCAAGTGCTCTACCACCTGAGCTACACGCCCATACTTATAAACTGGGCTAGTTGGATTCGAACCAACGAATGCAGGAGTCAAAGTCCTGTGCCTTACCGCTTGGCGATAGCCCATTAGAAATCAAAGGGTGGGTAGTGGGACTCGAACCCACGATATCCGGAACCACAATCCGACGCGCTAACCAACTGCACCATACCCACCATATTCTATCTTGTCCATCTGCCGGGCCTCTGCGGCCGCTTAGGCTATGGGACTGACCCGCTCACCAAGTCTGACCTTCACACTTATGTGTACGTGTCAACGAGCCTGGGGGGATTCGAACCCTCGACCTACGGCTTAGAAGGCCGTTGCTCTATCCAGCTGAGCTACAGACTCACAATTCTCAAAACCTGTTCAGGCTTTAAGAAAGCGGGTGATGGGAATCGAACCCACGTATCTAGCTTGGAAGGCTAGTGTTCTACCATTGAACTACACCCGCATAAATATCGGGGTGACAGGATTTGAACCTGCGACCTCCTGGTCCCAAACCAGGCGCTCTAGCCAAGCTGAGCCACACCCCGACGTTATTCACTTATGCCGTTCTCGCGACACAAGAGTTATTATATATGATGTTCGCAAGCTTGTCAACATCTTTTTTTATTTTTCACAGAATAATTGTAGCAGTCCGGCCCGCGCCATTCGCAAGACGCATATACGATACTTCTCCGCTGCTATGCAGCTATTTTTGCTCATGAAATGGCACTCCACTCAAAAGCCCCACTATGAGCAAGCTCACGTGGGTTCAGACCTTTTGACCCTGGCATCATAATTATTCTACCCTCATCATTCGATAGCCCACTCCAATATGCGTCTGAATATACTGCGGTGAATTTGGCTGGTTTTCAATTTTTTTGCGAAGCGCCGCCATATAAACACGAAGTGAAGCAATATCATTCTCCCAGCTGCTTCCCCAAATATTCTGCGTGATATAGGTATGCGTTAAGACTTTGCCGACATTTTTAGCGAGAAGGCAAAGCAATTTATATTCAATCGGCGTCAAGTGCAATTCTTCTTCATTTAAATAGGCACAGCCGGCGGCATAATCCACGCGGAGTTTTCCATTGGTAAAAACGGCAGACTCAGCAGGAAATTCCTTTTGCATCATCAAAAGACGTCTTTGCGTAACCCGAAGCCTTGCGAGTAATTCCTCGACCGAAAATGGCTTTGTCAAATAATCGTCTGCACCGGCATCAAGAGCGTCGATTTTATCAGTGTCCTCACTGCGGGCACTTATAACAATGATCGGCATATTCGACCAGGTGCGGATTTTTTCTATTACTTCAACGCCATCTATATCCGGCAGCCCCAAATCCAGCAAAACAATATCCGGATTGTGGGAAGACGCTTCTAACACCGCCGCCTGACCGGTAGGAGCTGTGAGATACCGATAGTCATGTGCCTTTAATGTTGTCGTGATTAGATTTCTTACAGAAGCATCGTCTTCTACAACTAATATAAGTAATTTATTCATAAACCTTGACCTCCCCTATAGGTAATGTAAATGTAAATACTGTTCCATGCGGCAGATTATCTGAAACTGTAATTTCTCCGCCGTGAGCATTAATGATAGATTTGCACAGTGACAATCCAAGCCCCAGACTGCGTCGGCTGTCCACAATTTGATTCGCGCCGCTGTAAAACATGTCAAATACCCGCGGCTTCATTTCATCTGGTATACCGCCGCCGTCATCTGCTACAGAGACTACCGCCTTACCGCCATGTTTCTCTGTCTTAATTTTAATATGAGAGTTTTTAGGCGTATATTTAACGGCGTTGTCCACCAAATTGATAATTACCTGCACGATAAGCTTCGCATCCATTTTTGCAAGAAGAAACTCGTCCTCATTTTCAACGGTAATATGATGCTCCACGCTTTTGCGGTTAATATGATGAAGCGCTTCTGTAATCACATCATCTAGCAAGTCTTCGGATATATGAAGATTCAGCCTGCCTTCCTCAATCCGGGTAACGGCAAGCAAGTTTTCCACAAGGCCTATCAGCCACATGGAATCATCATAAATATCGGTATAAAGCCGTTTTTTTGTATCCTCATCAAAGGAATCACCATTCGATAACAGATTGCTTGCATTTCCGGAAATTGACGTCAACGGGGTCCTCAGATCGTGAGAGATAGCCCGAAGCAGATTTGCTCGAAGCTGCTCGTTTTTCGCCAGAACTGCAGCTTCTTCTTTCTCACGGGCATTTTTTTCATTTTCCAAAGCCAACGCACACTCTCCGATAATGGACAGCAAAATACTGTTCTCAAATGGATCGAGAGGTTCTTCCCCCATAACAATTCCAATAACGCCATATACCACGTTGTTGACGCGGACGGCAAGATACAGACATTTTGCGCTGGAAAGCGTTTCGGTCGTAGCCCCGGCGCGCTTATTATTTTTGAACACCCAGTCGGCAACCGCCTTTTCATTATCAGAAGTATATAGTTCTAAATTTTCATTGGCCGCCGGAAAAATATGCGGCTCTTCCAGTTTTTCCATATCAGCCAAATAAAAAACAATATCTTTCCCCAATAATTTTATCAACTGATTGGAAGTTACAGATATAATTTCCTTTCTGTCTTTTGATTGCTGCAATAGCTGATTGGTGTCAAATAGTACTTTTGTGCGATATGCCGATCTTGCCGACTGCTTCGCCTGATTTTTGAGCCGTATAGCAAGGGAGCCTGTCAAAAAAGCTGCCAAAAACATAATAAGAAAGGTTACCGGATAGCCTTGATCATACGCCTGTAATGTAAATTTGGGATCAGTGAACAGAAAGTTAAAAACCAAAACACTGACAATGGAAGAAATAAGGCCGTAAATTTGATGCTTCGTAATAACCGCGGTAATAAGCACGCCAAGAACATAAACGGTAATTATGTTCGCTTCGGCAAATCCAAGATTATGAAAAACGGTTCCAATCAAACTGGAAACAAGCAAAATCGCAATACACTTTAATATATCCGCAGCAGAAAAAATGATAGGATTCCTTTTCTTCCCTTTCTTTAGCCGGTAAACGGCCGCATTGGAAACCGTATCGGGAATAATGTGTACATCCAGATTCGGTGCATTCGCAATCAGTCTCTCCGTCAAAGTCGGTTTGCTGAACAAATGCCGCTTTACCCCGAAGCTTCTCCCGATTACAACTTTAGAGACGCCGGAAAGTCTTGCAAATTCCGCAATCTGAAAAGGGACGTCCTCACCGTAAACCGTCTCAATTTGAGCGCCAAGCTGTTCAGCAAGGCGCATATTCGCGCGCAGGCGTTTCACATTTTCCTCATTCATTTCAGAAAAATCCGGCGTTTCCACAAACAGCGCTGTGAAAGTTCCTTTGAACGCAGCAGCCATTCTTGCGGCAGTGCGGATAATTTTCGCATTAGAAGGAGAAGACGAAAGACAGACCAATATATGTTCATCCGTATGATAATCTCCGTGGCGTTTCACCCGCGTGTTCTCCGTCAGAATATTCACTCTATCTGCACACCGGCGCAGTGCAATTTCCCGAAGAGCCGTCAGGTTTTCTACGGTAAAAAAGTTCTCTACTGCTTGTTTTGCCTGTGCTTCCCTATAGACATTTCCTGCATTAAGGCGATCTATAAGCTCCTGCGGCTCAATATCTACCAGTTCAACCTGATCGGCGTTATCAAATAAAGAGTCAGGGATTCGTTCCCTCACAAAAACTTCTGTAATGGACGCAACTACATCGCACAGGCTTTCAATGTGCTGTACATTTACGGTTGTATAAACATCTATACCGGCGTTCAAAAGCTCCTTAATATCCTGGTACCGCTTTGTGTGGCGGCACCCCTGTGCATTTGTATGGGCAAGCTCGTCCACAAGCATAAGCTGCGGTTTTCTTTTCAGCGCCGCATCAATATCAAATTCGCGCAGTGTAATTCCATTATATTCGATTTCCTTTACGGGAAGAAGTTCCAAACCATTCAAAAGCGCTGCTGTTTTAGGGCGTGCGTGCGGCTCAATATAACCGGCCACCACATCTGCCCCCTGATTTTTTGCTATATGAGCCGCTTTCAGCATGGCATAAGTTTTCCCTACGCCGGCCGCATACCCAAAAAAGATTTTCAAATGTCCCCTGGTTTGATTTTCTTCTTCAACCCGGATTACTTTTAACAGCTCATCCGGATTTAATCTGGATTCGCTCATACACTCACCTCCCAGTCCTTCACGTTCTTTCATCTGCAAATCATTTTGAACAAGAAAACAATCCAGCTTTCTCATAATAAAGTAACCCAAAATAAATATAAATACAACTGCGCAAATTAAAATAAATTCTTCCATACCGCCGATTTCCTTCACAAATTAAATATGAAAACATTTTTGAATGCTCTTGATATCTCCGAGAACAAGCATCGTATCATCCTTCGGCAAAGGAGTCTCCGGGCTGATTCTCAAATTCATCACACCGTTATGTTTCAGCGCCATAATATTAATATTATATTTCTTCCGTATGTCTAATTGACCGATTGTTTTTCCGGTCCACCCAATTGGCACAGACATTTCAAAAATAGCGTGTTCTTCGTCTAACTCTATGTAATCAAGGATATGGTCGGCGCTATAACGAATTGCCGTCCAGTCTGCAAGCTGCCGTTCCGGATAGACAACCTCGTCAGCGCCGTTTCGCAAAAGAAATTTAGCGTGAACATCTCTGGCGGCACGGGACACCACCATTTTGGCTCCAAGTTCTTTTAGAAGCGAAGTGGTTTCTAACGAATTTTGAAAATTATCTCCAATTGCTACGATACATACATCAAAATTCCGAACGCCAAGCGAACTTAAAAAATCCTCGTTTGTTGCGTCTCCGATCTGCGCATTTGTCACAAACGGAAGAACAGCCTCCACACGCCGTTCTTCTTTATCTACCGCCATCACCTGATGATGCCGTTCGTCCAGCTTCATAGCAATATGTCTTCCAAACCTTCCAAGACCTATCAGTAAAATAGATTTCATCATTTTTCTCCTTTACCCTACTGTTATTTTTTCCTGCGGATATTTAGAGCCGTTTGATGCTTTCTCGGAGATTGCGGCGAATATCAATGTCAAACCGCCGACCCTGCCAAAAAACATCAGGCAAATTAAAATCATATGAGAGACTATGCCAAGTTCCGGTGTGATTCCAAGCGATAATCCAACCGTGCCGATTGCAGATGCTGTTTCAAATAAAGCTGTTATTAACGGGATATTTTCTATCCCGCTAATAATCATACCTCCGGCAAGAAACAAAGTAATATACATTAAAAAAATCGTAGCTGCATTTCTTATCGTATTGTCAGGAATCCTCCTCTTAAAAAAGTGGGCATGTTCTTTCTTTCGGAACACAGATAATGCGCAGGAAACGAGGACGGCAAGCGTCGTCGTTTTCATGCCTCCTGCGGTAGAACCGGGGGAACCGCCCGTCAGCATAAGAATTATAATAAGCATCTGCCCAACCTCACTAACCCTCGTCAAATCCGCCGTATTAAAGCCGGCGGTTCTCGGTGTAACCGATTGAAACAGTGCGGTCCATACTCTCTCAGCAAACGGCATTTGCGAAAACTCAAAAAAATAAAAATAAATTGCGGGCAAAAGTATAAGAGTGCCGGTTACTGTAAGAATGACTTTGCTTTGCATACGGTACTTTTTAAAATGCCACGTATTGTTCTTTATGTCCTCCCAAGTAAGAAAGCCTATGCCCCCGATAATAATCAGCGCCATAATCGTAATATTTACAACCGGCTGCACAGAGTAAGAAGTCAATGAGGAAAACGGCTGTTTTACACCTATTAAATCAAACCCCGCATTACAAAATGCAGAAACCGAGTGAAACAGTGCATACCAGATCCCTTTAAAAATTCCAAAATCCCTGCAAAAAACAGGCGCTAAAACAGCCGTCCCGATTAACTCAACAGAAATGGCTGTTTTTAAGATAAACTTCGTTCTCCTCACAATACCGCCAACATTAGGCGCTGCAATCGCCTCCTGCATTGTACTTCGCTGCATCAGGCCTATTTTGCGTCCCGAAACCGCCGCAATCGAAACGGCAATTGTAACAATCCCCATTCCTCCGATCTGAATCAGCAGCAAGATGATACCCTGCCCGAACATAGACCAATAGGTTGCTGTATCGTGAATAACCAACCCGGTTACGCAGACTGCAGAGGTTGCAGTGAACAGCGCATCGGAAAACGAAGCGCCCTTGCCGCTTCGGGCGGCAATCGGCAGCATGAGCATCAGACTTCCGATCAAGATAACAGATAAGAACCCCAAAATAATAATCTGAAAGGATGTAATATGATAATGCTTTGATTTTTTTCTTTTCTGCATAACTTATATATCCCCGTTATCTTAATTGCTTTTTATACTTCCTTTATTCTATCTTTATTGATATTAAATTCGTATAAATAACCCTGCTGCCGAATTAAAATTCTATAAAATACCATCCAGCATCAAATTAACTTTTAGGACATTTACAGTTTCTTCCCCAAAGATGCCCAAAAATCTGCCATCCGTACATTCATCAATTATTTTCTCCACCTCATCCTCCGTCATATGATTAGCTTTTGCAATTCTGGCCGTCTGATACTTGGCAGCAGCGGGAGAAATATGCGGATCAAGTCCGCTGCCGGAACAAGTGACAAGATCAACGGGAATTGCGGTTTCATCCATCTCCGGGTTTGCTTTGCGCAGTTTTTCTACTCGCTCTGCAACCAGCGCTTTGTATTCTTCACTTGCAGGACTTAAATTTGACGGCGACGCATACATGAGCGTTTTTCCTTTTTCATCCTTATAGGTTGAAACGTCAATATTCATAATTCGTCCCCACATATGCGCGTCATCCGTATATTGCTGTCCTAAAAGCTCGCAGCCATATTTTTTCCCGTCAACCTCAATGATACTGCCATTTGCCTTATCCGGGAAAACAAGCCGGGCTATCCCCGTTACAACGCCTGTATAAACAATACCGCAAATCACAGTAAAAATCAGAAAAATAGCAGCCGCTTCCGGTAATGTATTTTTTAATGTTTTCATCGCCCATACCTCCTTAGACCAATCCTAAAACGACTAATAACATATCAATCAGTTTCACAAAGATAAACGGAGCCGCAAGTCCGCCCAAACCATAAATCAGCAAATTACGTGACAACAGTTTCCCTGCCGGGACCTCTCTGTATTTTACGCCCTTCAGCGCCAGGGGAATCAATGCAATGATAATCAACGCATTATAAATAATCGCGGAAAGCACGGCGCTTTGCGGAGAATACAGTCTCATAATATTGAGCGCGGAAAGCCCCGGATACAATCCCATAAACAGCGCAGGTATAATAGCAAAATACTTTGCCACATCGTTTGCAATTGAAAAAGTAGTCAAACTTCCTCTTGTCATCAAAAGCTGTTTCCCAATACGGACAATATCAATCAGTTTTGTAGGAGACGAATCCAAATCCACCATATTCCCCGCTTCCTTTGCCGCTTGCGTCCCGGTATTCATTGCCACCGCCACATCAGCCTGTGCAAGAGCCGGGGCATCGTTTGTTCCGTCGCCCGTCATTGCTACCAAATGCCCTTTCGCCTGAAAATCACGGATCATTTGCAGTTTCCCCTCCGGGGTTGCTTCTGCAAGGAAGTCATCTACACCTGCTTCAGCGGCAATCGCTGCGGCCGTCATCGGATTATCACCTGTAATCATAATGGTTTTGATACCCATTTTACGAAGATCAGCAAATTTCTCTTGAACCCCCTGTTTAATAATATCTTTTAAATGAATTACTCCAAGTATTTTATGATTTTTAGCAACAACCAGGGGTGTTCCTCCTTGCTTGGCTATATCCTGCACGATGCGGCTGCATTCTTTAGAATAAATACCGCCCGCCTGGGTGACATACGCCTGCATTGCCTCAGCAGCGCCCTTCCGGATTTCATTGCCGTCAAAATTAACACCGCTCATCCGTGTCTTTGCCGAAAAAGGGATAAATGTCATATCCTTGTCCGCCAGTTTTCTTCCTCTTATACCATATTTATCTTTTGCAAGAATCACAACACTTCTGCCTTCCGGCGTTTCGTCTGCAAGGCTGGAAAGCTGCGCGGCATCGGCAAGCTCTTCTTCGCTTGTACCGTCTACCGGAATCAATGCGTGAGCCTGTCGGTTGCCAAGGGTGATTGTTCCCGTCTTATCGAGCATCAATATATCCACATCTCCGGCAGCTTCAATCGCTCTTCCGCTCATAGCCAACACATTTGCCTGGTTCAGCCTCGACATACCGGCAATACCGATTGCCGAAAGCAGCGCGCCGATGGTAGTGGGGGCAAGACAAACCAGTAAGGCTATCAGCGTTGTAATAGAAGTGGGATTTTCTATTCCCGCCTGCTTTGCCGAAAATACGGAATAGGTATAGAGCGCCATTGTAACAAGGATAAAGATTATGGAAAGCGCAACAAGAAAAATCTGCAAAGCAATTTCATTGGGCGTCTTTTTTCTTGCCGCACCCTCAACCATCGCAATCATTTTATCAAGAAAGCTTTCTCCTGCTTCGCTGGTAATCCGCAGCACAATCCAATCAGACAATACGGTAGTTCCTCCTGTTACGGCGCTTCTGTCGCCGCCTGCTTCACGAATGACGGGAGCAGATTCACCGGTAATCGCACTTTCATCTACTGACGCAGCACCTTCAATCACTTCACCGTCACCAGGGATCTGTTCTCCCGCTTTCACGATAACAATGTCACCCTTTTTCAACGCTGCAGAAGATACATCTGTAATCTGCTCTTTTCTGTCAACAGAAGGAATTTTATGCGCCTCTACATCTTTTTTAGAAGCTCTTAAAGAATCCGCCTGCGCTTTGCCTCTGCCTTCCGCGATAGCTTCCGCAAAATTTGCAAATATGCAGGTAAACCACAAAATTACCGCAATTGCCAGCGTATATCCGCTGGAAGTATCCTTGAAGCCGAACAGAGAAAGAATCCATAATCCGGTTGTCAAAATCGCGGATATATACACCAAGAACATAACAGGATTCTGCACTTGCGTTTTCGGGCTCAGTTTAATAAATGAATCTTTTATTGCTCTGCCAATCATTTTTCTATCAGCAAAAGCGCTTTTTGTTGACTGTGCCATGTCACTACCTCCTTACACAATACTTTGGAAAAATTCTGCAATCGGCCCCAGTGCCAGCGCCGGGAAAAAGCTGAGCGCGCCAACAAGCAGAACAATAAAAATCAGTAAAAACACAAACATTGCATTGGTAGTAGAAAGCGTACCGGCTGTTGTTGCAATCTTTTTCTTTCCGGCAAGACTTCCTGCTACTGCCAATGTCCCTATAATAGGAAGAAATCGTGCAAATAGCATGACAAGCCCAAGGGAAATATTCAAAAATACCGTGTTTGCATTAAATCCGGCAAATGCTGAACCGTTGTTGCCTCCGCAGGAAGAATACGCATAAAGTAATTCTGAAAACCCGCGCGCTCCTCCATTATTAAGACTGTCCGCAACGCTTGGAACAATAGCTGCTATACCGCTTCCCACAAGAATGGCAACGGGTGTCGCAAGGCATACAGCAACGGCCCATTTCATTTCATACGGTTCTATTTTCTTGCCTAAAAACTCCGGCGTTCTTCCCACCATCAATCCGGCAATAAATACCGTTAAAATGGCAAAAGCAAGCATGCCATACAGTCCACAGCCGACGCCGCCGAAAATCACCTCTCCCAATTGCATAAGAAGCATTGTAATCATACCGCCAAGCGGCGTATAGCTGTCATGCATAGAATTAACAGAGCCGTTGGAAGCTGCTGTGGTAAATACCGCCCATGTGGAAGATGCAGCAATACCGAAACGTGTTTCTTTTCCTTCCATATTTCCGCCCGCCTGACCGTCCATAGAAATATCTACGGAGCCGTCTTGTGCAAGCTGCGGCGTGGCAAGCTGCTCATTAACAGCAACCACGGCAAGCGCCGCCACAAGGCAAATAAACATTGCCATAAAAATTGCTCTGCCTTGTTTTTTGTTTTTTACCGCGCTTCCGAAGGTAAAACAGAGCGCGGCAGGTATCAAAAGCAGTGAAATCATCTCAATAATGTTTGTAAACGCATTCGGATTTTCCAACGGATGCGCTGAATTGACACCATTAAATCCGCCACCGTTTGTACCTGTCTGCTTAATGGCAACTTGACTGGCGGCCGGTCCCATCGGGACAAATTGTTCTGTCACGATTTCTGCATCCTCAATCACCTGTCCATCCACGGTAACGGTTTCTGTTTCAGGGTCGATTTCTGCATTTTCAAGGATTGTGCCATCAGCGCTCACTGCAATCGGTTCTACAAGAGATACCGTTTCAGCGCCCTTCAGATTTTGAATCACACCGCCGCCGACTAACAACAACGAAATTACCAAATTAAGCGGAATAAGGATATGAATTACGATCCTTGTCATGTCTACCCAAAAACTTCCCAGGCCGTCACTTTTTACTTTGATAAGTCCCCTAATCAGCGCAAATAGAACAGCAATACCCGTTGCTGCTGAAACAAAATTTTGTACCGTCAGCCCAAGCGCCTGTGTCAAATAACTCAATGTGGATTCACCGCTGTATGCCTGCCAATTCGTATTCGTCACAAAACTGACGGCGGTATTAAAAGACAAATCCCATTTAACTCCCGGCAATCCTTGTGGATTTCCGGGTAGAACACCTTGTAAAAGCTGAAGTAAAAACAAGAACAAAAGTCCGACACCCGAAAAAGCAAGAACAGAAACCGTATACTTTTTCCAATTCATCTGTTCCTCTTTATTTACTCTCAGCACCTTATATACTGCATTTTCGCAGGGTGTAAGGATTTTTGATAAAAAAGTTTTTTCGCCGTTCATTACTTTTTTGATATATGCCCCCAGCGGAATTGCAAGGGCAACAAGAACGGCAAGATACAATATGTACTGAATTACTGTGCTCATCACTTAAAATCTCCTCATCTTTTTTTTTGCATTTTATTATCTTCTGTATTAAAACGGGATTACCAAGCCGCGTTCGAAATTAAAGTTTTATAAAAGCTTACAACCATCCAAAAACCCACGCCATCGGCACCGCAATAAGCATCGTTGAAACAACAACAGCAATTAAAATAAAAAGCGGCACTCCGATAAACATGACAAAAACCGCCAGGTATGGGTGGCGCAATGCGAAACGCTCCGCATAGCGGTCAAATTTATTTTCAAAATTATGAATAGAATCCCATATCGCTGCCATAACACATTCCTCCTTACGCTGATACAATAGCATGAAGGAAATTAAAACGGGAAAAGGGCAGTGAATATGCGATTAAGATTTAATTAACTTTTTCGCAGCAAAAAAGCAGCGAAACCACAAACTCACTGTGACTCCACTGCTTCTGCGTTATATTTTGTTATATTCTGATATGACAAATCGGCGCCGCCTTATTTCTACCTTTAATACCACCTCCGCATAGGCAAATCGTTATTAATTCCATTTGTAAAAATAATCTGATGCAGATCAATAATCCCATTATGGAAGGTTGCTGCACAGGCACACAAATACAAATCCCACATCCGCACAAACCGTTCATCAAACATTTCCCGTACTTCGTCTATATGTTCTTTGAAATTCTTTTCCCAGCACAGCAATGTCCGATTATAATGCAGACGCAGATCTTCCACATCAATCGTATGGAAATCATTTTCTGCAGCCTGATAAATCATTTCCCGTAAACTCGGTACTGTTCCACCCGGAAAGATATATTTTTTAATCCATGGATCTCCCGCATGTTCTTTTAAGCCGCTGATAAAGTGCAGCAAAAACACTCCGCCTGGTTTCAGAACATTTTTCACACATTTCATAAAAAGCGGATAATTTTCTCTTCCAACGTGTTCCACCATACCTACGCTGACAATCCGGTCAAACTGATATCTGCTTTTGGGCAGATCCCGATAATCCAATATTTCAGCTTTTACAAGACCTTCCAGATGTTCCATTTCTATTCTTCTCTGAAATTCTTTATACTGTTCTTTGCTTAATGTAATTCCTGTTCCATGCACTCCGTATTTTTTTGCTGCTTCAATTAAAAGATAACCCCATCCGCATCCAATATCCAGAAGCGTCATTCCTTCTTTCAAACACAGTTTCTTCAATATATAATCTATTTTATTTACCTGCGCCTGATAGAGTGTATCGTCATCATGCAGAAAATATCCACAAGAGTAGCTCAATGTTTCATCCAGCCACAACTTGTAAAAATCATTGCCTATATCATAATGACTCCGCACCTCCTTTTTCTGATTTTTCTTTGCGGTTGAACTGTACATAATCTTTTTCAGTAAGGATTCATCGGTAGAAAACTTGCCCATCTGCCCCAAAAAGTGATCCAATGCAAAATATAAATCACCCTCTATTTCCAGATCTCCGTCCATATAGGCTTCCCCCAGGGCAAGGGATGTACTTGTAGTCAGGGCTGACAATGGAATATCCTTATGAAAGATTACCGTAAACATTGGTTCCCCAGAGCCAATGAGGTACTCTTTTCCATTTATCCTCACAGCAAAGGGATACTCATCAAACTTTTCCAAAAATGAAACTAACACGTTCTTTGTCATTGCTTATATACTCCTTAATCAAATCTTCTCTTTTTTCTCCAAATTCCGTATGTCTCTGCGAATCCTTCTCTGCACACCGTTATTTTCTTTGTTATTCGTTTCAAGGTTATGAAGCCTGTCCTTTAATAACTGAATTTTTTCCTGATTGTTCATTATCTTTCCTCCTTTTGCTTATTCCAATTCAAATGCACCAGTATAAAGTTGGTAATACTGTCTTGTTTGCCATTTTTTCTCCCGCGCCGTATCAATTAGATCATTTTCCGCTGATTTAATTTGGTGTAATAACGATCAACGTATGCTGCATAAATAATACCGCCAATAATATATGCTATTGCTGTAAGCGCAAATCCGGTGGATAAGCCGATACTTTCCTGAAATATTCCCATTACAAATGAACCGATACCAATACCAATATCATAAGAAAGCAAATAAGTAGCATTTGCTGTACCTCGTTTTGGCGCCGGTGTTGTTCCGGTTACAAATGACTGAAATAAAGGCTGAAGAATACCATAACCAAGGCCTAATAAAAATCCGGCTAAAAGCAAATGAACACCATTATTCATAAAGAAATAACTTGTCATTGTGAAAAATAAAATCACTAAGCTTACTACAACAAGTACTTTATGCTTACCGGCATCAATCATCTTCTGTGTTGAAAACTTGGAGATTAACATTCCTGCTACCAGGAATATATAGAAATAAGGAATTACCGAAGACAATCCTTTTTCCTGTGCAAAAATTGATGAATATGCAATCACCGCTCCAAATGGGATCATGATAAACATCATGTTGAACATAAACGGTAATGCCGGTTTATAAAACGCGTCTGCCAGAACAAATTTCTTACGTTCTACCTTTGGATATTCAATTTTACAGAACGATACACAAATCAGAGCAATTACTGTTAAAACAAATAAAACAACAAAAGATGCTTTACTACTCAAATGGTTCTGCACCTGGATACCGATAAACGGGCCAGCCGCCATCCCCAGTGAAATTGTAAGAGCAAATCGGTTTACACCTTTTCCTACCATGCTTGGCGGAAGTACGTCGCCAGCCAATGTTGTTGTTGCAGATCCGCAAACAGAATAAACAACACCCATATACAGGCGGAGCAATACCAGTACTCCATAAATGGGAAATGCTGCAAATCCTAAAAATGGCAGACAAAACAGAGCCAAAAACAGCATATAAACATGATACCGATTAAAATTATCCAGTATATAACCTGCAAATGGTCTGAATAATACAGTAGTTACTGACATTGCCGTTAAGACAATACCAATTTGGGAACCCGTGATCCCATTTTGCTGACAATAAATCGGCAAAATAGGTACAGAGGCATAAAAAGTAGCCATCATCAACAAGTTCGTAATGAACAGCAATATAAATTTTTTATTCCATATTTTTTCCATGTGCTTCCTCCCTTTTTCATCTTAATTTACAATTTATAAATATAACAGTTTGAGTTCGTTCTGTTAATTGAAAATAATTCATCATTGATAACCAGAGGTTATATATGTTATCATTCATAACAAGCCGTTATTAAAAGGAGGAAATGAAATGACTATAGATAATTTAAAGTGTTTTATTCTTGTTGCCGAAAATTTAAGTTTTGCAAGAGCCGCAGAAGCTCTGTATATTTCTCAGCCGGCCGTCACAAAACAAATCAATGCGCTGGAACACGAACTTGGCGTAACTCTTTTTATCCGCTCTACCCGTCACGTGGAACTTACGCCTTCCGGCATATCTTTTTATAAGGATGCCAAAGACATCGTCATGAAATCACAAGCTGCCATTTCCCGTGTGCAAAGGCAGTATGCCAATTCTGCGTCCATCCGGATCGGGATGAGTAATCCTGCTGCACTTTTTTACTTAGCGCCAATCCTGACAAAATTTCATTCTGCATATCCTGACATACGCCCGGACATCGAATGCCCGGGCTACAAAATTATTTTAAATCTTTTTCTGGAAAATAAAATAGATGTTCTTTTTTATTACAAAGAAAATATGCCGAAAAAATCCGGTATCAATTTTATAGAATTGCAAAAAGACAAGTTAATATGTCTGATGTCTGCCACACACCCTTTCGCCAAGAAAGACTCTATTGCCTTGAGTGATTTGGAGAACACGACGATTATCGCCTGTAATCCACTCAATGCACCGCTTTCGACTTCTGCCTTTCAGAAACAGTTGGCAGGACATCACTCTGCGGATAAGATTTTTTACTGCAATAGTCTCGAAATTGCACATTGTCTGGCCTCGTCAGGTTTTGGGATTGCAGTACTTCCTCAAATATTAACATTGAAGTCTCCAGAATACGTTGTTGTACCTCTTTCAGAAGATACGGAACTCTCATTCGGTATTTTCTACCACAAGCGGCATACTAATTCCGCATTAACCAAATTTTTAAAAATGTTTTCCACGTAAGAAAAGCATTTGAACTTAAAATTGATAAAAAGAACGCCCGCAGAGTCCTTCTGACGCCTGCGGGTGATTTTCCATAAACAGCCACAAGGACTGTCCCCGCCTTGCGGTAGGTTGCCATGAACGCCTGCACATCGGGATACCCGTCCTCTTTCAGAACATCGGGCAGTTTATTTTATCTTTTTTTATATAGCACAAATTCCGGGTTCAATCCATCCTTCTCATAAGTGCATACAAGCAGAAAATCCATATTTGCGATAACTCCAAAATATCTTTCACCGCCGAACTCGCTTTCAAGTTGATTTCCAAGATATGTCTTTGAGTCATCCAAAAATTTTACCAAATTGCCGTTTGGCAACATATACTCAAGATTTACATATTTTCCTACAAGAGCATTTAATTTTTTAACCTTTGGCAGCCCTTCTATATGAAGTTCGTTTATTTCCTTAATTAGTTGCTGCTTAAATTCTTCAAATTGACCATTGTCACTGAGTTCATCGTAACGCTTCCAGTAATCTAATTGGGGAAGCAAATCTCTCATATAAGAACGAACCTGCTCCTCAGTGAAATTTTCACTTACCATATTTTTAACACAGACTTCAATCAGGTCATCCATATCATTATAGGTATAAGTTCCGTCAGCATAGCACCACTTGCAATAGTCCTCGTTAAATGTGCCATCGTAATTACGACTTATGATTGCGTCATCATCAAGCGGCATTCCACAACACTGGCAGATAAGTTTTCTTGGTGTTCCTAAAAGCGTATTGATTGAAACATCAAAAAACTTAGAGAGCAGTTTTAAGGTTTCTGTATTTGGAATTGTTTCTCCGTTTTCCCAACGGGATACCGCTTGCCTCGTAACATAGAGCTTTTCAGCAAGTTCATCTTGTGACAACCCTTTTTTCGTTCGCAATTCAAGTATAACATCTTTCGTATCCATAAAAATCACCACCTTGTAAATATTATAGTATGCGTGCATTCTATAAACAAGCAACCCGCTGTTGCTGCTGTCTTTTGATATTGTCTGTTTTGCAGGTAGTATTCTTCCATTTCGCGACTGTACGCGCAACACCCACCCGCCGTTCTATAGGAGATAAGTCTGTAGAGATTTTGGCAGCCCCTACCGGCTCAGTCTTCTCTCCACCATTCGCACTTATCACGATATTCATGACCACTCGAATCATTATGAGCGCAGCACAATAAGCTGCACGATAAAACCACGGCCAGAACGGCCACGATCATTCTCCGCATCACTGCGACCTCCGTTCTTGCCAGCGATCTCCACGCTTCGCACGGATCTGTGAGTGACACGACTTGCACAGCGCGATCAGATTGCTCCGATTATGCGTGCCACCTTCACTCAGCGGAAGCTTATGATGAATCTCTTCTGTTGGAACCAGGACTCCCTTCGCATAGCACTGCTCACAAAACGGATGCTCTGCAGCATACTTGTCTCGGATCCTTTTCCATGCTCGGCCGTAACGCCGCTTGGTATCTTTATCTCTTCCGTACTTTTCATACTGACTATTCCTTAGCGCCGCGTGTTCGTCACAATACATAGTACCTGGCGGAATCAGCTTTCCACAGCCTGGATATTTGCACGGCACTCTGCTTTTATAAGGCATAACTCTTCCCACCTCCGGACATGATAAAAGCCACCGCAGATTCCTCCACGATGGCTCCGATCAATTCTTATTCTGTTCGCATTATAATAATATCATAAGAGCGGACTCTCATTCTATCACATCAACTCTCATCTTCATAAATCCTGCCGACTTCTTTCAAAGCCTTATCATGCAAACGGAAGGTGTGCTGAATACTGTAGCCCATACCTTATTAGTCCAAATAAGTCCACCAAAAGATATAAATTTGATGTCAAATTGATGTCAAACCTCTAATGAAAGTACCGCAAACCCTTGATTTTACTGGCTTTATTTGTCTAATGACTTCATCGTCGGGAAGAGCAAAAGCTAAACCGCTTCCTGTTTCTCCATTTTTATTTTTCCACATAGCATACTGTCCTTTCTTTTTGCATGATATTCTTTAAATAAGCATTGATTGCTTCTATATCAAAACATGGTATAAAATGCTTCTTCATATACTCCATATCCTGCATCGTTGCAATCCTGAATCCTCTGGCGGAGATTCTTCCCCGGACATCGTAAACGCCCCGATTAAAGGCACAGGCACAATGCTGCATTTGCCGATGGAATACAATATCAGAATCCGGTATATATTCATGTAAAGCCGATGTCAGCCAGTAGCATCCTCCATGTAAAAGTATGGAATATATATCTTTATGCGCAAAATATTGCTTTACAGCATTTATCAGCTTCTCATATATGGCTGTGTTTTTCATTTCTTCTCTGCTTTGCATACCACACCTCCTTTATCCTGTAATTCGCGAAGAGTTCTGATCTGGCGTTCAATTTTCCTGCGTACTCCATAATTATCCTTTCCATTTACAGTTAAACGATGGAGCCGGGTTTCCAGTTCTGCGATTTTTGCTTCGATAGTTGTCATGTAATTTACTTTCCTTTCATTTGTTATGCAAACTGGCTGTAATACAGCGCAGCATATGCACCTTGTTTTTTAAGCAGTTCTTTGTGATTACCCTGTTCAATGATGTTTCCGTTTTCCATAAACAGGATATTATCGGCGTCTCGTATCGTAGAGAGACGATGCGCGATCACAAAGCTGGTTCTTCCATTCATCAGTTTCTTCATCGCCTTTCCGATCTCTGCTTCTGTACGGGTATCCACACTGGATGTAGCTTCATCCAGAATGATGATCGGCGGATTGCAGAGAAATACGCGTGCAATCGTTATAAGCTGCCTTTGTCCTACGGACAGGTTCGCCGCTTCGTTATCCAGCACTGTATGGTAGCCCTGGGGCATTGTGCGGATAAAATAATCCACTTTCGCCGCTTTTGCCGCCGCCTTGATTTCCTCCATAGTCGCGTCTGGTTTTCCATATGCGATATTTTCTGCTATCGTTCCCCCAAACAGCCATGTGTCCTGTAAAACCATTCCAAAATTGTGCCTTAACTCCTTCCGCGTCAGATCCGTAGTTGGCACTCCATCTATTGTGATCTTCCCGCCATCTACCTCATAAAAGCGCATAAGCAGATTGATCAATGTTGTTTTACCGGCGCCGGTTGAACCGACAACCGCAATCTTTTGTCCCGGTTTCGCTGTAAAGCTGATATTTTTCATCAGCATTTTATCCGGAACATACCCAAAGCTGACATTTTCAAAGGCAATTTCTCCCTTTGCATTTTTCAGGAGCACAGGAGCAACGGTATCAGGCTTTTCTTCCCCCGCGTCCAGGAAGTGAAACGTCCTCTCTGCAGAAGCCAATGCAGACTGCAGGGAATTCAGCATATAAGAGGTCTCGGTAAGCGGTTCCGCCGCCATATTGATATACTGGAAAAATGCCTGCACGATGCCCAGGGACATCCTTCCCTCCAGCATCCATTTGCACGCAAGAAGCATAATCGCCGCCTGTGAACAGCGCGACAGCAAACGGATCAACGGATTGACACAGTTTGTCAGAAAGTCTGTCTTTTTTGTGGCATTGCGCAATTCATCAACTGCGCTATTCATTGTTTCCATGCTTTCTTTTTCGTGGTTGTAAGCCCTTATCACATCTCTGCCTGTATAGTATTCCTCTGCTATGCCGGTAAGATAAGCCAGCGCCCGCTGCCGGTCAGCGGCACATTCCAGATTCTTTTTTGCGACCATTTTTGTAACCCAGAGACTGATAACCGTAAAAATCAGAAATACAGCGGTAAGCAACGGGCTGAAATAAATCATAAACGCCACTGCCCCGACAAGCGTTCCGATCGCCGTCAGCAGCTTCAGAAGTCCTGTCTGTAAAGTCTCCGACACTTTATCCAAATCACTGGTAACGCGGCTTAAAATCTCGCCGGGCTTATTTCCGTCATAAAAGTAAAGAGGAAGCTTATGTAGCTTACTGCTGATCTGCTTTCGCAAAGTCAAAATTAACCGTTCCGCTACACTCGCCATTAAATATGCTTGAAAATGATAAAACACACTTGTAAGCACATACAGGAAAAATAATGTGACCATCTGACGACCAAGCGGATTCCAGCTAATAGAAAAACTTGTTCCTGCTTCAACACAGTTTTTGATTGCCGAGAGCAGGTTATCAATAACTCCTGCGCTATAATACGGAGTGCATACATTCAGCACCGTATAAAAGACAATGCAGACAGCAACGATTGTCAGCCTGACTCTCTGGTTTTTAAGCTGCTGAAATAACCGAATTGCTGTTTTTCGCGCATCCTTTGGTACTTCTTTGTCGAATTTTATATCCCGCTTATCACTCATGTTCATCCGCCTCCTTTGTCTGTGAATCATAAATCTCCTTATAGATCGGACAGTTCTTAAGCAGTTCCTCGTGTTTTCCCATCCCCACCGGTTCTCCTTCATGCAAAACGATGATATGATCCGCATGAAGAATTGTGCTGATTCTCTGTGCAATAATCACCACAGCAGCGTTTTTTGTTTCCGGCTGCAGAGCTTTTCTAAGCGCGGCATCCGTCTTGAAATCCAGGGCAGAAAAGCTGTCGTCAAAAATATAGAGTTCCGGTTTTTTCACTAAGGCACGTGCGATTGAGAGACGCTGTTTTTGTCCGCCCGAAAAGTTTGTACCGCCCTGTGCCACAAAAGCGTCCAGCTTGTCAGGCAGCGCCTCTACAAAGTCTTTTGCCTGCGCGATTTCCAGCGCATGCCAGAGTTCTTTATCATCCGCATCCGGATTTCCGTAACGCAGATTTTCCGCAATCGTTCCGGAAAACAGCCACGCCCGCTGCTGAACAAAGGAAAGATGTTCTCTCAACTGCTCCTGCGGCATCTTACGGATATCCACTCCATTTAAGTGCACCGCTCCGTCTGTCACTTCATTAAACCTCATCATCAGCGATGCTACGGTTGATTTTCCACTGCCCGTTCCTCCGATAATGGCTGTTGTTTTTCCTCTTTCACATACGAAGTTCAAATTTTTCAGTGTGTATTCATCGGCATCCGCAAAGCGGAAAGACACATTTTTAAATCTCAATACCTCTTTTTGGTTTTTCTTTTCTTCCACACGCCTGTCCTTCTTGTCTGCAATCGTAGGCGAGAAATCCATGATTTCCCCGATACGGTTACAGCACTCCAAAGCACGCGGCAATGTCAGAATTACCATTTGCGCCATCATCAAAAAGAATAAGGATAGCATTGCGTATTCGATAATTGCGGTAATATCCCCGATCTGAAAATGACCGGCTGTGATGCGGAAACCACTAAATGTATAAACGAGCATCACAAAAACATTAATGGCAAAAACCGAAATACTATCAAGGATCGCAAAGCGCTTATTTACTTTGATCGCAGTTTGGGCATAGTCCTCAAATTTCTCATTTAAGCGTTGCTCTTCATTCGCTTCTGCAAAATTAATTTCATAGACTGCCTCCTGTAGACCATTTTAAATAAAAAAATACCCGGTTATTTTTCAATAACCGGGCGCACCCGACATCTTTTCGACAATACTGTTGCGACAGTATATCCTCCGATGACCAAAATATATTACCTGTAAATAATTCCTCTTTTTTCCGATACTCTTTTCAGTACAAGCGCTATGATCAGCACAAGGACTTCATAGATACCGAAGGTATGCCATACAACGGCATTTCCGAATATTTTCGGAAGCACTGTGATAACCAGTGAATTCAATACAAGGCTGCGGACAATATTAAGTGCAATAGCCTGACCAGAACGCTTCGTAGAGTAAAAATAAGCGGACAGCATCGTATTTACGCTTCCCACAATAAAGCCCCAGCAGTATTCCCACATATGAGCCGATGTAAATTCCAGTGTCTCTCCGGTTGCACCGAATAGCTGGCAGAGTACATGGGGAAACAGAACGTAAACTGCCACGCAAAGCACACTTCCTATAACGCTGATCATCTGCCCCACGCGATAATAATACTTTAAATCGTCGTCTTTTTTCGCACCATAAGCCTGACCGAACAATGGCTGCATTCCTTCAGACGCTCCGAAAAATACGGACATCGTAAATGACGAAAGATAGGAGATAATCGCAAAAGCATTGATTCCAATATCCCCAAAAGCAGCCATCAACGTATAGTTCATACAGAGCGTTGTTACCGGAGTGGAAAACTGCGCGATTGCCTCCGGCAGTCCCCGGAATATAATTTTCTTGAAAAGTTTGAGTTGCGGCTGATACCGCTGGATTCGAAGATCCCCTTTCTTAAAAATATAATGTGTCACAATAACCAGCAAGCCCACTGTCTGTGAAATTCCCGTCGCAACCGCCGCTCCCATAACTCCCATCTGCATAGGAAATACAAACAGCCAGTCAAGGAATATATTCAGCCCTGAGCTAATGACATTGGTAACTGCCACAAGTCCGGGCGAGCCGTCATTACGGCAGAAAAACTGTAGATTCAGAGAAAGTGCATTCGGAATGGCGAACAACGCATACCAGAATATATACTCTTTCACAAGAGACACATACTCTCCCGAAGCGCCCAGCAATCCGCTGACCAGTCCGGTAAAACCGGAACCGCACAGGGTAATAAAAATACCCACGATCAAATTTAAAGTCAGAGAGTGCATAAAGGCATTCTGCGCGCCTTCTTTATCACCTCGACCGAAGCGGATCGCCGTAATGGTAACACCGCCGATACTTGCCATTGCATTTAAAGCCTGTGCAAGCAATACAAAAGGGAGAGCCAGATTAACCGCTCCAAGGGCCTGGCTTCCCGCTCCATTTCCTACAAAAATCCCATCAACAACCGAAAACAAAAACACACAGGCGTTAGATAAGATTGCAGGAGCTACATTGCTGAAAATAATTTTTCCTCTTGAAGATTCCATTTCTGCCTCCATTATTTCTGTTCAAACCAACGCTCAGCATATTCCATCACGCCGGAAACCAGCGTTTTTATTTCTTTGCCGGATGTATTGATACACAAATGATAAGATTCCTTTTTTCCCCATTCCTTTTCCGTAAATAATTCTCGGTATGAGGAGCGCTCTTTATCTATCCGCTTTATTTTACGCAGCATCTCTTTCTCGGATAAATTCTCTTTTTCATCGGCGCGTTCCTCGCAGCGCTTCAGTTTTGAAATCTGATCTGCATATACAAAGATATTAAATGGATTCATATCCGCACAGACAATATCTGCGCACCGTCCGACAATCACACAGTCTCCCTGCTTTGCCAGTTGATGGATGATTTCATGCTCCGCAAGCGCTACCTTGATCGGCTGATGAACCATTGGCTGCTGATAGATCATAAAGCGGTGTCCTATCGTAGACTGATAAAAATTACGAATGTCCTTCTCCGAAATATGTGCAACATAATTTTTGTCAAAACCATGCTTTTCCGCAACCATGTCAATAATCTCATGGTCATAACAGGGAATATTCATCCTATCCGCAAGCCGTTTTCCAAGTTCACGCCCGCCGCTGCCAAATTCTCTGCTTATTGTAATAATTTTCATAATGCTACCTGCCTTTCTGATCTTTCATTAAATAAATCAATCGTCTGATTTTCGTTCTTTACACAACCCTAAATACTTTTCCATTTCTATCTGCAAATTCATCGTAAATATTTGCGTCAAAGCAACATACCTCTCCTGATCGGATTCTTTCATTTTTAAAAATGCCCGATACTCTGCGTCCTGCAAGGGAATAATATATTGTCTGACAAAAAATTCCCCTTTGTCTGTCATCCGTATATTTTTCCTGCGCGTTGAAATGGAAGAACGCTCTAAAAATATATAGCCCCTTTGGATCAGACTGCAGATCGCAGAATTTACAGTCTGTCTTGAAATAGACAATTTTTGACTGATTTCCTGCTGTGAGCATTCCTGTCCCGCAGACGTCAGCATATATAAAATCCAGAACGCGCTTTCTGATAAATTTAGATTTACTGCGATTTTATAATACATCGCATCAATCTCTTTATCCCGGCAATTCAGATTTTTCAGCATGGCGTCTATATCATGGTTCATAGATAACCTCCTTTCCCGAAACCTACAGGATCTGCCGCCGACAGCTCCTTTCGGATGCATGACAACATAAAAATGCCCGGTTATTTTTCAATAACCGGGCGCACCCGACATCTTCCGCTCGACTGCCAATCATTGCGATGATCCGTCCTCCGATGACGTGCTATTTATTTTTCTTATTTCTTCCTCCACAATTTCAATATGCTTTTGGGTAAGCGCTAATAACTGGCTTCGTTCCTGCTCTTCCAGCCTGTCAAATGACCGTTCTTCCGCATGAACCAATGGAACAATTTTTTCATCAATAAGGGTTTTTCCCTTATCTGTAAAAAATATCTGCTTGTTCTTACGGCTCTTAGGGGCAAGTTCCAGTTTAATAAATCCCTGTTCTTCCAGATTTTTTAATGCTGTGTTGATTGTCTGCGGCGCATAAAACCACGCACTGCACAAATCTTTCTGAGTACAGGACTGACCATGCTCATACAAAGAGTATAAAAGCCAGAAAGCCGCATCCGATAATCCTACTGATTTAGCATAGTCGTGATACAGCACATTCATTTTTTTATGAAGTCGGTTAAATGTTGCCAACACAAAAACCGTTGATACTTCCATGTTTCGCCTCCTTTATCCGAAGTCGGATGAAATTATAATCCGAGTACGGATAAAAGTCAATGTGTTTTTCAAAAATTTTTTGAAATTTTCAGATTGACAAATCCGATTCCATACTGTATGATGAAGGCGCTTGCTCGGAGGGCATATCATTCTTCAGAAGTGATAGGCTGGATAAGGCAACAGGCTGCAATGCCTGTAAGACTTTATCCAGCTTTTTTGTTGCCAAGCATACGTGAAAAGGTCCGGTGGACCTTTTCTAAGTTGTTCTGAGTAATTTTATTTTAAGGAGGACGCAATATGGATTTTCTCACAAGTAAAATCAAGCCTATGTATTTTAAGTATCTGACAGCAGCCTTCGGCAGCGCGCTGATCTCATCCATTTATGGCGTCGTCGATATGGCGATGGTCGGTCAGTACCAAGGACCGAACGGTACGGCGGCGCTTGCCGTTGTTGCTCCCATCTGGAATATCATATACAGTCTGGGGCTCCTGATGGGAATCGGCGGTTCCGTACTTTTTTCCACCCTGCGGGGCAGGTCAAAGGACAACCAAAAAGAATCCAACGAATACTTTACCGCCGCTGTAATCGGCGTTGTATTTTTAGCGGTTATCGCCTGGATTGGAATCCTGTTCTTTGATACGAACTTATTAAAATTATTCGGTGCAAAGGAAACTTTGCTTCCATTATCCAGAAGCTATCTGTTCCCGGTAAAATTTGTAGTGCCAAGTTTTCTGTTCACGCAGTTAATGGCTGCCTTTTTGCGCAACGATGGCAATCCCGGGCTTGCGACAAAGGCAGTGCTGTTTGGCGGAATCTTCAACGTATTCGGCGACTATTTCTTTGTGTTCATTCTGGACATGGGAATCATGGGCGCCGGACTTGCCACCGCTATGGGTTCCGTATTTTCTCTGTTGATGATGCTGACCCATTTCCGAAGCAAAAAGAATACCCTGCGACTGGTAAAGCCGACAAAGCTGCTTTCCAAACTGAAAACGATCAGTGTGACCGGTTTTTCCACATTTTTTATTGACGTGGCAATGGGGATTCTGACTATGCTCTTTAACCGGCAGATTTTGAAGTATCTGGGCACAAATGCTTTATCCGTTTATGGTATCATCATCAACATCAGCACCTTTGTCCAGTGCTGCGCTTACAGTATCGGGCAGGCTTCCCAGCCGATTATTTCGGCCAACTTCGGTGCGGGAAAAGGGGAAAGGATCAGTCAGATTTTAAAATACGCATTGGGAACGGCTGCCGTATTTGGTTTGATCTGGACAGCGCTTGCCGAACTTGCTCCCAACCTCTTCGTCCGCATTTTTATGACTCCGACAGACGAAATACTTGCGATTGCTCCGGGAATCATCCGCAGTTATGCCATCAGCTTTCTCCTGCTGCCGCTTAACATTTTTTCGACCTACTATTTCCAGGCGCTGATGAAACCACGCACTTCTTTCCTTGTATCAGTGGCAAGAGGCGCAGTGATCAGCGGATGTCTCATTTATCTGCTTCCCGCTGTCGCAGGAGCAGACGCGATCTGGTTCGCTATGCCCATTACAGAACTGGTAGTGGCTGTATTTGTCATTATTAAAATAAAGCAATATACAAGCCAACTTCCAAAGTCCTGATACCTGTCAAAATCTATATAACACTTCGCGCAAGGAAACTCTGCTGTAGTTTCTTTGCGCTTATTTTTGAAAAGGAAATAATTATAAAATCAAACATGTTATATGGTCACAATTCAAAGAGCAAGATTCGCCGCGTATTACAGAAACCCCATTCGGGGATTTCTGCATGCCGACAATCTTGATGGGGATTTTGGTCTACGCTCCGCTTCGGTCCGCGCTAAGCGGACATCCACCGGATGTCCAGCGCCCCATACCCTCGGGCAACGCGTATTTTTCAAATATGCAAAATTGGCTCCTGTTCAAAAACAGTTGCAGCGTGATTCTACCTATCACGAAAATCTCATGATTTTGTTAAAAATGCTTTCCACTGTTATCCATATCGTCCTTCCAATCGGCTCATATATGAATACAATTTTACGGAAAGGAAATATGAAATTTTATGGCAAGACCGAAAAAAGAACCAGAAATAACTTACACGCACCACATCAATCTCCGGCTTACAGATGTTCAATATGAAATTATATCTGAGAATGCCCGACGAGTCGAACTGTCGCTCTCAGAATATATACGCCGCCAATTAATGAAAGGAAAAGTCATTGCAAAATATGAACTTGTGGCAGATCTGCCGGAACTGAAGAAACTGATTTTTGAATTTGGAAAGATTGGGAATAACCTGAATCAGATTGCCCGCCACTTTAATACTGGCGGCATCCATTCACTGGAAATGCGGAAAGCAATCGGGCAGGGACTTTCTGATATTTTTAGGATGAAATAAGAAGTTCTAAAAATGGCAGGGGATTTCCAACAGATACGCAAAATATAGTATTATCTTCCGACGCTTTACAAAGAAAAACCAGAAGGCCCCATTACTGACTTTCTGGTTTTTCACTTGAATGCTAAAAGAAATTAAATAGCTGGATATACTTTGTATGGTCATTTACAGAATATCTTTCGTTAAATGGCATAAATCCATTCTTTTCACTCTGGTAGAAATTCAATAGCTTTACCTTATCCTCACATTCCAGAAATACGATTCCCCCGCCAATATCGTGCTGAACCTTTTCCAGAATTTCAAATGTCAGATCCATCAATTCATTTCCATTGATTCCCTTTCCTTCATCCACAGCATAATTTTTTCCAAACTGCGCGATCAGAAAGGCGGATACCGTATAGCTGTCTGATTCCAAATCCAGTATTGCATATCTGCTTATTTTCTTCCGCTTAGAATTGGACAGATTTGCGCTGCCAATCTCAACCGCTTTATGGGCCAGTGTAAAAACTGCCGCTATCTTACCATGTTCATTTACCACAAAATATGTAACAGACAATTTCTTCCTTGCAAACTCGATTGCATTATTTACTACGAATTGTTCAATTTCCGGATTGATCGGACAGGAAAATCGGAAAGACACTTTTTTAGTTCTGTCTCTCCGATTGCTCCCAACATATCTAAAATATTTATCGTATCGAACTGTCTCATTTGCCTGCTTCTCCCTTTGCCATCAGCCGCCGGATCGCATCATAATCTGTCAACGGCGGTTTTACTGGTGCAGACGGCTTTCTCTTAGGCTTATTCTCTGAAGCTGCCAGCGCATCTATAAAGGCTTCCGCCTGCTTCGGATCGTCAATACGAACTTTTGCAAAAATACTCGATGTAGCCATAATCGCACCTCCTTCTCCAAATGGCTTATAATAGTATATGCTGAAAAGACAATAAACCATATATTTGCTTTACTGCCTTTTCTTTAATTTTATTCTAAATCAGATTTTTCCGGACGTCAACCACCATATTTTTTTATTATTTTATGAAATTTTAAAGCTGCTTTTCATTATCTGTACGCCAGATTATTCATCACGCATTCTTCTGCCATCGCCGTCAGCATATTCATATGCGCCGTCCACGCAAGCGGATCTGCTTCCTTATCCAGTGCCGGATACTTCTGCAGCAGTTTCTCCATTAAAATCTCCATCCTTTCCTGTGCCGTTTTCTCAATCTCCAGAAGATGCCTGTCCAGTTTTCCAGTCAGCATCATACTCTGATACCAGTTGCTTCGGTTTTCTTTTAGAAATGTCCTGCGTAGCATCCCGTATTTCCCTATGGAATTTTCACTGCTTTCTATTGTCAGATTCGGAAACAGGTAATCTCCTTTGAGGTAATATGTCAGTCCCATTTTTATCCCTCCAATTTTATTTTTATGAATTAACGTGTTAAAGCGATTATAAATGATGACAATCGAATTTTCAACCGCTATCTTTAAATTTCCCTTTGTCCCAATTTTCTTTCAGCCAATAATACATTTCTGTTTGATAATGAATGATACTTTTTATGCTTTCTCCGATATATCATCTGAAAGTGCATCTACCAATGCGTCCACTGTCCGGAACACAACCTCCCTATCCTTCTGCTGCAATCTCCGCACTCTTGCCGACATTCTCTGTATATGCCCATCCCCTTCCATGACTTCCATATCCCCCACCAGTTCACTGGCGCTCGTTCCCAATGCCTGTGCAAGCCGCCGGAATACCTCAATGGACATATCGCTCTGCCCGCCCTCTATTCGGCTCACTGTGTTCAGGCTGACATCCGCCATCTCTGCCAGTTTTTCCTGCGACCAGCGGAGCGTCTGCCTACGTTCTCTTATCCGTTCTCCTATTTCCATCAAACGCTTTGAAACGACACGATTTCCCACTCCAATACCTCCTGCCTATGTAATTTTCACTAGAATTTCGAGTTTCTCCTGATCTCGTCAATCAAAACGTCCATTGTCCGCATCACGATCTCCTGTCCGTTTTTATCCAGCCGACGTATACGGCAAGCCATATGATAAAGCTGTTTTTCTTCCGGCGGTACCGCCGCTGTTTTCCCAAGCAGTGTGTTTACGTCAGTCTTTAATGCTTCCGCGATTTTTTCAAACACCTCAATAGATGTTGCAGACTGACCACCTTCAATGCGGATTACCGTATTAACGCTGATCCCGGCTTTTTCCGCAAAATATTCCTGCGACCAACGAAGTTCCTGCCTGCGTTTCCTTATGCGTTCCCCTGTCTCCATTAACCCTTGCGAAACCACTCGACTACCCAATGCAATGTCTCCTTCCCTGCGATATTCTCCGTAGCTTTTCGCCATATGCCGCAAAACCAGCCTTTTTTAACTTTTGTTTTCCACCTCCAGAACCCACCAGCAACTTCCTCCGGATGCTTGGCAACGAAAAAACAGCCAAACCGGAGAGTTTCGCTGCTTTTTAGGAATATCTATTCACTTTTTATTCTTTCTGCCATTACTAAAACAATCATTCTGAAAATATTTTCTTACTCTTCCCGACTAACCGAAAGATACCCATACACACATACCGCACCAGATAAACGGCTGCCATAACCAACCTCCATGCTAAAATCATACCACCGATCACACCGCCAATTAGCAGATTTATTACCAGTATACCTACTGTACCGCCGAGGTCAAACCCTTTCGGGATTACCCACACAAACATCCGGTGTACGCCAAACGGAATCCCCATAAGTACCCACAATTTTAGATAATCGCAAACGCTATTTTCCACGCACAACGGATAAAATAACGCCGCCAGAAATATTGCTGCCACAACCGGGACAATCACTCTTTTTGTAAATTCATACACCATCATATCAGCCACCTCCATACAGGTCATGGTTCACTTCCGCCTGATAGTAATGGTTCATCGTCATTGTGGCGTTATAAAGCGTTGTCAGCAGATAAGCCTTGATATTCCCCACCTTTGCCGTATTTTTCTGCAGACTGAACAGCACATACTCGATGTGCGAATAATCCAGCTTGATAAAGTGGCTCTTAACAAGCGTCACAGGTTTTTCTACCCCGGCAATCCGCAAGGTGCTGTCATCTGGCATCATCAGGACTTCCACGACCAACTCCACAAGTTCGTCCACCTCTTTGCTCTTGTGGCATGGGTACTCAATACGCTCCCGGATCAATTCCCGGTAAGCATCCATTTTCCCTATCGCATCCATCCCATCCGAATGTCCTTCCACTTCTGCAGATAAGATTGGATTGGATAAGATTTTCTCAGTCTCACTCAGATCAGTCTCGTTAAACTCTGTATCACTGTAATCAGTCTCACTATATTCAGTCTTGTTAATATCAGTCTTATTAGAGTATGATTTTGGAACTTCTTGAAGTTTGATTTTCATACTTCTGCGTATTTTCGGCGTTTTCCGGCTGTTTTTCTTTTTTCTCCGGCTCCGGACAGTCCATAATCATAAAGTTTTTTACATAAATCACGTTCGGTTTTCCAAGCCCCAGCCGTTTCTTCTCAATTAGCCCGATCCCTTTTTCCGTATCAAGCTCTGCAATGTTCCGGCTTGCCTTCTGCCTTGCACAGCCAAGCAGTTCCATGATTTCCTCCACAGTGAAAATAATATATACCCGATCCTCTTCGTCAAACCAGCGGTTCTTGACGCTCAGGCTCATACGGTCCAGCATCAGACCGTATAAAACCTTTGCCTCGCAAGAGAGTGACTTGAAGCATTCTGCTGTAAATAGTACCTTCGGTACGCGGTAAAAATGGTATTGTTCCGCTTCCATGCCCCGGAAATATTCAAACTGGATTTTCTGCATCTGCCACACCCTCCCTCTGCTGTTTCTCTTTTTCTACTTCGTTCTCTATCTCTGCATAAACGCGAAAATATCTTTTTGTCCCCTTGTTCGCAAATGGTTCTGAAACTGATTTTACCTTTATTTCCTTATGCCGTTCCAGAAGTCCCTTAAACCATTGGATATCCTGAACTGTCCCCTGCATCCTAATTTTCAGCATACATATCCTCCCAATCCACATAAAAGCAATACTCTGGATAACGGATTTTGATTGCCTCCCAAAAGTACCTTGCGTAACCGCAGCAGAATAACTCTTCCACAGTGTAGCAACTCATTTCATGTAACTGCCCATCAGCATCCGAATCGTCATAACTATAGACACTCGGCGTACCGTTGCAGTACAGATTAAATGCCATCCGCACAATCTTCACGCTGCCGCTGGTCTGCCATCCATCCCGTAAGCACTCTGGCTTCACATTTCCCGACTTAAAATCGTATATCTGTTTCACATGATCTCTTGTATCCCTGTCAATTCCAAGGCAATACACTAGTGCCCTGTGGTATACGTCCTGGTATCTGCACTTCTGCAGATACTCCTTATAAAATTTTTCGTGTTCCCTGTTCTTGAAAATAATCGTGTGCGAATCTCTTTTGTTTGCTCTTGTCGCTGTGTCTGCCATCTTCGTTTCCTCCAACTAAATTATTTTTTAATTTATGACCATAACAAAAAGGACACTTCCCTAAAATCGCTCTTAGAAAAATGTCCTTATCGTACAAAATATTCAGTTGAACTGACACGAGTTTATTTTATTATCGCTTATTTTCACCCGTTAAGAGAGTTTAATTTGTCGTACTTTTGTCGTACCTTACGGCTTCAAAGTCCGCAAACCCTTGATTTTACTGGCTTTATTTATCCAAAGTCTTCATCGTCGGGAATTTTTTTGATTTTTCTTCATTACCCTTCGTGATGCTTCGCTGTGCTATTTCTATTAAATTGTCTTCTCTTCATCACCATTCATGATGAATCATTGTCAAATCATATCTGTTGTCAATTTGATGTCATTTGGTTATTTCTGTTGTCAGATGAAAGGGTTCATAAGCCCTTCTTAAAATACATCCATTGTTGCAGCCAAATGTTCAAATGTTTCCTGTTTTTTCTCCTCTGTCGCTTCTGCATAGATATCCATAGTGGTCTGAATATCCTTATGCCCCATGATCGACTGGATTATTTTCAGGTTTGTTTCTCTTTCACAAAGCCTTGTGCAAAATGTGTGTCTCAAGCTGTGCGCTGAAAAATCCGGCAACAGCACCGGCTCCCGATGCTCTTTTTTTGCCTCTATTTCTTCTGTTGCGTTATAAGCAGATGAGATTCTCTTGATTGCTCGATTGACTGACTGGGCATTCATTATATTTCCATAACGGTTACAGAAAACAAAGCCTGTCATTCCGTCAATCTCTGCATCTGTCCAGCCATTTTCTTTCTGCTCTTCCCAGATCATTTCAAAAGCATCTTTCACTGTATCCAACATGGGAATCGTACGCATTCCGGCTTCTGTTTTCGGCGTCGAAATGTGATTTTCCGATGCCCGGTCTTCTCCTACCGGATAATACGTCAGATTATGATTGATGCTGATAATCCGCTTCTCGTAATCAATGTCTTCCCATCGAAGCCCTAAAACTTCTCCAATCCGGCACCCGGTTCCAAGAAAAATCGTAAAAATCGGCCACCAGTGAAAATAAATCGGATGCGCAGCAATATATTCCATAAATGCTCTCTGCTGTGGAATTGTCAGTGCATGTCTCACACCGGTCTTCATGCCTAAGTTTTTCTTTAATTCTGCCATGACTCCATCCGTAGGATTTTTTCTGATAATGTCATCCCTTACAGCCAGTTGAAAAGTTGGATGCAATAACGTATGAATGGTTTCCAATGTGTTAATCTTCAGTTCCTGCTTCTTGGTCAAATGATTATAGAACTGCACCACATCAGAATACTTAATCTCTGCTATATTCCGCTTTCCAAATGTATCCCGGATAAATCGGTCATACATATAAAGATAATTACTCTTGGTCGTTGGTTTCAGATTGTTTTTGAGACTCATGTAGCGGTCAAATACAAAATTTACTGTAGCCTTTCCGGCAACATAAATATCCAGACCGTCCATCTGGTCTTTCATGAGCTGTGCTTCTTTTTCTCGAAGCGTTACAAGGTCTTGTGCATAAACATACTTACGTCTTCCAAGGGGATCTGTATAAGTATATACATACCTCTCATCGGAACGTCTCTGTGATTCACCTTTCCGCAAGACTCTGCCTCGCAGATCTTTTCTTGTCTGTGCCATATAAAATCCTCCTTCAATAAAGGAAGGACTTCATGTTATTCAGGTCTGTTCAAAATTCTTTCCAGTCCCTGCAGGACAACTTCTGTCACAGTCATTTTGTGCTTTCCGGCATAATCGCAGATACGCTTATACATAGAATCTTCCACCCGGATACTCAATACTTTCTTTTTTACATTTTCCGACTTTGGTCTTCCTGTCTTCGCCATATCTGTTCTTATTCCTCCACATCTTCATTATAGTTTTCGTATGACGAAAAGTCAATCCCTGTTTTTCGTCCTTCCACAATTTTTTCTTCCCTACGCAATCCGGAATGTCTCCAGATACTTTTCAAATATCTCACAGTTTACAAGGGCAACCTTGTCAATCTTATACACTGCTTTGGCTTCTTTCGCCAGCTCCTGGAATTTCGTCAGCCCAATGCTGTAAAGCTCTGCCCCTTCCTGATAACGGACGAATTTCTTTGCTATTTTCTTTGTTTTCTCTACATCTTTACGTGCATATCCCATACACCGCACCTCCTTTTCTGCATGAAAAAAGCAGCTAACCTATTTTTCATAGACTAACTGCTCGTGTTAAGTTCCATATTCAGTTTTATTCTACAAATCCGACAGTGAAATTCGGTCGTATGCGCCATTTTTCTTATCTTCCGGGTGTGGCTCCAATCCAATAATTGTAATATCTTTCTGGTCTGGTCCATAAACCCAGTACATTCTCATTGCGCCACTGGTTTTATTTTCCAGATAAGATTGCCACACTTTCATTCCGTAACGTCTGGATAATGGCTCTATTTCATGGGTTTGAAGACTCGGATAACCCGGATCAGCCGACAACAGCTTTAAAGCCTTTCCCCATTTTTTATACAACTGTTCTTCCTTCTTTTTTATATTACCGGAACGATATTTCTCCTGCAGATCTAACCAAAGTTCCTGCATTTCAGGAATTCCCATTCGTATATTAAAATTCATCTCTCATTCCTTTTAAAAATCTGACAGGTCAATAGCCTGGGAAACATCGCCTCTTTTAAAATTGCTTACTGCACGATCCATATCTGCCAGAGTTCTGGCTGAAATGCACTCTGGCACTGCCAGTTCCCGAGGTTCCAGAATAATGCAGCCATTTCCATATTCTTTTACATTATAATACTGATAAGCAGCTCCTCTGAGAGTAATTCTTTTTTTGTTATCCAGATGGGCAACATAATCTTTCATTGCTTCCATTATCAACACCTCCTACGCAAGCATTTGTGTGGGAAATCCCACCTCTTATTATTATAATACGCTTTTCTATATTATCTGTCAATCTACTTTTACTTACTCCTGATACTTGAAAGTATTCATGCACCGGCAGACGGCAGGTGGCAGATAGGGTATCTATAAAAATCTGTATTTGCTTCGATGACTCTGCCACCCATCATTCTTTTAATCGAATACTATTCTCCTGCTTTTCATTTACTTGGTACTCCAACTCATTCTTCATTCGGCTTCTCACATCACGCATTGTCCTCCCGGATATTCCCTGCTCCTTTGCCTTTTCGTCTAATTCCCTGATTGAAATTTCTTTTTTATCAGCAAGCAGTTCCCTGATCAATTTTCTCCCTCGCTCCAGCTTTGTTTCTGTTGCTTTTCCTTCTTTTCCATCTAACAATTCATCTGCGGAAATCTCATAAGCTCCCACCCATCGAAATCCTTCTTCGTCTCCCAGTTTAAATGCCATTGTCTCCCCTGGTGGCGCTAGCGAGCTTTTTTCATGAATCAACACCCTTGTGGTTGGAGGTACTGTAAAGTTTTACAGTCCTATTTTTCTTTAAAACCTTATATTTTCAAGGCATTCATCACTTTTGCAAATAAAAAAGCAATGACCCCCTTTTTTCGTATATAATGTAATCACCACAAAAACAAAATACGAAAGGTAAATCATTGCTTATGGATAACATTATACTCTATTTACTTACTATCATTCAAGAACAATACAACACTATTTGCTGGCTTATTCTCTTTATCTGCAGATACATTCCTCTCAAACAGTGGGCTCATGATGAGATCCACAGCCCCAAATACCAGAAATTCCTCACGGATAAGCTGCCTGTCATTAAGCCTTTCATCAAACAAGACTGGCTGCTCTGGAACGAGTATTACCGGCTTCGCTACGGCAAAGCAGTTAAACCTGTCAAAACTCAAAATGGCAAGACCCGCACTGTCCCTGAAGATACCGTATGTCCCCTCTGCGGTGCTCCGCATGAGTACCTCTATGATAACTCCGGTGGTCGCGGTCAATTCAAATGCAAGATCTGCGGTCAAACCTTTGTCAACGGTGAGAAAGTAACGACTCCTCTAAAACTCCAGTGCCCCTACTGCGGCCATGCCCTGCAGCCGGTCAAAGACCGTAAACATTTCCGTGTCCACAAATGCGTCAATGACAACTGCTCCTATTACAAACGGAACCTGAAAAAGCTTCCGAAAAAGCTTCCAAAATCAGAATACTGGAAGTACAAGCTGCGGTATCTCTACCGGGAGTTCTCCGTGAACTTCTTCGATATGGATCTGAATCAGCTCCCCAAATGGGCAACCTCTTTCAAGTATAAAAAGAACAATGCCTATATCATGGGATTATGCCTCACCTACCGGGTGAACCTCAAGCTGTCTCTCCGCCAAACTGTACAAGCCCTGAAAGAAATCCATGGAATTGAAATCTCACACACCATGGTAAACAACTATGCCAAAACTGCTGCTGTCCTCATACGGCCTTTCGTGGATTCCTATGACTACAATCCTTCCCATGAACTGGCTGCCGATGAAACTTACATAAAAATCAAAGGCGTGAAGTCCTATGTCTGGCTCATCATGGACGCAGTATCCCGTTCTATCCTGGGATATCAGGTCTCAACCTCCAGAGATGTCGGTCCCTGCATCCTTACCATGCGTATGGCATTTGACAAGTTTAAGGAATTCCCCGGCAAAGCCCTGAAATTTATCGCGGATGGTTATAGTGCCTATCCACTTGCTGCCCAACAGTTTAAGCTCGAAAAGGATTGGGACGTCTTCATCACCCAGGTCATCGGTCTTACAAATGACGATGAAGTGTCGAAAAAATTCCGTCCGTTCAAGCAGCTCATTGAGCGCCTGAACCGTACCTTCAAGGAATCCTACCGCATTACCTGTGGGTATGGGACGGAAGATGGTGCTGTCCACAGCATTTCTCTTTGGGTCGCTTATTATAATTTCCTGCGTCCCCATGAGATATCCGGCGGCAAAGAACCACTGAACAAAGTGGAGCTTTTGGAAGGTGCCGGGAACATGCCCGGAAAATGGCAGCTTCTCATCTACCTGGGCCAGCAGACAATCCTGAAACAGCAGAGCGAAGCCTCTATCTGTTCTTAGATTCCGAGCCGAAGGTAAAATATCCAGCCACCAGAACCAGCGGTTCTGGCTCTGCCCTTGATGGCACGCAAAAACAATGCTATAATGCTGTGAATTAGACGGAGAAACCTATCTGTTCTTGAGTTCTTCGCCGTCGGTAAGACGTTCAGAGCATTGTTTTGGTGTGCCGTCAAGGGTGGTGGACACCGCCAAAAGCTAATATATCTGCAATTTTCAAGGTTCCGATGGAGCCATTTTTTCAGCTCCATTTTTTCATAGACTACTTTACACTACC
>NZ_JAOQJU010000030.1:0-29119 GCF_025567385.1 Dorea acetigenes
TGAAGCGGAAACGCGTTCAGTTACATCCGGAAAGACTGATCAGCTCTTAGCGGAATGCGTGGTCAGATGAGCCGGAATTTGCAGAGAATAAAAATATGTTTGTAAAAGAATTGGAAATTACTTTGGAAAATGGAATGAAAATTTCAGGAGAATTAGATTTGCCAGAAAGGCAAGGTCAATGGAAAACGATTATTTTATTTCATGGTTCCGGTCCATCTGATCGGCACGCTACAGTTGAATCCATGGGAGGTATAGTATCCCGTAATTTTGATTTATTGAGCGAAGGGTTTGTGAAAGCTAGATATGCGGTATTTCGTTATGATAAAAGAGAAAATTATGATATAGAAATAATTATTCGGGATGCCAGAGAGGTAACGAGATTTGTTTCTGGCTTGTCTGAAGTGGAAGGAATTCTGTTTTATGGATGGAGTGAAGGAGTACGAGTTTGTACAACTTTAGTTTCAGATTTTCCGAATGTGCAGGCTTTGATTCTTCAGTCGGGTATTGCAGAAGGATGGAGTTCCTATTTCTCTTATATATTGCGCGAACTTACAGTAGAAAAGTTGAAAGAGTTGGATAACAATAGTGATAGCATATTAGAAATTTCGGATTTTTTGAATTGCATACCGGACTCCACATCTATCTCTTTCTCTCTGTATTTACTTATTCTTGGTACGGATAAGGAGGGAAATATGAAATTTAATGAAGAACTTGATCCAGAAGGGAAAGGAAGATTCAGCATAATAGATAATTGGATACCATTGGCAGATGAAATAGTTGCAGATCCTACTACTTTAATTCGATTTGCTGAAAATGCTCCTGGAGAAACATGGGCAGGAATATTAGATGACATAAAAAAAATCCAATTACCTATTTTAGTACTTCATGGTTTGAATGACGGATGGATTTCTCCGGTAGAAGCTGTGCAAATAGCAAAGGCAGCAAGGAATAATGCAGATATAATTTTGTTTAAAGGGTTGGGACATTCACTTTCTAAGGTAAGTTCTCCATTAAAGGATGAAGGCGGTACTATAGAAGATGAGGTTATTGTGAGGGTCGTAAAATGGCTTAAAAAGAATGTGGAATAGTTGAGGAAAGGAAATGTATATGATGAACGATCGAGAGTTTTCTAATAGAAAGGAAACATTACATGGAGAATTTTATGAAAATGCATTGAAATATCCAGAGAGAATTGCGCTTATCTATGAAAATGAGAAAGTTTCTTATAAGATGTTGCGTTTATATGCGTTGCGTGCAGCAAACTATATGTGGCAAAGAGGAGTAAGAAGAAATGATAAGATTGTGGTTATATTGCCGAGAGGTATTGGACAAGTAGCTGCATTGTTAGGAATTCTTGCAATAGGTGCAGCGTATGTTCCGATTGCAATGAAGCAGCCGTTAGGACGTCGGAAAAAAATCATAGAAAATGTCAAGCCGGCTCTTGTATTGCAGGATGAAGCCTTTTTAGAAGAGAATCCATGGACTGGGTGTATTGAAAATAATTCAAAAGATACTGCCTATATTATTTATACATCGGGCTCTAGCGGAGAACCTAAAGGAGTAGAAATGAGTCATGTGGCTGCAATGAATACAATAGAAGAAATTTTACATATGTGGAATATTGGTGCGGAAGATTCCGTATTAAATATATCAGCATTTGATTTTGATTTGTCGGTTTTTGACATATTTGGTCTTTTAACTGTTGGAGGGACAATTGTTTTAATTGATGAAGACGACTTTAGAGATCCAGAAGTATGGAAAAATCTGATAGAGATTTATGGAATTACTATTTGGAATAGTGCCCCCGCGTTATTGGACATGTTTTTGATAATGGGGGAAAATAATCATTTTGGTAAATTGCGGTTGGCATTAGTGTCAGGGGACTGGATTCCTTTATATTTACCGGAGAAATGGTATAAAGTAACTTCAGTAAACTCGCAATTTGTAGCGTTGGGCGGAGCGACAGAAGGCGGAATTTGGTCCAACTATTATTGCGTTTCAAAAGTAGATAAATTGTGGAATTCTATTCCTTATGGGCAAGCATTACCAAAACAGAAATATAGGATTACGGATGAAAATTTTGTGGAGTGCGGAGTTGATATTCCTGGTGAATTGCAAATTGGAGGTGGAAGTCTGGCGAAAGGCTATATTAATGATGAAGAGCTAACAATGAAAAAGTTTATTACGGATGTAAAAGGGGAACGTTGGTATAGAACAGGAGATCGGGGAAGGCGATGGGCAGATGGAACGATAGAGTTTTTAGGGCGAATGGATACCCAAGTAAAGATACGTGGACATCGAATTGAGTTGGGAGAAATTGAAAGTGTATTAAAAAGTATTTCAAGAATAAAAGAAGCCGTAGTTGTTGCTCAGGGGGATAAATACCATAAAGAATTAGTTGCATTTTACTTGGGAGAGTACATTGCAGAGAGTGAAATAGAAGATTATCTTAAGATACATCTTCCTGAGTATTCTATACCGAATTCTATAAACAGATTAGAAAATTTTCCTCTTAATGCAAATGGAAAAGTTGATAGAAGAAGATTGGCAGAATATCAGAAAACTGATAGTGTGGAAATAATGTCTGACAAAGTATTAAATATTGTACTGATGATTTGGGAGGAGCTATTGAAAAATAAAGTGGCTGATTTGGATGAGAACCTTTTTAAGATAGGTGCAGACAGCTTGCTTGCGGCTAGATTTGTTGCGGCTATTAATGCTCGTTGCGGAATAGAGGTACGCATGAAAGAGGTCTTTATGAATCCATCAATTAACGCACTAACAAAATTGGTTGATAAGAGAAAAAATACAGATATAGCAGAATTTGTAGAAGAGGGGGAAATTTAAAAAATGCAGGACACGAAAAAAGTAGCAGGAGAATTATTAGTAGAGCTTGAAAAAAAAGGCGTTACTTTTGAAACTGTTGATGGAAAATTAAAATATAAAGATTCCAAAGGGAATTTTACAGAAAATTCTAAAGAGAAAGTTAAAAAATATAAAGAAGAAATAATTGAAATTTTGAAGAAAAAACAAACGATAGACGAGTTTATTACGGATAATGATTATGAAACTAATGTATATCCTTTGACTGATGTGCAAGCAGCCTATTTAGTTGGAAAAACAGAAGCTGTGAAGTGGGGTGGAATTGGATGTAAAGGATATATTGAGGTTGATTTTGGTTCCTACAGTGCAGAAGAACTATCAAGAGCTTGGAAAGTATTGGTAAATAGGCATGAAATGCTAAGAGCGAAAGTAACAGAGGTCGGATTTGAAATTTTAGAGAGAGATGAGATTGATTATGAAATTAAAATAGTAAATCTACAAAAAATGGCAGAGAGGGAAAAAGTAGATACTTTATCTAAGATTAGGGAAGATTTTAGTGAATATGTTTTTCATACGGAGGAACCTCCATTATTTAAAGTGCTAATAACGAAGCGTATAGAAGGAAATTTTTTCCATCTACTTGTTGATTTAATTGTTTCAGATTTTGCAAGTGTGCAACTTCTGATTTCTGAAATGGGAGAACTTTTGAAAGGAGCTTCATTAGAAAAAATAAGGTATAAGTTTTCAGATTATGCAATGTTCAATCAACAACGTAAAGGAAGTTTAAAATGGCATCAGGATAGAATGTATTGGTTAGAAAGACTGAAAAAATTGCCGGAGGCTCCAATTCTTCCACAAGATGGACGAGCCGCAGATAAGTGTGAAAATACATATGAATTTTATCGATTTCAGAAACATATTAATCAGTCTGACTGGAAACGTATAAAGGAAATTGCAGGAGAATACGGAGTAACAGTTTCATCGGTGCTTATTGGTATATACGCAGAAGTTATTTCAAGGTGGAGTTCGAATAAACATTTTACACTCAATTTACCAATTCAAAATAGACCAACTATCGGAAATAATACTAATTCCATAGTAGGAGACTTTACAGCAGTGAACTTGCTAGAAGTAAATGTAACTCAAAATATGAGTTTTATAGAAAGAGTCAAAGAAATTACAAAAAGATTGATGGAGGATTTAGAGCATAATTCTTTTTCTGGTGTCGAAGTGCTAAGAGAACTGAGTAAAGTGTCTGAAGAAAAGGAATTATTAATGCCGATCGTATTTACAGGGGTTTTGAAGACTGATGGCACTGTAGGCACTATTGAATATGGGTTTAGTCATACCCCTCAAGTATGGATTGATTGTCAGATAGTCGATGAGATAGATTCAGAAGATCAAGAAAAAGGCCTGATGATAAGCTGGGATACAAGAAAAGGTGCGATAAAAGAATCTATTGTAACGGAGATGTTTGAGTCTTTTACTGAAACAATAAGAATACTTGGAATAAAACATTCGGAAGAATGGAAGAATCCATTGGAAATTATAGTGCCAAGTGCGAGTAAGAAAAAAGTAATTTGCGAACGAAATAAAGGTATTACGAATCAATCTCGTATTCAACAGAGATTTGTTAAGTATGCGAAAAAGAATTCTAATAAAACTGCCGTAATAGATGCTGTTGAAACAGTGACATATGGAGAATTGTTGGAAAGAGCAGAATATATAGCAGGTTATTTAAGAAAAGAATTTGTGGAAAATAGAACTGGACTGGTTGCGATAAGAATGAAAAAATCTGTAAATCAAATTGCAGCAGTAATGGGTGTTTTGATTGCTGGATTTTCTTATTTACCTATTGATATAAAACAGCCATTGGCACGACAAGAAAAAATTTTATCAAAAGCAAATGTTATTGTGGAATTGGATGAGAAAAAAGTAAATATGATACTTCAGAATTTGGAATACCGATTAGAAAAGCATCCAGAATTCCAAAATCCTATTGCATATGTAATATTTACTTCTGGCTCTACAGGAGAGCCTAAAGGTGTAGTAATGTCACATACTGCGGCACAAAATACTCTTATATCTATTGAAAATATGTATAATATCTCGGAAGAGGATACAATCCTTGGTATTGCGGAACTGTCATTTGATCTTTCTGTATTTGATATATTTAGTGTATTGGGAGTTGGTGGAACATTAGTATTACCGAATCCAGAAAAAGGACCAGATGCATCCCATTGGGGCAGATTACTTAATGAATACAAAGTGACCTTGTGGAATAGTGTTCCAGCGCAGGCGGAAATGTTAGATGCTTTTGCGTCTAAATCGGAGAGTTATCCGACAGTTAGATTAGTACTGTTATCCGGAGATTGGATAAATACTAGTCTGCCAGGAAGACTAAGAAAGATTATGACCAACGCTCAAATGATTAGTTTGGGAGGCGCTACGGAAGGTGGGATTTGGTCTATATATCATGAAATTGATGAAATAGAAGAAAGGCCTACTATATTATATGGAAAAGCTTTGCTTGGACAGTGGATGGGAGTTGTAGACGAGGAATTGAGAATTTGTCCGGAATATGTTTCGGGGCAAATTGCCATAGGAGGATATTCTTTGGCAGAAGGCTATTTAGGAGATACAACATTAACAAAAGAAAAATTTGTTTATCTGGAAGAAGAAAAGAACAGGATTTATCTCACTGGAGATAATGGAAGATATGTAGAGAATGGCGACATTGAATTTTTAGGCAGATTAGATAATCAGGTAAAAATCAATGGGCATAGAATAGAAATTGCGGAAATAGAAAATGCAATACGTGGAATGCAAAATATTGAAGATTGTTGCGTGGTTTATAATCAAAGTATAGGGAAGGGTGTGCTGATAGCTTTTATAAAAAATAAAATATCGAGCATTTCCTATACGAAAGAAGAATACAGAAAGCAGTTAGCCTTTTTTTTGCCACCAGCAATGATTCCTTCAGAGTTTGTAAATGTAGAGAGGTTTCCACTTTCTACTAATGGCAAAATAGACAGAAAAGGACTGGCAGAGAGTATACAAAAGAACATCAAGGTAAAGCATAATGCAAAAGCAACTTTAATTTCGCAAAAGAAGGAATATGTAGAACTTGCTAAAAGTATCAAAAAAATCGTATGCTCTATTTCTGGAAATGATTATATTGATTATGAAGATAATTTATTAGAAAATGGACTTGATTCTTTGTTATTATCTCAGATTTCTGGGCGCATAGTTAATGACATACAAGAAGCACAAGGCATGAGATTTGATGAAATATTACGGGCATCGTTGACGATGCCAACAATTATGGGGATTGCTCAGTATATATCGGATTGTAAAAATCCTTCAAAAAATCAAATGCATAGTAATGCAGGAAATCAAACAAGAAATTCATATACTGTTGTATATATATTTGGGGATAACGAAAATGAAATAAGAGATGTTCTTATAGAAAAGTTGAGCGCTTCAAACATAAGTTGTAAGAGAGTGGGAGGGCAAGAAATAATTGAAAGATGTCATGAAGACATAAATGTTAAAAAGAAATATATTATTGCCTTTTCCGAAATGGCTTCTTTATGCATAACTAAGGCAAGTGAACTATTGGGGGAAAACATTATTATTAACCGCATTTTTTTAATAAATCCATCTAAAGCAAAAGAAAGTGATTTATATTTAGGAGATATAAGCATAATTGACGGAAATTCAGTTGCTATTAAATCTTGGGAAAAGGCTGTTTTAGGTAACGTTAGAGAATTTGAATCTAATAGTAATGACATTTTTGATATTATTATGAGGGAACTAGAAAATGATAAATAATCGCAGAATAATCTGTATTCTTGGCGGAACAGGTACTGTTGGTGTGACAGCGTGTAAGGTTTTAAGTAAGTTAGGCTATTCATTAAGAGTCAGTGTACGGAATATAGAAACAATAAAAGATACAGGAATGTATATGGCTCCCAACATCCAATTATTTGAACTTGATATTGATAAGGAAAGTAATATTGGAAAATTCTTTAAAGGAAGTGATTTGGTAATAGGAGCAATCGGACCTTCCGCAGACTATAGTGAAAAAATGTTACTTGGAGCAATGGCAGAGAATATTCCGTATGTTGACCCAGGAGGAATTCATTTAATTAGAAAAATGAGGAATTCTAGCATGAAAGGTACCGCTATAGTTGGTTCGGGAATATTTCCGGGGTTATCAGGATGGATGTTGTCTTCTGTGCTTAAAGAAGCTTTCAATGATGACTTAATAGAGATGATTATTGGAGGTGTCTATAATTTTTCAAAAGCTGCCGCAATCGATTATGTGGAAGAAATAAAAAGTTATAAAGCTGGAATTCCTATGGCATGTGTGCGAAATGGAAAAATTTTACCTGCTCAGAAAAGAAGTCCGCTGAATCTTCCAACAAGAATTTCGAAATTATCTATATTGCCATATGTTACAGAAGAAATTCAAGAAATTATACAAGGGAAATATATGCTTAATATTGATTCATATACGGCGGCACCTGTAAGTTTATTTTCAATAGTAAATAAGGCGCATTGTCAAAAAAAAGATTTAGTAAATGCATTAATGGGACAGAAAAATAGCAACCAAAAAGCTTTTATATGGGTAAGACAAAATAAAGGAAATGATAGTAGATGCATTTATTTTGAAGGAAAAAATCCGAGTGTTTTAACTGGCGAAATATTAGCGATTACTGCCAATGCAATATTTGAAATGCCTAGGAAGGATGGAATTTATACAATGGCAAGTTATCTTGAAAAATATCAAGTGTTAGATGAACTTAAAAAAATAGATAAGTTCAAATCAGAGGGAAAGATATGAAGAAAAAACAGATTTTAGTATGTGGAACAGGATTTGGGAAAATTTATTTGAAAGCTATTGCAGAAAGTAAAGAATATGAGCTTATGGGTATATTGGGAAAAGGAAGCGATAGATCCAGACTTCTTTCAAAGAATCTAAATGTGCCAATGTATACGGATATTAAAGAAATAAATCAAAATGTTGATGCAGCATGTGTAGTTGTACCTAATGCGGCTGGAGGTGGAAACGGTGCCAATATAGCTAAAAGTATACTTGCAAAAGGGATACCAACATTATTAGAACATCCTGCTCATGAGGTAGAAATTGTTAATTGTATAAGAGAATCCGGAAGTGCCGCTTTTATGTTGAATCCATTTTATCGGTATATCAAGCCAATTCGAGATTTTTTAGAGGCGGCACAAATAATAAGTAAACATGCTCATCTTATAAATGCATCCTTGGAATGCGCTATACATGTATTATATGATGGAATAGATATATTGGGGTGTGCGTTGGGAGGCTTATCTACATGGAAATTGGGAAATGTAGCAGAATCTTATACAACTTCTATGGCAGGAGGGGGTAACAGAGTTATTAGTGGTATAATTGGAATGGTTCCGGTAACATTTATAGTGAATACCAATGTGGATCGTAACGATATAGACCATCCATTACATTTATATCATAGAATAGAATTGACATTTTCCACAGGGCGGCTCTGTCTGGTCAATACCCATGGTCCGGTAATATGGCTTCCTTTCTTGCATATGCCAAGAGATGAATATGGAACACTAAGTATTAATGTAGAAGAGGAAGTAAATATACCCTCTGGTGTTACTATAGGAAATGTAATGTTACCATCAGTAAAAGAAACGTTTGAACAAATATGGCCGGATGCAGTAAAGAAAGCTTTAGAGATTTTATTTAAGCAAAATAGAACAGAAAAAATGTCCATGGCGCAATATCAAATATATGTATCAAAATTATGGTCTGAAATATGTCAGAAAGTGGGCTATATGAATATCGTTGATTATGACAATTTTGGTGACATAAAAAATATATTTTATGATTTGGAAAAAAGACATTTAATAAAAAAGGAGAATGACGGGATTGAATGAAATTGAGAATGTATACGGAGAGACAGTAGAATTTTATGATTTATCAGCTCTTTCACAGATAGGGAACAAAAAAATTGTTTTAAACAAATTTGCTGATATGGTTAAGGATTTAGATGGAATCATTTTGGATATAGGTGCAGGAACTGGAAAAACAACAATAGAGATGGCTAATATGATATGTGATAAAGAAATAATTGCTTTAGAACCATCGGCTTATATGAGAACAGCGTTTATGGCAAGATTAATGGAGCATAATGAAGTTAAAGAGAGAATTTCTCTATTGCCGATAGATGTAGGTAAATATTCATTTCGAGATAAAATAAGTGGTGTAATGTGCATGGGAGTACTTGGACATTTAAAAAGGGATGAACAAGAAAAATTATTGTATAAATTAGATAAAAATTTGAATATAAATGTCCCAATCCTGATAGAACTTTTAGAACCGAAATTTCTTGTTGCGCCAGTAGGAAGTAGAATATCGGTGGCTACTCAAGGAAGATTGCGCTATGAGACGTATATTACTGATATAAAGCAAGTGGGGATGGATCAATGGACATGGAGATTGACCTATAAAGTTTTTTGTGGTAAAAACATAGTTAGTACTGTAGATAGCCTAATGTCGTGGAATTATCAGAGTGTGGAAAAAATTTTAAACCAATTGACAAAAATGCACTTTAGAACAGCTAAATTATCAGAAACATTATTACTTGCAATAAAAGCACGATAAATATGAACTTCAGATAAAATTAACTCTCGAACTGTCAGGTGTTCCTAAAATGCCATATTTATAAGATAATTTAGCGATGTGCAGGGAGAACAATGAGAATTAATATTAAATTGTCAGTACAATGGGTTTTAAAAGTGACTTTATCGTCTTGTGAGATGCAGAAAGAAATGGAAGTAAGTGAAGTTTGTAATTTACATTAAGTAGTGTCTGCTTTTTACATGATTACAAAATTTGACTTTTTACTTTGGAAGTTGTAAAATTTAATTAGTCTTATCTAACTTCGGGAGGAATGCTTGTACATGACAAACCAATACATGAATAATCTTTATCGTGATCTGCTCTCTAATTCACCGCAGACAATAACCATAGATATTCCAGCAGACATGGGGACAGGGCAGATTTTACAGGTGGTCACGAAACAGGGAGCAGTTGTTTCGGACTGGAAAATGAATTATTTTTCAGATATGAACGTGCAGGGAGTGAGTAGCGAAGAATACATTCAAATGTTGTTCTGCTTCAATGATGGTGTTTCCTGGAATATTGCAGATAGCCGACAAAGTATCAGCATACAAAAAGGTGAGTCCTGTATTTATCGTGGGCACGGGAAAATGGAATATCTGTGCTATTCCAAACAAAACGATTTCCTTTTCAAAAATGTAAAAGTACCACTGTCGTATTTCCGTAAAATTATGAATGACTATTTTGATGTTGGTGAGATTGAGGTTTATCAGAAAAAACTATTGGAAGGTATATCAAAAGTAGGTATTACTCCCTATATGGAGCACATTTTTGCGGAACTGAAAGACTTCACGCAATATCGCGGCGGATTGGGATACCTGTTTTTGGAAAGCAAAGTTTTTGAGTTGTTATCTGTATATTTGAGTGAGATTTTGGAACTGAGTATTCTTGCGTCAACTTATATAGCAATTTCCAGAAGTGACCGAGAATCCATCATAGAAGCGAAGAGAATCATTGACAGTCAGCTTGCTTTGGCACCAAGTTGTGAGGAATTGGCGCGAAAAGTCAATATTAGTACTTCAAAATTGTCAAAGGGTTTTTCCTCGCTGTTTGGAACATCGGTTCATGCGTATATTATAGATCAGCGATTGGAAAAGGCGGCAAGTCTACTATTAGAAAGTAATTTGAACGTAAGTCAGGTGGCAGCATTTGTAGGCTATTCAAAACCGAGTAACTTTGCTGCGGCATTCAAAAAGAAGTATGGGGTAATTCCTAAAAACTATAAAACGGAAAATACGATTGGTTAAAAATAAAAAATACCGATTTTGGGTAGAATAAAACCGTTTTTGGGTTGGAAATGTAGGCGTAAATTGTTATTATATGTGGTGTAGTTAGAAAATGCTAACTACACCATTTTTTAGATAGGAGGATACTGGTATGAGTTCCCAGAAAAAAAGTTCCCGGCTTGAGGGAAAAGATTTAATTACTATCGGCATCTACACCGTCATCTATGTCGTCATTGTTATGCTGGTGGCGATGCTTGGCTTCATCCCCATTTTTATTCCGCTGATGGCGGTGCTGTGTCCTTTGATTGGCGGCATCCCCTATATGCTGTATGTTACAAAGGCTAAAAAATTCGGGATGACTGCAATCATGGGTTTCCTGATTGGCCTAATCATGGTGTTCTTCGGCAACGGCTATCTTACTATGGTAACTGGTCTTGTTGGCGGTCTGTTGGCTGACGTGATCCTGAAAAAGGCAGACTACAAAAGTGCAAAGAGTACAGTTCTTTCCTGCGGTGTGTTCAGCATCTGGGTGTTTGGCAACTTTGCTCCCATTTTCCTGAACCGTGAAAGCTATATGGTAATGCTGACTGAAGGATACGGCGCTGAATATGCAGCTACCCTTAATACATATATGCCTATGTGGATTGCGCCTATTTTGCTGGTTGCCTGCTTTGTGTTTGGCCTTGTCGGAGGTATGATTGGGAAAGTCATTTGCAAAAAGCACTTCCAGCGTGCCGGTATTGCATAATGGCGCGGGAAATTCTGCTCAGCAAAAAAACAGAACAAGGGTTGCGGCTCGATCCGCGTACAAAACTGTTGCTCATCTTCATCATAAGCATTTTTGTCATGGGTGGAACAGGCGGAGAAGCTATGGGACTGATCCGCCTTGTTCTTTGTGTGGTTCCGGCTATATTGCTGCTTACCTCGAAACAATGTGCAAAAGCTGTGGGCTATATTGCTGTGTTTTCTGTTTTTTATGCTGTCCAAATTTATGTTTTGCCGCACCTTACGGGGATATTGAATTTCCTTGTTTTGTTTACAATAGGATTCTTCTGCCGAATCCTTCCCAGTGTTGCGATTGCTGCCTATGCAGTGAAAACAACAACGGTCAGTGAATTGATTTCCGGCATGGAAAGAATCCATATGCCTAAAGAAGTGACGATCCCCTTAACGGTCATGTTCCGCTTCTTTCCAACTGTCTTTCAGGAGTCAGAAGCAATCAGTGACGCTATGAAAATGCGTGGGATTAAACTTGGAGGGAAAAAATCTTCAAAAATATTGGAGTATAAGCTGATCCCGATGATTACCTGCTCCGTGAAAATCGGTGAGGAACTTTCCGCTGCGGCAATTACCCGTGGCCTCGGCGCTCCTGTCAAACGCACAAACATTTGCCAGCTTAAATTCAATTTTGCCGATGTGGTGCTGATCTTGTTTTGTTGCTTTGTAGTGTTTTGGGCGATTGCTTCCCCGATAATTTCCGCAGGAGGGATTTTGCCATGATAGATTTTCAAAATGTTTCTTTTTCTTATGGTGAAGAATCCAGCGGCGGAGGGATTAGAAATGTCAATCTCACCATAAACACAGGGGAATTTGTTTTACTTACGGGAGAATCCGGCTGTGGGAAAACAACGATTACCCGTTTGGTAAACGGGCTGGTGCCTCATTATTACGAGGGCAAATTAGAGGGCGATGTCCTTCTGGACGGAAAAAGCGTATCAGATACGCCGCTTTATGACTTGGCTGCTATGGTGGGATCTGTATTCCAGAATCCCAAAAGTCAGTTTTTCAACGTGGATACGGATAGTGAATTAGCCTTTGCCTGTGAAAATTTAGGCTATCCTCAGGAGGATATCCTGAAAAGGATTGACCGGACAGTTTCCGATTATCATATTGAAGATTTGATGGGGCGAAGCGTGTTTGCTCTGTCCGGAGGCGAAAAGCAAAAAATAGCCTGTGCTTCATCAAGTGTATTGCTGCCGGGAATTATGGCCCTGGACGAACCATCTTCTAATTTGGATATGGCTGCTATTGATGACCTGCGGCAGGTCCTAAGCCTCTGGAAAAAGCAGGGCAAAACAATTCTGATCGCAGAACACCGCCTTTACTACCTTCACGATCTTGCAGATCGTGTGCTGTATGTAAAAGATGGGGAGATTGAACGGGAATACACGCCTGCTGAATTTGACAGCTTATCGGATGGCACTCGAAAAGAAATAGGGCTGCGGCCGTTTTCTCTCTCGAAGTTGAAGCCTGCGAATCAGTATCAGGCGCATACAGCTAAACAGATGGAATTTCAAAATTTCTGCTTTGCGTATAAAAAGCGGGAACCGGAAAGCCTCCATATTCCGAGTGCAGAACTGCCTGTTGGAGAAACGATTGCCATTATCGGTCTGAATGGCGCTGGAAAATCTACTCTGGCCCGCTGTATTTGCGGACTGGAAAAGAAGTGTGGCTTTTTGCAGGTTGAGGGGAAAACCCTTGATTGGAAAGCCCGGCTCAAACATTGCTACATGGTAATGCAGGATACCAGCCATCAGCTATTTACCGAAAGCGTGGCGGATGAAGTGCTTCTGAGCATGGACAACAAGGATGAAACTGTTGTGGATAAAATCCTTAAACAGTTTGATCTGCTGGAATATAAAGACAGGCACCCGCTTTCTCTTTCCGGCGGGCAAAAACAGCGGGTAGCGATCGCGTCTGCCATTGTGAGTAACCGGGAGATCATTGTGTTTGACGAACCAACAAGCGGGCTTGATCTCAAACATATGCGGGAAGTTGCGCGGAGTTTGAAGTCACTCGCGGATCAGGGCAAAACGCTTCTTGTTATTACGCATGATCCGGAGTTGGTGATGGCGGGATGTTCGTATGTAGTCCATATGGAAAAAGGGCAAGTAAAAGAAAGCTATCCATTGGACGAATCCGGCAGTAAAAAGGTTTTGGATTTTTTCCGAATCCGCCAGTGAATTTTAGAAATTATGAATGTCAGGGCCGCCTTGACTGGACAGAAAGATAATGATAAGAGGCCGCTTTACTTTGGCGGCCTCTTGTTTTTGAAGCACAGACAGTACGGCTCAATATAAGGAGGGCTTATGTTCAAAAAAATCTTTGAGTACGCAGGGCCATATAAGAAAAATATGTATGTGGCCACGGTTGTCGTACTGGTCAGCGTTCTTATGGGCATCCTGCCTTTTGTGCTGGCCTATCAGGTCATTTCGCCATTGGTTATGGGCGATTCTGTTGAAACAGAATTTGTTTTATTGCGTGTTATAGGGGTTTTGATCTGTCTTGTTTTGCAGGCGTTTTTTTATGGATGGGGATTATCAATTTCTCATAAAGCAGCATATAACACATTGTTCCGGCTGCGGGTATCTCTGCAAAAGAAGTTTGAGAAACTTCCCCTTGGCATTGTGGAGGAAAAAGGGACAGGGACAATCAAAAAGCTGTTTGTCGATGATGTGGACAGCTTGGAATTGCTCCTTGCTCATTCAGTCCCAGAGGGTATCGCAAATTTACTGATCCCGCTGGTGATTTATGTTGCTATGTTTTGTGCGGACTGGAAACTGGCTCTTATGTCTTTGGCCTCTATCCCGATCAGCCTGCTCTCCATGGTCATTATGTACTCTGTTGGAATGAAGCGCATGGGTCCCTACTATCAGTCTGCACAGAAAATGAACAACACGATCATTGAGTACATCAATGGTATGGAGGTTGTCAAGGTTTTCAACCGGGAGAGCGAATCTTACGAGAACTTCCGCAAGGATGTAACGGACTATCGGGATTATACCTTGGCATGGTATAAGGCCGCCTGGCCCTGGATGGCGATATACGGAAGTCTACTGCCCTGCACTGTTATTCTGACTTTGCCTCTTGGGGCATGGTTTGTTCTCTGTGGCATAAGCACTTTACCTGATTTGATTTTAGTCCTCTGCCTTTCCCTCAGCATTGGGATTCCTCTCCTGAAAGCACTGGGCTTTATGGAGACGATTCCGAATCTGAATTATAAGATCACGGCACTTGAACAGATGTTAAATACGGCACCGCTGCAAGCTGCTGAGGATGATTTCCACGGACAGGATTTTAACATTTCTTACGATCATGTTTCCTTTGCGTATCAGACGACACAGCCTGGCCCAGATGGGAAACCGATAATAGCGGAAAACGAAGTCCTCCACGATATTACCTTTGTGGCACAAGCAGGACAAAAAACTGCCCTAGTTGGTGAATCCGGTTCTGGCAAGAGCACCCTTGCAAAACTGTTGATCCACTACTATGACCCGCAGAAAGGGAGCATTTCCATTGGCGGGCAGAAACTTTGTGATATGAGCCTGGAGGCATTGAACAGCCGCATTTCCTATGTGGCTCAGGATCAGTACCTGTTTAACACCTCCCTGCTGGAAAATATCCGTCTTGGACGTTTGGATGCTACCGATGAGGAAGTAATGCAGGCGGCGAAGAAAGCCCGGTGTATGGAGTTTCTGGAAAAGCTGCCGCAAGGTATTCACTCCATGGCGGGCGATGCGGGGAAAATGCTTTCCGGGGGGCAGCGCCAGCGAATTTCCCTGGCGCGGGCAATATTGAAGGATGCCCCGATTGTAGTGCTTGACGAGGCCACGGCCTATGCTGATCCAGAAAATGAGGAAAAAATGGAGGCTGCTATTGCGGAGCTGGTGGAGGGAAAAACCTTGGTAGTTATCGCTCACAAACTTCCCGCTATAATGAACGCAGATCAAATATGCGTTATGGATCACGGAAAGATGGTGGCAACCGGAAAACATCAGGAGCTGATTCAAGCTTGCCCAGAATACCAAAAGTTGTGGAAAGCGGCTCAGGACAGCGCCGAGTGGAAAGTATCTACTGCAAAGGAGGGAAGATAAATGTTTGCATTGATTTCAAGAATCCTGAACCTCTCCGGGAGGTATAAAAGCCGTATTCAGGCTGCATTTCTATGTGCATTTGTCGAGTCCATTCTCTCCAAAATGCCGATCTTCATGGCGTTTATTGTCTTGGCCGGGTTTGCTGATAATACGCTGACTGGAAAGACCTGTCTGTTTGTCGGACTTGGATTATTAGCTGTTGTAGTGGTTCAGACAGTGGTTCACTATTTGAGCGACCGTCTGCAAAGTGCCGCTGGATTTATGATCTTTGCTGATAAACGGATGGAGTTGGGAAATCATTTAAGAAAAATGCCGATGGGTTACTTTACATCGGGGAATATTGGAAAAATCAGCTCTGTTCTCAGTACGGATATGGTATTCATTGAGGAAGTTTCTATGAGTACCATTGGCAACATGATGAGCTATATGCTGTCTACTTTGGTTTTAGCTGTTTTTATGTTCGTACTGGATTGGAGACTTGGGCTGATTGCGGTAATCATTACCTTGCTGGCATCACTGGTTGCAAAATATATGAATAAGGTTTCCTTCAAGGAGGCTGTCGGGCGTCAAAACCAAAGCGAGAATTTGACGGATGCGGTCTTGTCTTTTGCTGAAGGAATTGGGGTTATCAAAAGTTACAATCTGCTCGGAGAAAAATCTGACGAATTAACGGAAAACTTCAAAAAATCAAGGGATGTCAATACGAAGTTTGAGCAGAAAATGACACCGTGGACCACTGGCTTAAACATTCTCTATGGCGTGGGTATTGCCGCTATCTTCGATTTATCCGTTTTTTTACATCAGGAAGGCGTACTCTCCCTGGCTTATCTTTTGGGCGTGCTGCTGTTTGTCTTTGATCTCTTTGGACCTCTGAAAGCTCTTTATGGAGAAGCAACCCGACTGACCGTGATGAATGCCGCATTAGACCGCATTGAAGCTGTTTTGGACGAGCCCGAACTTCCCGATAACGGAAATCAACATATTCTGTCACAGGCACAGCCGGATCAGCCAGAAGTACAATTTAGCGATGTGGGCTTCGCCTATCAGGACAAGGAAGTCCTGCACAACATCAGCTTCTCTATGCAGAAGAATACCATGACCGCACTTGTGGGACCGTCTGGCGGTGGCAAATCCACGATTGCGAACCTTCTGGCGCGGCTGTGGGATGTGAAATCCGGCAAAGTGACAATCCGTGGTACAGATATTCGGGATGTACCTCTCGCCGAACTGATGGAACAGATCAGCATGGTTTTCCAGAGGGTGTACTTGTTCCAGGATACCATTTACAACAATATCAGCATGGGTAAACCGGACGCTACCGAGGAAGAAGTCTATGAGGCTGCAAAAAAAGCCCGCTGCTATGATTTTATCATGGCGCTGCCAGATGGATTCCAGACAGTCATCGGTGAAGGCGGCGCTACTCTGTCCGGCGGCGAAAAGCAAAGAATCTCTATCGCCCGATGCATTTTGAAGGACGCACCGATTGTCATTCTGGATGAAGCGACTGCAAGTGTTGATACCGATAATGAAAGCTATATCCAGGAGGCAATCAATGAGCTGGTAAAGGGTAAAACATTACTTGTGATTGCACATCGCCTGAATACCATCCGTCAGGCAGATCAGATTTTGGTGATCTCTGATGGACGGATCAGCGAACAGGGAACCCATGACGAGCTTATGGCAAAAGCCGGGATTTATCAGGATTTTGTAAATATCCGTAAAAAGGCTTCCGGCTGGAGCCTTGCATAAAGGAGGAACCGATGAAGATTCATGCGTCCGGGGAGGATTATCTGGAGGCTGTGCTGATTCTTCAAAAGAAGCAGGGTATGGTCCGATCCATTGATCTTGCCCGGCACATGGGATTCAGTAAACCGAGCATCAGCCATGCAGTAGGTGTGTTAAAGAATGGCGGTTTCCTGACTGTCGATGAAGATGGATACCTCAATCTGACTAATGCCGGGCGGGAGGTTGCCGAGAAAATTTATGAACGCCATCAGTTCTTTACGGAGCAGCTTGTAGCTGTCGGGGTTGATCGGGAAACTGCAGAAAGAGATGCCTGTCGGATAGAACATGTAATCAGTGAAGAAGCTTTTGAAAAATTGAAAACTTCGGTTGAAAAAAAGTATTAGTACAATGTTGATTCACCGAATCTTTTATGTTCATCATACTATAGAATTGTTGAGAAACGTGAAACAGGGTATGAAACTCGTATACTCAAAGACATTCAGAGTGGAATTACACTAGAAACACTTATGGCAAAAGGACATAGGAAAACGCCGGAAGAAAAAGCAGCTGTTGCGAAACAAAAGAGGAAACAGAGGCGAGCAAAACGGAAAAAAGAAGCAAGAGATAATCTGACCAAAGAAGAGATCTTGCAAGATGACCGATTTTTCTGTATTGCTGGTTATACCTCCGGAGGTGCACCGTATGGTGTCACCTGGGAGGAAAAGGATTTGAAACCTTGGGAAGATTTGGAAGAAAATGAGTGAGTTGCCAGTGCAATCTTATTTTTCTCTTGTGACAGAAACAGGTTCCTTTTTTGCCGGAAGTAAGTCTGAACTGATCTCTGGAGCATCGAGCAGTACAGTGAAATTTTGCTGAATGATCTCTAGGGTTTTCTGCTTTTTCTGCAATTCCTGTTTTTCCCGGACAGTAGCATCCTGTTCAGATTCAAGATTTTCAATCCGCTTCTGGATTTTATTAGAGCTTGGGATTTTGGTGATACCGAGATCCTGAAGCTCTTTTTTTAGTGAATCGTGGAGCTGGTATTCTGCCTGATGTTTGGTGCGGTATGCTTTTGGATTTTTAGCAGATTTACAATCTTCAATTACTTTACGACAAAGCCGGTAAGAATCGCAGTGTTTCTGAATGACTTTCTGCGTGCTCAGCTCACTGTTGATTTGTGCTATTCTTTGGTCGGCAACTTTCACAGAAGCTTCAATGTCAGATACATGCTGCCTGAAATCGTCATAATTCAGCAAGTTATTTTCGGAAAGATAGTTGAAGGTGCGGGCTGCCTCTTTTAGATTATTGAGCTTTGCCCATCGTTCAAATCCCTCTCGATTTCCAGTTGTGACATAAGTGGAGATATTGATATACAAGCGAGCTTCTCTGGACAGATGTCTTGGAGTTTTTACTTTGCTACGATTTTTAGCCAGACGGATGCGAACATTTTCTTCGGAATAATAGCTTCCGAGAGATTTCATATAAGTGAAGTTCTTCTGCTCCGGTGCACGGAAGGACAGGTGCTTTCCCTGCCGGACTTCATATCCGGCTAACTGCATCTTTTGCAGAAATTCCTCATAGTTGATGGAAGTCCAGATTGATTTATCAACTGCGACACGTAGCTTGGCTTTCCAACTGGTGCCACGATGATATTCCATGTTCTCTTTATAGCTTTTACCTTTTTCTCCGGTTGGCATGCTGGTGGCAAGTCCATTTTCATGGCAGATACGATTACTGATTCTGCAGAGTTTATGGTAGCTCCGCTTATTGGAAACATACTTGTGATGATCAACAAAGCTTGCAGCGTTGAAGATGATATGATTGTGAATATGATTTTTGTCAACGTGTGTGCTGATCACGTACTCATATTTTCCTTTCAGCACTTCGTCAGCAAATTGTTGACCTAAGCGATGGGCATTTTCGGCATCAACTTCTCCAGGTTTAAATGATTGGATCAGATGAAATGCCAGGTTATCGCCTTTATCCATTCCATTCTTTTTTGCCATTTCTCTTGTCATAGAAAATTCAAGATCTGCAGTTTCCGGGGAACAGCCAAAACTGGAAACTAACAGTTTTTCATCTGTCTTATCTGGATTTGTAATATAGTCCAGAGCTTTCTTGTCAGTTACCTTAATGGGAAAGATTTTAAGATACGCCATAATTCTTTCACCATCTCTTTCAATTCTTGCATTTCTTCTGGATATAGATCTCCGGTGGTATTTACCTTTTTTGCAATCTGGTTGATATTTACACCAATCTTGTGCATTTCCTCATACTGTTTCTTCAGTGGGGTGGTATCGGTGTTGACGATGTAACCGTCGATTGCCATCTTACGCAGATAAGCTCCCATGTTTTTGGTTTTTGATTCTATCATCTTCCTGCGTATAAGCTTCCTTTCTTCTTCGGTGACATAAAAATGGATTTCTTTGTTTCTCTTTCTTTCAGCCATTGGTGGGTTCTCCTTTCTGAGAGGACAGTAGTATCGTTGCTTTCAACGTTTTTCAATTTAGGGCAGGGTACCCTAAATTGGGATTTCCCGGAAGTGTATCCTCACTTCCTGTCCTTGCTGTTTTACCCCTCTATTAGTTAAAGTCAGGAGAACCGGGAAAATGCAAAAGAATTTGGCAGGTAGCACGGGAAGTGAAAATATGGTATGATTATGGGCAGGATATCAGGAGAATCAGGAGTTGAATAGATTGTGAAGAAAGAAGAAATTTTTGAATATGTGAAGAAACAGTATGGTACGATGCCGGAGTATTTATGGGCACAATCACCAGATAATGCTGTGTTGCGACATAAGAATGGAAAATGGTATGCTGTGGTCATGAGCGTTGAAAAATGCAAACTAGGATTAGAAGGAAATGAATTTGTCGATATTATGGATGTAAAATGTGATCCGGAAATGACAAGTATGATTATTCAGACCTTTGGATTTTTGCCAGGATACCATATGAACAAACAGCACTGGATCACAATTTTACTGGATGGTTCAGTCAGTGAAGCGAAGATATTGGACTTTTTGGATATGAGCTATGACCTGATTGACGGAGCAGACAGAAAGGAAGAAAAATGAGAACAGCGATAGTATACGCATCTGTGCATCATGGAAATACAGAAAAATTAGTAAAGAGGATCGCAGAAGAATGTCAGGTGGATTTGATTGATGCTGTGAAACAGCCAGATGCAGACCTGAGCAGTTATGATATGATTGGGTTTGCATCAGGAATCTATTTTTCAAAGTTTCATCAGTCGATATTGGAATTTGCAGAGAAGAATCTACCGGACGACAAAAAGATATTTCTGATCTGTACTTATGGCGGGAGTGCGAATTATAAAACCATAGAGCAGATTTTGGATAAAAGACATGCCAGTGTGGTTGGAAAATTTGGCTGTAAAGGGTATGACACATTCGGACCATTTAAACTGGTTGGAGGTATTGCTAAAGACCATCCGAATGAAGAAGATATGAAAAACGCAGCGGACTTCGTAAAAGGATTACACTGATTTTTGAGAAAAGGAAAACCGGGGATTTTACTCCTCGGTTTTCTGGCAGTTGTGTTTCTAGTCTTCAACCTGAAAAATATCTTCTACAGGCACTTTCAGGTAATGTGCCAGCCGGATTGCAATCTCAAGAGAGGGATTACGTTCTCCACGTTCGATGCGGCCTATAGTCTGGCTGCAGGAACCTATGGCTTCAGCCAAATCTGCTTGAATGAGATTCCGTTCTTCACGAATATCTTTTAGTGTATTATTGATTGCCATTCAATCACTTCCTTTGCTTATTGTTATCAGCAGGATCATGAACCTGCTGTTGAAATTTAATGGAATCCCGGAATTTCTGCACCTTTGCATTTCCCGATTACTTTTCCAAAAATCTTAAAAGAGTCAGATTCCAAAACCTGGATAGGACGATATTTTTGATTTAAAGAAATCAGATAAACACCATCTGGCTCATCGTGTAATTCCTTGATGTAAGTATTGCCGTTGAGATAGAAGATTCCAATTTCACCATTAGCAAGAGAATCTTTTTTCTGAATCCATGCAACATCGTCTGTATGATAAAGTGGCTCCATACTGTCACCGGAAATCCGTACACCAAAGTCAGTCTGCTCAGGAGCAAGGTGTCCTACATCATAGGTTTCTTTTACAGAATCCTCCAGATAATTTCCAGTACCAGCAGAAACTGGTTCCCAGGTAATTTCTACAGGATGATGGAATGGGATAATTTTTGCAGACAGTGGAGAAAACTTTTTAGAAGCTTTCAAAATATCAGCAAATTCAATCAATTTATTTCTGCCTTCTTCATTCAATCCACTCATAATGTTATATGGGTTTTCTCCAAAGAAGGATTCATATATATCTTCGATATCAAGTAACTGGCAAAGTGTCAGGAAAACATGTAAAGCTGGTTCTCGTGCATTGGTCTCCCATTTGGAGATTGCTTTTGTAGTGACCTGAATACCTTCCTGAGAAAGCAGGTCTACAAGATCTGATTGAGAGTATCCTTTCTTTTTTCTATTTTCTGCTAATATTTCCCCGAAATCACGCATTTGTTCGCCTCATTTCTATTTGAATTTTCTATATGCATTATACCGTATGTCAGAAATAAAATCAACAATAATCTCCGAAATGGAGAAAATACAACCAAGATGTTACTTGACTATCTCCGGAATGTCGATATATACTAAACATACAAAAATTGATAAGACATCATGTTGAAGGAAACAGCTGGGAGGTAAAAAGTTTGAGTGAGCGTGTGATCCTGCATAGTGATATGAACTGTTTTTATGCCAGTGTAGAAATGCTGCATCATCCGGAATTTGCCGGAATGCCGCTGGCAGTCGGTGGCGATCCGGAAGCCAGACATGGGATTGTGCTGACAGCAAATTATATTGCAAAGCAAAAAGGTGTAAAGACCGGAATGGCATTATGGCAGGCAAAACAGATTTGTCCGGAAATCATATTTGTACCACCACGGATGGATTTGTATTTGAGATTTTCAAAGATGGCAAGAGAAATCTATTCGGAGTATACGGACAAGATCGAGCCATATGGAATTGATGAAGCCTGGCTGGATGTATCGGACAGCAGAAATCTGAAAGGAAGCGGAATGACGATTGCAAGAGAAATCAGCCATCGGATTAAATACGAATTGGGTGTAACGGTAAGTATTGGAATTTCCTGGAATAAGATTTATGCGAAACTTGGTTCAGATTATAAAAAGCCGGATGCAATCACAGAGTTTAATCGAGAAAATTATAAAGACAGGATATGGCAGCTTCCAGCGTCAGATTTGCTTTATGTCGGAAGACAGACAAATAAGAAATTGCAAAAACTTGGAATCCGGACAATCGGGCAACTTGCGGAATCAGACGAAAAGTTGTTAGAGAGTCATTTTGGAAAAATAGGAAATGTATTATGGGCTTTCGCAAATGGCTGGGATGAAGATCCGGTTTGCAAGGAAGGATATGAAGCACCAGTAAAGTCGATAGGTAATAGCACTACAACACCGAGAGATCTGGAAAATGATCTGGATGTATGGATCATTCAAATAGCATTGGCAGAAAGTGTAGCTGCACGATTGCGGAAACATGGATTTAAATGCAAAACAGTAGAAATTACAGTTCGAGATAATGGATTGTATAGTTTTTCCAGACAGATACATTTACGACAGCCAACGAATATTACAAACGAGATTGTAACTGCAGCATTTCAGCTATTTAAAGATAATTACAAATGGGAATATCCCATTAGAAGCCTGGGAATCCGAGCTGCGGATCTTGTGTTAGATGATATTCCCGTGCAGTTGGATTTATTTGGAAATCAGGAGAAAAAGGAAAAGTTAGAGAAGCTGGATCGTACTGTAGATGAGATCAGACGACGGTTTGGTTATTTCAGTATACAGCGAGCGGCAATGTATCAGGATAAAGTCTTATCCCACTTAGACGCTGGTACGCACACGATCCATCCACACAGTTATTTTCATGGATAATTGGAGGGATAGATTTGAAAAAAGCATTAACCAGAAAACAGAAAGAAAGTTATCAGTGTATTTTGGATTATACGAAGGAGCATGGATATCCGCCGACAGTACGGGAATTTGGAAAATTGATCGGGGTGAAATCAACATCATCAGCATTTTCCAGAATCAAGCAGTTGGAGTTAAATGGATATATCCGCAGAATCCCGGCATCGCCAAGAGCAATTGAGATTTTATAGTGAGGTGTCGGCATGAACAAAGTATATGTAGATGTAGTAGCAGAGTTTCGTAAAGACGGACAGCTGGTTCCCATATTTTTTACATGGGAGGATGGAAGAAAGTATAGCATTGACAGAATTTTGAAAATCGAGCGATGCGCCAGCAGAAAGGCAGGCGGTGTAGGAATGATGTACACCTGTATGATACAGGGGCAGGAAAGCCACTTGTTTTACGAAGTGGATAAATGGTTTATGGAGAGAAAAACAGCATAAGGAGAGATTGGTATAGACGATATTATTTGGATTATTAACCGGCAGGGATAGTCACTTTCCCTTTATATTCCTGCAGGTTTTACATAAGAAGAGGGATTCCGGTCAGCAAAGGCAGCTCCCACAATGCCTTTTGGATATCCGCTTCTGCAAGTTGTAGTAAGTAATTGCTTCCCATCAAAATCATGGGGAAAGCGAACTGGTCTGAAAGACCGCCAGTTAGTGTGATGATGATAAGGAGATTTTGAAACTGATGACAGACAGAGATTATGCAATTAAATCAATGAAAGAGATTACCTTCCAGATGGCAAGCCATGCGCAGGATTATCTGGAAGTAACGATGGAGAGACATTATACAGATATCAAAGAACTGATGACAAGCTATCAGAAATTGATTTTGGAAAATCAGATTGTATTAGAAGAACTGGATATGGAGTGCCAGGAGAAAATCAATGAAGATATGGCATATGCGTTGAGTTATCTGAGTATTTATAACAATCAGTTAGATGTGCCAAAGATGCACCGGGAAATGAATAACCTGATGATCATTTACGGCTTGTCAGATATGATCTATCGTGGAATGACACTGGTAAAGTTCTATGCACCGAATGGTGTGATGCTCAGTGAGGTTCTTCATTCCTGTTTTTGCAGTCATTATAATAAGACAGACGTGGAAGTACAACAGGAGTTAGGAGTAGGCAGGACTTCATTTTATAAAATGAAGAAGCAGGCCCTTGGATATTTAGGATTTTATTTTTATGAGATCGTGGTACCGCAGGCAAAGGATAAAAGATTTAAACCGTCACTGGGCGTAGAGGAAGAGTAGGTGAGTAATATGAGATACGAAGATTCGATGAAAGGTGTAGCTGCTCAGATAATCAAAGAACAGCAGCGAGCCAGTAAAATAAAAAACAATCCAGAAGAGTTCCATTGGCATGACGAATATGCAACGTTGAATTTCTTTCGGTTTATCTGCAAAAATATCGGTAACTTGGGAAATGGAGAAATTGAGAAAATGGTCACACGCTTGAAAAGCATAGATCAGAAAGCAGTGGAAAACCATGTGAATGGTGCTGTTTGGGCATTTGATTATGATAAGATGTTCTGTGTACTGATGGAAAATGAAATTTGCCGAAAGGTGTGTGAAAAGAATAAATATAATAGTTGGATGAAGTTGATTGGACAGTATTGTGTTTCAATGGCTTAAAGATGAAGAAAGTTGTTGGAGGGAAAAAACTCTCCAGCAACTTTGTCTTTGATGAATAGAGGTCAATTTTTTGTTCAATTATTTTCACTATTGTTTGATTCAGTGATTTTTTTCTTCTTTGGAGAAACCAGTTTGTGACCGGAATAAATGGACATGCCCATACAAAGCAATGAAGAATAGGCAAAGTATTTATGTGCAGTCATAGATTTTCTGATTCCAGAATAAATGCATCCCAACATACAGAAAAGTGCGCCTAGGGACCAGTATTTATGTGATTTCATGATTTGATACCTCCTTTGATTTAGCTGCTTCAATCATAACTCTATTTTACGAATATGCAAAGAAAATCTTGAAATATAGTTCTGTAGAATTAGAACTTGGCTTTGCGATTCTGTATATTTAAGATATCCACAAGTATACTAAATCCAGAACGATTATTCGTTCTGGAGGAGGTGTTACGATGGATTTGAAGGCAGTAGGACAGCGAATCAAATCAGCACGAGAAGCAAAAAATCTCACGCAAGAGGAACTGGCTGCATTAGTAAATTTAAGTCCGACGCATGTGAGTGTAATAGAGAGAGGCTTGAAAGTTACAAAATTGGATACCTTTGTTGCAATTGCAAATGCATTAGATGTTTCTGCAGATACTCTTTTGATTGATGTTGTGGCACATTCAGTTACAGGTGTTACCAATGAGCTGACAGAGAAAATAGAAAAACTTCCGATCAAAGAGCAGAAAAAAATTATCAAAGTAATTCATACATTATTGGAAGAGTAATATGACAAAATGGGAAGAGCAAGTAGCTCTTCTTTTTTTTGACTTTTTATTCCGCTTTAAATTGTAAAGTGTCTTTTCATGATAATAGAAATATGCTAAATTGGTTCTATAGAACAAGACATAATTCCAATTATATATCGGAGGAAAATGAATGAGAGAGAAAACTATTTATCAGAAGATTGCAGAAAAGTACAACACAACACCAGAAGAAGTACGCAGAGAAATGCAGATAGCCATAGATGCAGGATTTGATAATCCTGATCCGGCTGTGCAGGAAGAATGGAAGAAAATGACACTTAAAGGAGAAAGACCTACACCGGAAGAAGTAATCAATTACGCAGTAAAAAAACTAAAAGGAAAATAAAAAGATGAAGAAAAAGATAATTGCATTGATTTCAGGAGCAGTGATCTTGATAATTGCTGCAGGAAGTATTTATGGGAAATCTGAATCTGGTCATAAGGAAGGCGAACCGGATGTAGTTGGAACATTTTCCGTAAATCTAGATGTAAATATTACCGTGGTTGCTAACCGGAAAAATATTGAGGATAGAGAAGCGTTTGCAAGAAAACTTTTGCAGATGTACAAGGATGATTCTTTTCATTCGACAAAATTCTCCACAGATAGAGGATATGCGACGAGCATTGATATGAACATCTATTTATGGAAAGAGGATATTGAAGACGGGGAATCGGTAATGACAGCCGAATATAGACCTGTAGAATACGGAAAGGACTATGATGTTGTCAATAATCCTGATAAATTTCAACTATATATAGATGGAAAAGAGATTAAATAGTAATCTCCTGAAAGCAAGCTTTTTGTCAATTATTTCAAAGATAAATTAAAGGATAACAAAACATAGTTTTGACAATGATATTTTGAAAAATTTTATAGGAGTGCTCTATTATCAAATTGACATAGGAATATGGTAGCGTATAATTAGAATTGAATACACTGAAAAAATGGAGGAATTACATGAAAGCACATAAATATTGGTCAGTAGGAGCTTTAATCACAATGATTGGAACTTTTTATACAGGATATAAAGGGTTAAAAGCAGCACACAAATACTTTGCATTTGGCTCTCTGATATGCATGATTATGGCAGTCTATTCTGGTCATAAAATGATTTCAGGCAATAAAAGAACAAGAAAACAGGTGGAAAGTACAAAAGCGGAGGAATAGTAAATGTTAGAGTTAGGAATAAAAGCACCGGAGTTTGAATTGCCGGATCAGAACGGAGAAGTGCATAAATTAAGTGATTATTTAGGTAAAAAACTTACTAAATTTCTGATTATCTTTTCATAAGTTGGTAAATGACGATATATCCCGTATTTTAGGGCTTTATCGGTATTTTCTTTTCGGAAGATACCTTGCATAAGCTGGCATTTACCAGCATGAAAATGCAACCAAAAGTAGTAAATGAGTAGTAAATATACGCTCCGATATTAACAAGCCAGTCTTTCCAGTTCTGCTTTTGCAGATTGAAATGTACCGTGTGCATAATAGCCAAGTGTCATGGTTATGTTGGCGTGTCCCATGAGATATTGCAGGGTGTTTGGGTTCATTCCTCTGTTTGCCATATTCGTACAATAAGTATGTCGGAATGAATGTGGTGTGATGTTCGGTAACTTGTCCGTGTGATATTTGTTATACTTCTTAATCAGCCCTCGCACCATACCCTCATAGTTTCCTGCAACCTTAGGCAAGCCCTCACGGTTTAAGAATAGAAAATTGCTGTAACCACCTACAATCAGCGGTTGTGCCTTTCCTCTGTTCTTTAGTATTCTTTGGATTGCTTGATAAGCCCGTTCTGTCAATGGAAGTTCCCGTTTTCCGTTTTTGGTTTTTGGCGTTTCAATATAGTAGCCGATTTCGCTGTCTTTCAATAACTGGTGGTCTATATTGAGTATTTTGTTCTGCATATCAATATGCGTCGTCAGTCCGCAAAATTCAGAAATACGAAGTCCCGTTTCCAACAGAAGCACAACCTCATCATAATACTTGCTGTAAATCTTATCCTTTTCCATAAAGGCAAGCAGGCGTTCTTCCTGCTCTGGTGTAAGGATAACTTTATGCTCTGTATCATCTTCCAGAACATCACTTAGTTTAAATTCAAATGGGTTCTTTCTGATACAGTCGTCTTGTATCGCCATGTAAAATGACGCTTTCAAGGAACGCTTATAGTTATCAATTGTTGTATAGGCATATCCTTTTTCACTCATTCTGATAGCCCATTCTTTAGCGTCCGACTGCTTAACAGTATCAATCGCCCTCATACCCAATGGGTCATTTTTCAGAGCGTTCATAAGATACTGTCGTCCCTTTTCGGTAGCCCTCTTGATGTTCTTTCTTTGGCTGTTCTTTTTCTCGTAAAGCTGGCAGACTGTCATTTTACCGCCGACTGTGTCGATACCGTCGTTAAGGTCTTTTTTTATCTGTGCTTCTTTTTCCCTCAATGAAATATCATCACGCTTTCCAGCAGGTGTCTTGTCTGTCGGTACAAGTTTCCAAGAATAGATAAATTGTGGCTTTCCGTATATATCGGTATATTTATAAACGTATCTTCCGTCTTTTCGCTGGCTCTCTCCATTACGCAAATTGCGATTTTTACTGTCTTTTCGTTTTACATTAGACATAGTGTAAAGCTCCTTTCCGTCATGGAATGAGCCGTGATACGCTATACTTTATTATACCATATCTACGGCTCAATGACATTAGATTTCGTCCAATGTATCTATGATTTTTTCAAATTGTTTTCGCTTAATCTGAATACGATTACCGTTCACGATAACCCAGCCAGCGTCAATATTTTCTTCGGCTAATTTACGCAATTTTTTTTCGCCAATGCGGAAGTATTTAGACGCTTCTTCAATCGTCAGTGTATATTTTTCCCAGATAGGCACATCAGTATTGTTCATAATCTATGCACCCCCTTTACTGTGTGTTGTTTTTTACAAGCAGACAGACGGCTTTGGAAAGCTCCATTAGTATCTCAACTATTCCCATTCTTGTGGGCAGAACCGCACCATGCGGACGTATCATTATTCTGTGAGGATAGGTCGTGGCAAAACGACTTTTCCAACAGTCGCTCTCGGATCACTGCGTGGGTCGCTCGCTTTCTTTTGAAAAGGTCGTGGCGTACAGTCCCCGTGGCTCGCTATCTCACAAACGTATCTGTCTGCTTTATTCAGTTGTCAAAGAGCTGTGGCGAAAGCGTGTTGCTTTCATGTAAAAACAGGTGCAGAGCAGGAAAGAGGGGATTGAACCAATCATGCTCTGCGGTTACTGCTTGTTATTCTTCTTCGATTTCTAAGGCAATATCA
>NZ_JAOQJU010000030.1:29403-41454 GCF_025567385.1 Dorea acetigenes
AGTGAATTGTGTCGGTTTTGAAAAACACCACTTCTTGAAATATTTTGTCTTTTTGCAATCTCGGTATCGCTCATTTCCAAAAAATAATACATCAGCAAATTTTCTCGATTACGCTCAGACAAATGTTTCAAGGCTTCTGCCAGTTCATCATCACAAATACGAATATCACTACCGCATACATTGAAAATCGTATAGTCCGTATCATAGTCGTCCCAGACAGCCAGACTTTCTACAACGATTTCTGGAAGTTCACAAAAAAGCGTTTCTTCCTTTTGTCGTCGCTTTAATTTCTTCTGATAGTCCTTAACAACATGTCGGACAACTTTCTTCAAACAACTTTCAAAACGGCATTGAACTGTTTTCTGGAAGTCAGACGGTTTCATCAATCGCACCCCCTTTCCGTTACGACGTGAAAAGTGGTTATCCCTCTTTCCGCACCATATAGGGAACGGCAGGTGTGATTTGCTAAGTTGAAACCGAAAAAATTTAAAAATTTTTTTAGGCATGAAAAAAGCCCGCACAAAACATATAGTTTTATACGAGCTATTAAAGCTATAAAATATTCAGTTTTTAATAAAAAGCTGTTAGGTAGTGTATGATTGTATAGAATTTCGCTTAAAATGTTCCATAATACAATCCCCCTTAAAGCACCTTAATAATGTTAGTGTAGTTTTGAAAGGAAACTGTTATAAAAATCAAATCACATATTTTTTCCACCTATGCCAATTAAAATAAATAATCATCAAAAAGTAATATAATAATATAACTTGAAAGTCTAAACATTATAACTGTTTTCTATTCATTACAGTAATACTTACAATCAAACAAATAACGACCAATAAAATAGTTATAAGGACTGCAATTCCATAATCTTCAATAGATTTAGTACCAATCAGCAAAGAAGCACTTTCCATTAGAGTAGTCGGAGTGTATTTCCAAGCTTTAGGAAAAAAGCTAATAAGATACACACCTAGAACACTGCCACCAGTCCCTAAAAGCACTCCCGTATAACTTTTAACAAGAACGGAAAATAAAACAATAAGACCTATTATCCATACCCCAAACAACCACCAATGTACCATAGCAGGCAGTAGTCCAACAGCAATACTGTTATCCCAAAAAAATGCGTTATATCCATAAGTTACAGCAAAGCATAACAAATACCCAATCGTCCACATTGTAAACATCACAAAAAATTTTGCAAATACTACTTTATAGCGAGATAGTCCTTTAGTTAAAATAAGTATAAGAGTATTTGTTTCATATTCCTTTGTAAATATTCCGCTATACAGAAACACAAATACAATTAACGCAATAGGAATGTTTTTGAAAAACTGTGTCCACGACGTAAGAGCATTCACTGTAACTTCTGTAACCATCATTCCCTGTTCTGCCAAAGAATCAGAAAGCGTTTCTAACATCCACGGCGTAAGTTTTGCAATTGCTGGATTCATAATGCCAAAAATCAAAAACAGAATACAGAAAAATGTAAGTTCTCCACTTCTGATACATTCAAAAACTTCTTTTTTTAAAAAAGCAATAAACGATTTCACTTTGACACCACCTCCATAAATAGAGATTCTAGTGAGGGTTCAACACGCTCGATTTTAGAAATTAATATTTTATGTTCTGTAATAAATTCAAGCACTTCAAACATTTTAAATTGTTCGCCCAAGAATAAAAGAGTATCTTTTGCGGTTAATTGAGCGTCTGTGAATACACTAGAAAGATATTCAGCGTCGTCTGCTTTTATTGTTTCCACAATAAATTCGTGTGAAGAACACACATTTTTTAAATCGGCAACTGCTCCTTGCATAGCTATTTTTCCATTATTTAAAAAAGCAACATCTGTGCAGATTCGTTCAACATCAGATAAAATATGTGTTGAAAACAATACCGTTGTCTGTTTTTTGGAAGAAAGTAGAATATCAAGTATCTCCTTTCTTCCAATCGGGTCGAGTGCAGAAGTCGGTTCATCACAAATCAAAATTTTGGGGCGTCCAAGAAGTGCTTGTGCAATCCCAAGTCGTTGCTTCATTCCCCTTGAAAACCCTCTAATACGATGATTTTCTTTGGAAAGACCAACAAGAGTTAAAAGTTCATCACTTCTTTTTTCAATGTCGTTTTTTCCCATTTCCAAACTTTCTCCACATAATCTAAGATATTCTCTTGCTGTCATAAAGGAGTAAAACTCTGGAACATCAGGAAGATACCCAATATAACGATTAGTTGCAGTTTGTCCGTATTTTACCCTTTCACCAGATACAAATACTTCACCCCTGTCCGACTTTAGAAGCCCTAAGATTATTTTCATTGTTGTTGTCTTGCCAGCACCATTTTCCCCTACAAAACCAAAAACACTATGTTCGGGTACAGATAAATTTAACCCTGTCAAAACTTCTTTATCCCCAAAATGTTTCTTTAAGTTTGTGATACGAAGCATATCCACGTTAAGAATCCTCCTTCCCAAGCAAGAAATAAAGGATAGGTCCAATAAATTGCATACCAACAATCACAACAATAAGCCATAAAGTACGATTACCTCTTTTATAGCTCTTATGAGTTAGAATATGATAAAGTGTATACGCCAGCAGGGCTAATTCTGAGATTACTAACGGTACTAAAAACGGTAAAAATTCAGTAACATTATTCATTATTTTTTTCCTCCTCTCGATAGGTTTCAACACAAAAACCATGATATCCACAACTGGTACACGTCAGTTTTCTGAGCGTCATGGAATGATTTGAAAAAATAAACTCTTTCAGATGAGGTTTAAATATCTCATGACACTGTGGACAGATATATACTATCCTTTTTGATAAAAATCGTATTATAAAAATTGCATATGGAATCGCTACCAAGATATATCCCCAAAATAACCACTGTATTCCAGTAGTAATCCATAAAATAATACTAACCCACTGAATTATATTTAGGGGAATACCTGTTATCAACAGAACTGCGTGTAACTGCTTCATTTTCTTTTTGTTTTCCATTGCATAAGCTATATCTCCGATTGATTCAACAGAGAAATTTTCTATTCCTTTCAGTGCTTTCTTTATGCCCTCTAGCATAGCAAGTTGCTCTTGTCTTTCTTTTACTTCATTTTGAAGAAGTTGCTCTTGCTTTTCAAGCAAAACAGAAATAACACTGCTAGGATTACTTTCAGATAACAATTCTCCTATGCTTTTAATTGAAATACCTGCATCACGAAGAAAGCAAATGATTTTCAGTTTTTTATAATCATCTTCTGAATAAAGTCGTCTGCCACCTTCAGAAAGTTCACTAGGTATTAAGATACCACGTTCATCATAATACTGCACTGTTCTAACAGATACTCCACAAAGCTTTGCTATTTCTCCTGTCGTATATTTTGACATAGCCTTTTCCTCTTTTCTGTTTTCATTTTATGTCATTACGTAGCGTTACAAGCAATACGTTACGTGGGGTAATTTTTTAAACTTAATGTTCTATCACATAGTTTATACTGCAAATCCGCTTCGCAGGAAGCGGGATAAACATTTAAACCTTTGTCTTTTGGGTAATCTTATAAATATATTCTTCTGGCGTAGGACGTTTATTTCCAAAATACTTTTTGAAATTTGCCTGCACCTCTGGGTCTGTACTGTTCATAGCTTCGTCAATCGTTGCTTCAATATCAGCCCGAACATCAGCAAATGATACACTGCCAGCTTTTGCACCAGCTTTCAATGCTTTTTTTATATCACGTTTTTTTAGCCCTATCATGGTATCACTCCTAAATTCAATCGTCTATTACTGTAAAAAATAGTGTTCTATTAGGTGGAATTTGATTGCAAAGAATTGTACTTAAAGCTTTCCATAATGCAAGCCCACTTAAAGCACCGTATCAATGTTGGCATGGTTTTCAAATTACTCTGAAAAATTATGAACTGTTCCTTTTGGAAATGTAATGGTCAGTCTTGTATATTCTTTTTCCGTAGAAGCAATATCCAATTTCAAGCCCAACCTATCGCATAATTTTTTCGATAGATACAGTCCCATACCCGTTGCATTTGCCTTGTTTCTATTTGAACCCGTAAAACCTTTTTCAAATACACGGGATAAATCAGACGCTTTTATTCCACAACCATTATCTTCAATCACAAGCAATATATTTGTACCATTGTCTTGACTGTATATCGTCAGCTTATTTTCTTGCTTATCAAAATACTTAATCGCATTTTGCACGATTTGAGATAGAATGAATGTCAGCCATTTTTCATCAGTATAAATGACATTTTCTATGTCATGGATATTGATAATTGCTTTTCTTTCCATAAGCGAATGACGGAATTTCAGAATGACATTATGTATCACTTCGTCTAACTGCAACTGTTTTACAAAATAGTCTTTTTCCGTATTTTCGCTTCTTGCATAGTAGAGCATTTGTTCCACTAACTGAAATATTTTGTCTGTTTCTTTTTTTAATGTGTAATTTTTTGTATTGTCAAACGTCAAAGACAATGCTCCTATCGGTATTTTTATTTCATGGGCGAAACTTTCCACATATTCTTGATAGTCCTGCTTTTCTTCTGTGATTTTGCCGATTTCATCATTCATAGATTTGCAGGCTTTTTTTAGTGCGTAGTAATAGGCTTCATTTTGAAATTCTTTTGGCTTTGGTAAAACGTCTGCAATATAATAGGTTTCTTCCAGTCCATCTACTAAATCAATAATATGTTGTGAAGCGTTACGTTTCTTCCGATACAAACACCATTGAAAAAGCCCTTGTATGCTGATGAACAGAATTACCAGCAATACAACAAATAGCATATCTACACCGTAGAAAATCAAGAGAAATGCTACTAAGGCAAGAAAGAAAAGCTGAAACAATATCTCTGTTATTTTTTCTTCTAAGAATGTAAAAAAACTCACAGTTTCCAACCCTTTCCTCGTATATTTTCCAATAAATGAACAATACCGATTTCTTTCATTTTCTTTTTTAGACGAGTCATATTAACCAGTAATACATTTTCGTCTAAATAATATTTGTCGTTCCACAGCTTTTCCAATAGTTCTTCTTTGCTAATAACTTTATCTTCGTTCATAAAGAAGTAGTACAAAATACGAAATTCATTTCTTGTCAGTTCAATGCTTTGCTCTTGATATTTCAAAATGGATAAGTGTAAATCAAGGGTACAATCTTTTTTGACAAGCTCACGGAAATTGTTTGGGTTTGACAACTGCAATGCACGCTTGATCTTCTCAAGAAGAATAAGCGTATCATATGGCTTTGTGATAAAATCAATCCCACCCACTTGAATACTTTTCAATTCGTCAGCATTTGTATCTCTGCTTGTTACAAAGATAATCGGTACTGGCATGACTTGTTTTATTTTCCTGCATACTTCATAGCCATTCTCATACGGCAGGTTAATATCAAGCAGAACCAGTTCTATGGAATATTGCTTTAATTCATCTGTCAGGTTTCCAAAGTCAGTCAATAAAACTGTTTCATATCCTTGTGTGTTCAATAATTTAGAAAGCTCCAAACGAGTGATTTCATCATCTTCGATAATTGCTATTCTCATTTCAACACCCCCTTGATTTACCATTATAATAATTCCACAGCAGGAGAGCTAGAAAAATCTAACTCGCCTCATTGATATTTCGTTTGAAACCGATATACGTTGCTATCCAGTAAATACTATAAATTAGGAAGAAGATAATTAAATTCAAGCCAAAGTACATTAGATAAAGGTGTTTATCTCCCAAAATTTGTTGATACACATTATTCAATGACGACATCATCACGAAAGAACATAATATTGCTGATATTGCAGGGACACAAAATAATATCAATAATTGTTTTCTGATTGTCTTAAATAGCGACTTGTCATTTATTCCTAATCTTCGCAAGGTCAGGTAGCGATATTTGTATTTAGTAGAGTCGCTCAATGATTGAACTGCCAAAATTGTCCCTACTGCGGAAATCAAGATAAATGCAATATACATAAACAGACTGACTACTATTGCAACCATTGCTTTTTGTTGTTCTATTTCTGCACCTCTTACGTTTACTCTATACGATTCGTCATTTATTTCTCCATTTTCATCAACCTTTACTAATTGATGTTGCATATCTTCTTTTATCTTATTTTCTAATTCTGCGTCTGTATCTTCTTTTGTATCTATAATCAAATGATTTTCTGATACTTCAAGTCCTTGAGCATATTTATCTGGAAGTACAACAACAAATCTGCCAGTATTAGTTATAGAGTTCCAATAAGACTTAGTGTCATATCCTTTTAATTTCAAATTTTTATTTGCTACTGTTATGGTTTCAATATCTTTGTTATCTTCAACCTCATATGCAAACTTGCTATTTGTAACTATATAGTATTCGTTATCATTTAAAGAAAGCAACGGCATCTTTCTTAATTCTAGTAATCTATTATAATCACTTAACTTCAAGACTGGGTCAAAATCATAATATTCTGATTGGAAAAAATTTTGTACCTGATGATTCGGCTCTTTATAAATGTCGTACTCAATGGTATTATCAATCGTATATTCTTCTTCAATTACTCGAATATATTCATCAAATACCTGCTTATCATCAAAGAGTTGTACATCATATGGTGCATTTAAATTCACGCTGATATCATACGAAGCTTTGTTGATACTAGAATAATTCAGAGCCAGCAGTGAAATTAAAATCAACATAGACAATGTACCAAATGTGAAGCTCATTGTTCTTGCTTTAGAAGCAAATGTTCTTGCTACAAACAGATTATCATTTTGATATTTCATTTTTTTATTCTTTAACAAAACAGTCAAGAACATATCTGCACAAGTTGTAGATATACCATAAATGCTGATAATCAACATGATTACGCTTACCATCAAATAGGTAAGTGTTTCTTGCTTATTAAAATTATCCATAGTACAACGTGAATTCCAGAGAAAAAGAGAAATCGCACCAAGAATAATACTTAAAACAAAAATGACATTTCTTTTTTTACTGTCACGGAACATTTTCTTTTCATTTTGTTTATCAAAGTAAAGAAAATCACGTATCGTCATTTTACTTATTCTTCTTAATAGATTAAGTAAAACCAAAACATAAATAGTTAAAAAATAAATTATCAATAGTCCAATAGAAACAAAATTCAAAGAAATAAAGAGAGTTTTTGGAATACCCAGTAAGTTTACAATTACTAACGACACAAACTGGCTGAATAAAAAGCCAATAGGAATAGCTAATACAAATGCTAAAATTCCCAACAGTATATTTTCAATTATAACTAAGTGGGCAATTTCTTTTTTCTTAATGCCAAGAAGCATATATGTTCCTAATTCTTTACTTCTTTTTTCAAACATAAATTTCGTTGTATAGTTGATCAAAAAGCATATCACAAAAATAATAAGGATATTTACAGCGAACAATGAATTCTTAAATGCATCCATACTGGAACATAACTTTACAATTTCATCAGAACTTGCCACCAAATTAAAAGCAAATATAAGAGAAAAGGATGCAGTAACGGTTATCAGATAAATCAAATAATCTTTAATATTTCTTTTTGTATTTCTATACGCTAACTTACCTAACATTTCCCACTTCACCTCCGAGCAAGGTTAATATATCCAGTATTTCATTGAAGAAATCTTTTCTGCTTTTTTCCCCTCTGAAAATTTCATTGAATATTTTACCGTCTTTCAAGAACAAAATACGTTCACAGAAAGACGCACTAAACGGGTCATGTGTTACCATTAAAATAGTAGCCTGCATTTTCTTGTTGATTTCAGACATTGTTTCCAGTAATAATCTGGAAGCTTTTGAGTCCAAAGCTCCCGTCGGTTCATCAGCTAAAATCAGTTTCGGTTCATTGATTAAGGCTCTAGCACAAGCACAACGCTGTTTTTGTCCGCCAGAAACTTCATAAGGAAATTTCGATAAAATATCACGAATACCCAATTTATCGGCGATAGCATGAACTCTTTTCTCAATATCAGTAGGGTTCTGTTTGTTGATAACCAATGATAAAGAAATGTTTTCTCCAATCGTTAAAGTATCTAAAAGGTTGAAATCTTGAAAAATGAACCCTAGATTTTCACGTCTGAAATCAGCAAAATCTTTATCCTTGATTTTGGTAATATCTTGATTATTGACTGTAATGTGTCCGCTGGTTACAGTATCAATCGTAGAGATACAGTTTAATAGGGTAGTCTTTCCAGAACCACTAGCTCCCATGATTGCGACAAATTCGCCCTTATCTACATACATAGAAATACCGTCTACTGCCTTTGTGATATTTCCAGAGTTACCCCCGTAGTATTTTTTTACTTGCTCTAAATTTAAAATGTGTTCCATTAAAAATCGCTCCTTTCTTCCTGCCACATTTATTTGTTTTGGAATACAATTAAATTATAGCAAGGGCAGTATTCAATTACACTTACAGTTTTGAAAGTAAACAGAGAGTAAAAGAGCCGTGATAATGCAGATCACAATTCTGTGAAGCATTTCCACGACCCTTTTATTATAATTTTACCTTTGTCTTTTTCGTAATGGTATAAATGTATTCCTCTGGTGTAGGGCGTTTATTTCCAAAATACTTTTTGAAATTTGCCTGCACTTCTGGGTCGGTGCTGTTCATAGCTTCATCAATCGTTGCTTCAATATCCGCCCGAACATCAGCCAATGATACACCGCCAGCTTTTGCTCCTGCTTTCAAGGCTTTTTTAATATCTCGTTTTTTAAGTCCTATCATAGTATTACCTCATCATAATTTAGCGAATGTTTTAAAAATGTTTTTCAAAATGTTTATACAGAACAATCCCTAAAAATGTTTGCAGTAGGAATAACCCAAAGATAACTCCTATAATCCAAGCTTCAATATGAAGTAACGCAAATACAAACGCAACAAACAAGTACACGAAGGTCATTATCTGATACACTAAAGAACCAGCTTTCATTCTTAAAAATACTTTTCTTTCATCAACATTATTGATGTGATTTTCTCTATTTATATTTTCCAATTTTTCTTTATTTTTTGGCATTTCATAATAACAAATTTTCAATAATTGAACACCAGAAGCAAAAGCTAAACCAAGCCCTATTGCATAAAAAAGTGTAGAGTAGTAGTCAGTATCAATAACGAAATATCCAAAACATATAAAGATTATGCCTATAATAATTTCAATGATAAATGGTAATTTTTTCTTCATTGTTAATTCCACCTTTCAAAAGACTACATTTTCTTATCTAAATAACGAGCTGTTATAACCCATGTGATTTGTCCGATAGCAATAACTCCTACTATCGAAAAAAATACAACTTTACTCATATATCCCATAAAGATAAGAGCAAATAATACAAGAACCAATAATGTAAGTGTTACTTTATAAGCATTCGCAAGAGAAGCATTAGTAATTGCGATATTTCTTTCATCATTTTCTAATATTTGCATTTCTTTTGTCGGCTTACTGAATATATCACACCCCATTAAAATCAATATTATTCCAATAAGTGTTGTACCATAGACAACCAAATCTGGACGAGGTACAGGTAATAGTTGATGTACTCCTAAACCATAAGTTAGTAAACCACCTAAAAGAACTATTACACCGACAAATAATTCTACTTTTTGTATCTTATGCTTCATTTACTTTCCTCCTCATAAATAAAAATTTCTTCAATGCTCATTTGAAAGTACCTTGCAATTTTAAAGGCTAACATAATAGAGGGATTGTAGCGTCCATTTTCTAAAGAGCCTATTGTTTGACGAGATACTTCAAGAGCAGTCGCTAAATCTTCTTGTTTAATACCTCTTTGTTTTCGTAATTCTTCTAAACGATTTTTCACAACATACCCCTTTCTTGAACGAATGGAAAGTTTACTTTCCTTTTCTAATCTTATGATACTCCTGCGAGCAAAGAATGTCAAGCAAACTTTCCATATTTTATTAACCTACAATCTTCCAGTTGCTATCCTTATGTAATACAAGCTCATACTGCGATACTTGCGTCGCTTTTGTCTGATTATCAAGGAACTTCACGGCAACCTTGACTTTTACATTGTCGCCGTCCTTTATAAAGATAGGGTTTACCAATTCAGAATAAAAGTAGTCCCTGCCGATAGGTTCAAGCACATTTCCCGATACATAGTAAGCAAGTTCTTTTTCTGTAGCTGTCGGGTAGAGCTTAAAGAATGTTTCCAAAAATGAGGTAGCGTCATTTACGGTATCAGCGTCCACGCTTGCGTCTGCTTCTGGTGTCTTTGGCTCATAGTCTGATTTTTCGATTGCTGGTGCAAGGGTAGGGTTCTGAACGATTACCATATCCCCGTCAGCGTCCACATGGACTTTCACGGTATAGGTTGCTTTAATTGCTGTTGTCTGTTCTCCCTCTTTTATCTGCTGATCTACTTCGTAGGTGGCAGAAAAAGTGTCCGTTCCCGACTGTTCGATATTCCACACAATCACATCTGTAACCGTGGAACTGGTCGGTATATCGGTTCTAATGGTATCCACATTCAAGTCCTGCAATTCCTTTGTCAGATAACCGTTGATTGCCTGCGTTCTTGCTTCAATCGCTTCTTTGCTGTTATTCCATGTGTAATAGGACTTCGCAAAGTTCTTCACGAAATTTTCTATCCCGTTGGTGTCCTGCAAGCGAAGTTCAATGATTTCTTTTTCATGGGTCGTGTGCTGGTCGATAGCCGTAAAATTCTTATACACCCCGAAGCTCACGCTTGCAATAAGTACCACCCACAACGCAATCACGGCTTTCTTATGTGTGCCTACCTTAACAGTACGCACCTTTTTTTCTTTTGGTTCTTTGATAGTTTCTGTCTGTTTCTTATTCTTCTTAAACATATTTTCAAGTCCTTTCTATTGTTTTACTCGTCCTGCACCGATTAAGTGCTGTTGCCAGTAACTACTACTTAGGTCTGCATATCCTATCGGGTTGCCTGCATGGTACATCTGTGTCGGCGAAACGAGAATACCAACGTGTGTTACATAACTTCCAGCATTATAGGTAGAATGAAAAAACACCAAGTCCCCAGCCTTTGCCTGCGAAAGTGGAAGATGTTGGGTAGCGTCATACTGTGCTTGTGCCGTTCTCGGTAAGGAGATACCAGCTTTTCCATAACACCATTGCGTCAGTCCCGAACAGTCAAAAGAAGTGTTGGGATTGCTACCGCCATACACATATTTCCAGCCTTGATATTTCAACGCTTCATTCATTACCTTTTGTGCCAGCTCTCCCGATACCTGCGAAACAGTTAAATACTGATTGACTAATTCCACATAGAACATATTTCCATAGCCATACCGCCAGCCCCCGTTCTTCGCAACAGCTATCGGGTTGGTGTAGGTTATTTTCTTTCCACCCGATTTCTCACGAGCGAAGCTCTCTGCAAGATTAAAAGTGTGTTTCTTTCCTTTTCCTGCCACATATCCCACATAGCCACCGCCATAGTTATAGGACTGTATCGCTACATTCAAATCGTCGATACCTTGATTTTTGCAGGAAGAAAGCAGGGACGCAAAATACTTACACCCCTGCTTGATTGAACTTTCTGTATCTAAAGAGTTAGGTGGTAAACCAAGACTTTCCGAACTCTGCATAACATCTTCTGCCGTACCGCCACTTTCTACTTGAATGATAGCAAGCAGTACATTGACATACTCGGAGATACCGTTTTCTCTGGCGTATTTTTCCACCATAGGCTGATGTTTCAAAACTTCTGCGGATAGGTTCATACCCGTAATGCCAGAAGAAAAGTTGCTGTTCTCGTCGTCGCTGTCCGCACTAATCAACACCCCAAAGAAAAGCACCAGAGAAAATAGGATAGGAAACAGACTGCCAATGAGAGCGATATGTTTCAGTTTCATTTTTTCTTCTGTCCTTTCTTTGTTACAAGGCTTCGGTTTTTCTCTTTGGTCTGCTGGTTCTTTTGGACGGTTTGCGTCTGCTGAACCTTTGTCCTGATGTGGTATAAAAAAAGTTGACACCCCATTCTCAAGGATTTGAGATATAATCTAGAGAATAAGGAGTGAACAAAATGGCAGAAAACAGAC
>NZ_JAOQJU010000031.1:0-41384 GCF_025567385.1 Dorea acetigenes
ACGCCGTGTGCGGTGAAAGTCGCATGCACGGTGTGGAGTGGGGGAAAAGCCCGAGATGATATCAGAGGCTTACCTATCACTATAAAACTCTGATTTCATTTATATGCTCAATCAGGCTTCCGGAGACAGGCAGATTCTGGCAAAACAGCTGAATATCTCACCAACCCAGCTGTCCTATGTAACCAACAGTAATGAGGGGGAAGGACTTTTGTTCTATGGAAATGTCATTATCCCATTTGTAGACAGATTCCCGAAGAATTCCCTCTATAAAATCATGACAACCCGCTTAGAGGAGACTTCCGAAGCAGGTTAAATCAAAGGAGAAAACAATGTTACGAGCAATTTCATATGTATTAACTTTTAGTGGCGGTGCTGTTTTCGGCATCGCTTTTCTCTGCTTATTACAGGCAGGGAAAGGGTATCCGAAGAAGGAGGAGTAAGTAGTGGCAGAACAGAGAATGAAAGTCAGGGACAAGAAAGTCCAGAAGATGACCAAGGATGGGCTGGTGGAAGAAAACCTGACAGATAAATCTTCTGTTCGTGTCAGTAACCGTGTCGGTGATGTGCAGATGGGAAGAAAACAGGGGGAAAAAGAAGAAAACCTTGTGGATAAGTCTCCCCGCCAGTCTGAACGGAGTGGGAAAAATATTCGACCCTCTGTGCAAAAATCCAGGGATGCACCGGAACTGATACGGACAGAGAAGCAAAGTGAGGATTTGGGACAGAGTAGTAAACAGCAAAATAGAAAAAGAATCCGTGCTGAAGTCGGAAAAGAATCCAGACTTGCAGAAAAATCCGAAGCCGGACAGTCAGGGAGACTGAAAGAAAAACGTGCTGATCTATCAGAAAACAGAGGAGACAGCCGGAGAAATCAGACAGGTGGCAGCAAAAAGCCAAAACAAAAACAACGTTTGAAGTTTGCTTATGAGGAAACTGGTGCTTCTGTGAAAAATGACAAAGATATGGAGAAATTGAACCAGATGGATACGGATGGAGTCAATTTCCGTCATCAGAAACAGAAGGAAAAAGCCAAAAAGTTTTCTTATGAGGAAGCAAGAAAGAAAAAGGAAGCAAAGCAGCATTCCAAGAAGGCACAGGTTTATCAGGCAAATGAAGGAGAGGGTTCTGGAAAGAAGAAATCCCGCCTGAAGTTTGGGGAAGGGGAATCTGTGAAAACAGAAAAAGCTTTTGTTGTTAAGAAAGCAGGAAGTGCAACTTCCGCAGCATTGCACCGTGAGATCAGTAAAAATGAAGACGATAATGCGGCAGTAGAAGGTGCCTATAAGTTGGAAGAAGGCTGCGAAGGTATTTACCGGCTGGAACAGAGAAGTGCCAGACGAAGGAAACAGAGGGCTTCCAGAAAGAGAAGCAGACTGGAGAGACAGGCAGAGAAACAGACACAGGCGGCAGCCCGTCAGGAGCAGAAGAAGCTAAAAAAACAGATTCAGAAGCAACAGATCAAACGGGATTATGCCAAAGCAAAGCGAAGTGAACAGACCGTAGGTACAGCTACAAAAGGTACGATTGATTATATCAAGAAGATTGGCGGCAAAGTCACCAATTTCTTTAAAGAAAACCGGAAGGTGTATATCAGTGTGGCAGTTCTGATCGGATTGATGTTTCTGATTATAACGAATGTCACGTCATGCTCTGCAGTGTTTTTACAAAATGTGATCACTTACACGGGAACCAGTTATCTGTCATCGGATCAAGCAATCCGGGAAGCGGAACTGTATTATACACAGCTGGAAGCTAATCTGCAGGAGAGGATTAACAACATGGAGTCTGAAGAACCGGGACATGAGGAATACCGATATAACATCGGACCTATTGAGCATGATCCGTTTATCCTGATCAGTTATCTGTCAGCAAAGTATGAGGAGTTTACTTTTGAACAGGTCAAGCCTGAACTGGATGCATTGTTTACAGAGCAATATCATCTGACTACTGAAGCAGTCAATGAAACTGTGACAGAGACAGCAACAGTAAGAGTTGGAGAATCGTTGGGACAGGTTGTAACAAGCGGATATTGTAACTGTCCAATCTGTTGTGGTATTTGGAGTGGAGGACCGACTGCCAGTGGAGCATATCCAACAGCCAATCATACCTTAGCAGTAGATGCTTCCAATCCGTTTGTTCCAATGGGAACAAAGGTGGTCATGAATGGTGTCGAATATACGGTAGAAGATACCGGAGCTTTCGCAAGATACGGTGTACAGTTTGATGTCTATTATGACAGTCATGCGGCAGCATCCGCACATGGTCATAAGACCTGGGAATGCTATCTGGCAGAGGATAATGGAAGCCAGGAAGTGGAAGTGACCAGGACAAGAGACGTAGATGTGCTGAATGTCACCTTAAACAGTGGAAATCTGATGTCGATCTGTCAGGACAGGCTGGGATTTTTTCAGAAAGAACTGTTCAGTGCCTATAACGATACGAAAGGTAATTTACAGATGTTTGCGACACCGGTTGATTTTAACTGGTATTCCAGTGTAACAAGCTATTATGGATACCGGATTCATCCAATTTCAGGAGCAAATCAGCTTCATAATGGTATGGATATCGGAGCACCGGAGGGAACTAAAGTAATGGCAGGGCTGACCGGAACGGTTACAACTTCTGCTTATAACGACAGCTATGGCAATTATGTTGTGATCAAGGACAGTAAAGGCTATGAACTGCGGTATGCACATTTAAGCAGCCGGAGTGTATCAGAAGGTGCATCCGTCACGAAAGATGATGAAATTGGTCTTGTAGGAAATACTGGAAATTCCACAGGAAGCCATCTTCATATTGAACTTCTGAAAAATGGAGAGCGCTTAAACCCTATCTTTTATCTGGAAACTGGAGAAGGGGCAGGCTTTGGCGGCAATGAATACACCAGTGAAGCGGCACAGCGTTTGTTGAACGAAGCAGCGAGATATCTGGGAACACCGTATGTGTGGGGTGGATATTCTCCAAGTGGATTTGATTGTTCTGGATTTGTAAGTTACTGTCTGACAAACTCTGGTGTAAGGAATACAGGAAGATTGACTGCACAGGGACTGTATGATATTTGCACGCCGGTATCTCAGTCAGAAGCACAGCCGGGAGATTTGATCTTTTTTACAGGCACTTATGATGCAGGAGTTCCGGTAACGCATATTGGAATCTATGTAGGCAATGGTCAGATGATCCATTGCGGTCATCCGGTGCAGTACACGTCCATCAATTCACCATATTGGCAAAGCCATTTTTATGGATTCGGACGCTGGTAAAGAAAAAGGGCGGTGTAACAGCCGCCCGGAAAGGAGAAGAGATGAAAAGTCTTGAAAAAGCAACGGCTGACTATGAGAAAGCCAAGGAAAAAATGGAAGCATCCAAAGCCAGATATGAAGCAGACTTAAAGCGTTTCAAGGCTGCGGAGATTGCAAAAACAGAAGCGGAAAATCTGGAAATTGTAAGAATTATCCGTGCGATGGATATGAGTATTCCGGAATTGGAAGCTTTCAAAAAGAGAATGAAAAATGAACTGCCCGGCAGGGTAGAGATACAGAAGGAGGAAACAAAAGCCGATGATGAATCTGGAAAAAATGAAACAGAAGAAGAGAACAATTACTAAAAGCAGGGTAAAAAAGAGCTTGCTTGCAGCAACGACATTTCTTTGCCTGACAACACCTTTGCTCCAGACACAGACTGCTTATGCAGCTGAGAATACCGCACCTGCAATCACGATTGAGAAACCGGATGGCTGGAAACAGGGAGAAACAACCATTGCTGTTACGGTGGATGCCAGCCATATGTCGGAAGGTTTCTCAATAGCAAAGATTGAAGCAAAAGCAGGAAAAGATGGAAGCTGGCAGGATGTAACCGGAAGCGGAAGTATCACGATCACTGGAAATCAGACAGTGTATGTGCGTGTGACAGATGGTGAGGGGAAGGTCTATGAGCAGAATCGCTCTATTAAGTGTTATGACACGGAAAAGCCGACACTCTCTGCGTCCCTGACAGATGGTGTGCTGACGATTCAGGGGAATGATACAGTATCCGGGATTACTGCGGTAACAGTCAATGGCACCACTTATACAGACTTGAAGGATGGAATGCTGAGAGTGCAGCTGACACAGAAAGATTTTACTACAAAACAGATTGAGATTACGGTAACAGACGGTGCTGGAAATACTTCTGAAAAGTATGTGTTGCAGAATCCTTACTATGAATGGGCAAAGAAGCAGGCAGAGAAACAGAAAACTTCCAGTGACAGCAATGGTGCAATGGCAACTACGACCAGTGCAGATGCAACGGGAACTGAGAAAACAACGACTTCTCCGCTTCCGCAGGATGCACAGGCTTCTGAGCCGACAGATGCAAAAGGGACCGTGGATGATCGGACAGTAACAGGTATTGAGAAACAGCTTAATAAAGAAGGCGAGACGGCAGAATCCGTTACAAAAACAGCTACGGAAGGAACAAAAGAGTTTTATACCATTTCAACAAAGAGTGGTAAGATTTTCTATCTGATTATTGATAATTCAAAATCTCAGGATAATGTGTATTTCCTTACCGAAGTCAGTGAGAAAGATCTGATGAACTTCACACTTTCTAATTCAGTGACACTTCCGGAAGTAGATACTGTTTATGCAGAACCAGAGAAAAAAGCAGAGGAAGAAAAACCGGAAACGACAGAGTCATCCGAGAAAGATAAGGTAGAGGATGACATCCAGATGCCGGAAGATAAAAGTTCATTTGGAACGTATCTTTTGATCGTACTGGTTGCAGTCGGAGCTGCGGCAGGAGGATATTACTTCAAAGTCTATAAACCAAAGCATGAATATGATGACGAGGATGAGATGGAAGAGGATGAAGATGAATCCGAAGATTCAGAGTCAGAAAAACGGGAAGTAGACGATGCAGATGAGCAGGAAGAAAGTGCAGAACCGGAAATCCTGAGAGATGAAGATTTCAATGATGATGTACTGGAAGATGAAGAAGAGGAGTAGGAGTAAATGAAATTAGTGATTGCAGAAAAGCCATCGGTTGCGATGGCACTGGCTTCGGTACTGGGAGCCAGAACAAGAAAAGATGGCTACGTGGAGGGAAACGGTTATATCGTTTCCTGGTGCATAGGACATCTAGTTGGATTATGCGATGCATCGGAATACGATGAAAAATATAAAAAATGGAGATATGAAGATCTGCCGATTGTGCCGGAATGCTGGAGACACAAGGTTTTGGATGGAACAAAGAAGCAGTACGGAATCTTGAAAAAACTGATGAGAGATTCCAATGTAGATGAAGTGATCTGTGCTACTGATGCAGGACGTGAAGGAGAGTTAATCTTTCGCCTGGTGTATGAGCAGGCAGGATGCAAAAAGCCGATGAAGCGGCTCTGGATTTCATCTATGGAAGAACAGGCAATTAAAGATGGATTTGCGTCATTAAAAGACGGTTCGTGTTATGACAGTCTCTATCAGTCAGCACTTTGCAGGGCAAAGGCTGACTGGCTGGTGGGAATCAATGCGAGCCGTCTTTTTTCCGTTCTGTATAACCAGAATCTGAAAGTTGGAAGAGTACAGACACCAACACTTGCCATGATCGTGGATCGAAATCAGAAGATCAAGGAATTTACCAAAGAAAAATATTATATGGCTCATATCAAGTTTGATGATATGGATGCAGTCACGGAGCATTTTCAGAAAAAAGAGGATGCAGATAAAGTGGCTGAGGACTGCCTAGAGCGGATGTGCGAAGTGGAGAAGGATGATGTGAAAGAGAAAACGGTCCGTCCTCCGAAGCTTTATGATTTGACCACTCTGCAGAGGGAAGCAAACAGAATGTTTGGCTATACCGCTCAACAGACATTGGATGCCGTGCAAGAGATGTATGAGCAGAAACTTGTCACTTATCCGAGAACAGACAGCCAGTATCTGACAGATGAGATGGGAGAAAGCACAGAAACTCTGATTCAGATGTTACTTGGGAAAATGCCCTATGCCGAAGGGCTGGAATATCAGCCGGACGTGAGTAAGGTATTAAATTCAAAGAAAGTATCTGATCACCATGCAATTATCCCGACCGTGGAAGTAGCAAAGGCAGATATAGGTAAACTGAAAGAACGAAACTGCAAGATTTTGTATCTGATCAGTGCCAGGGTACTGACAGCAACCGCAGATCCTTATATTTATGAAAGCCATAAATGCCAGATTACCTGTAATTATCATACGTTTTATCTCTCAGCAAAGAAAACAAAGCAGGAAGGATTCAAGTCGATCGAAAATAAATTGAAACAGTTCTTTGGCGTAAAGAGTGAAAAAGAAGAGCCGGAGCTGGATATCTGGGATGGCAAGCATTACGGTCTTTGTGATTCTTTTGTATCGGAGCATTTTACACAGCCACCGAAACAGTACACAGAAGATACCCTGCTTTCTGCGATGGAACGTGCAGGGAATGAAGAACTGACCGAAGATACAGAAAAGAAAGGACTTGGCACACCGGCAACAAGGGCAGCAATCATTGAAAAACTGATTCAGTCTGGTTTTGTGAAAAGGGAAAAGAAAAATCTGGTGCCGACAGATGATGGCAATGTCCTGATTACGGTTCTGCCGGATGAGATTAAATCTCCGAAGATGACAGCAGAGTGGGAAATGGCATTGAATCACATTGCCCAGAATACAGAGACAGCAGATGAATTCCTAAATGGGATTACAGAGCTGATGCAGGAACTGGTTGCCAGATATCAGGGGATTTCAGAAGAAAAGAAAGAGCAGTTTCAGGGAAAAGCAAAAGGAGAAGTCATTGGCAAATGTCCCCGCTGTGGAGCTGATGTCAGGGAAGGAAAAGTAAACTTTTACTGTTCTGACCGGAACTGTGCTTTTGCCTTATGGAAGAATGATAAATTCCTTGCAAGCCAGGGGAAAAAGATGGATAAGGCGGCAGCAAAGAAGTTCCTGTCTAAAGGAAAAATCCATTATAAGGATCTGGTATCCAGAAAAACAGGGAGACAGTATGAAGCAACAGTGGAGATGGTTGATCCCGGCGAGGGAAATGTGCAGTTCAATCTGAGTTTCCCGCAACGATAAGCAGTGTATTGCAGGCAGTCTAAGGACTGTCTGTTTTAATACAAATATTATGAAAGAGAGGACCTTAGCATGAAGAAAAAAGGTAATTTTAGAAAAGTAGTATCTGGCTTGCTGGCAGGCATGACAATGCTTAGTACAGTGTTATCTCCGATGACTGCATATGCAGCGGAGATCCAGCCAGAGAAAAAACCTCCACTTTATGAGGAAGTGAAAGACCTTCTGGATGAAGATGAGGTGGTGACTGCCAAAGATTATGAAATCGAAACAGGCAGTGTATTTGATGTGAAATCAGACTACACAGGACTGGAAATCAAGGATGATAACAAGGTCAAAGTCACATTTGAGGAAGCAAAGAACGACAAGGATGAGGATTTTACGACAGATCATGCGGACACTTACAAAGCGGTCTATTATGTGGAACCGGTAAATCAGGAGCATCCGAAGTACCAGATCAGCCGAAAACTGATTGTGCGTGATAAAGAAACAGAAGTACAGACAGAGGCGGCAGGGAGTGAAGCAGTGACTGAGTCCGAAACAGCTGGCAGTGAACAGCAGACAGAAGAAGCGGAGGAGTCAGAATCAGACTCGGAGATTACCGATATTGACGCTGATGAATTTGATGATTTGGTAGAGCAGGCACAGAATCAGGATACCTATGATGAAGAATCAGGGTTAGAGCTTCATGATGTTTTGGAACAGGCAGGAGACGAAGGTGTGGATCTTGATGCTATGGAAGAAGGAGAGATTGCAACATTTGAAGCAGTTTCGGCTTATTCAGCAAGAAGTACACAGCAGGTAACAATCGAAAAAGGACCTCTGTATAGATATGCAGATTATAATCTTGGAACCTATCTGACAGAGCCGTACTATATCAGCTACGGAAGCGTCAGAGCAACTGCGTATTGTGTACAGCCAGCAAAACCAGGACCAGGATCTGGAAATTATACAATCACAAAGATTGGAGACAATCAGGCGTTAGCAAAAGTGTGTTACTATGGTACAGATGCCGCAGGAAGTGAAAGCTTTTTTGCGAATAAACACACGGATTTTTCAGAAGGAAAAAGATTCATCATTATTCACATGGCTGCATCATATGCCAATGGAAGCAGTGATGCATTCTATGGAACAAATGCTACAGGTGAGGCTTTGGCAAAAGAACTCTATAATTATTGTGTAAATAAGCCGGAAATACCAGATATAGCGATGTCATTTTCCAAACCGAATGTAAAAGCTTATGTAGATGGAAATATCCAGAGAACGGAGAACATTCAGTTCAACGCATCTTCCCAGCAGAAAATCACAATGGACTTACCAAAAGGAGTAAAGCTCCATAATGTATCTACTGGAAATGTAAGTGCGGCAGGTGCAAGCGTAACAATTGGAGGAGGAACCACGTTTTATCTTTCAGCGCCTCTGACACAGACAAAAGATGTAAATGCTACTTTTTCTGCAAAAATGAAGGGTAGTATTACAAAAGATTATTCAGCATATAAACTGACTACGAATGCAAGTGTTCAGGATCTGGCATTTGTATTTGGAGAAGGTGTTGCTGATGAAAAATATGTAAGCTTAAAGGTGTCCTGGATTGAACAGGCTACGATCGAAATCGTAAAGAAAGACGATACAGCGGATGTGAATCTTGCAGGTGCAGTATTCGGTGTATACAGCGATGAGGCTTGTACAAAGCTGATCACTCAGATGCCGGCAACAGATAAGAATGGAAAATCTTCTGTTACGATCATCAAGACACAGGATACTGTTTATCTGAAAGAGATCACAGCACCACAGGGATATGTAGTAAATGCAACGGCAACAAATGTAAAACTGGTAGCAAGTAAGACCTCAGCTGTAACCGTGGAAAATAAAGAACAGCTGGCAGAGCTTACCATTTACAAAGAAGGACAGGTTCTGACCGGAGCAGATGTCAGTGAAAATGGAACGGTATTTCAGTATGAAAACCGCAGACAGAAAAATGCAGTGTATAACGTGTATGCCGGGGCAGACATCGTAACAGCTTATGGCACAAAAGTGTACAGCAAAGGTGACCTTGTAAAAGAAAACCTGACAACAGGTGAGAATGGTTCTGTCACACTGAAAAACCTGCATCTTGGAACCTACGTGGTAAAAGAAACAAAAGCACCGGACTCTTTCTATAACGGCAGCGAAGAAAAGTCAGTGACTCTAACTTATGCTGGTCAGAACAAAGAAGTTGTATTTGCAGATGTGACTTTTAACAACGAGAGACAGAAAGCAGATGTTTCCGTAGTAAAACAGGATAAAGACACCAAGAAACCACTGAAAGGCGGTATTTTTGCTCTGTATGCATCCGATGATATCAGAAATGCAGACGGAACCGTTGTTGTGAAAAAAGGAACGCTGATTGAGAAAGCAACTACTGGTGCAGACGGAACTGCCAAATTCACAGCAGACCTGCCGATTGGATACTCCTATTCTGTAAAAGAAGATCAGGCACCGGAAGGCTATGTACGAAATACAGAAGATGTGTATACGTTCAAGTTTTCTTACACTAATGATAAAGAAGCAACCGTATCTTTTGCCCATACTTTCAGCAATGACCGTGTGACAGCAAAGATCAATCTTTATAAAGTGGATAAAGAGACAGGAAAAGCAGTACCGCAGGGAGATGCCACATTGAAAAGTGCAGTTTATGGACTGTATGCCCGTGAAGATATCGTGCATCCGGACGGAGCAACCGGAACTATTTATAAAGCAGGAGAACAGGTAGCTTCTCTTACAACAGATGACAAAGGACAGGCTTCTGTAAAAGGTTTATATCTTGGCAAATATTATGTCAAAGAGATCACACCGCCGACCGGATACCTGGCAGATACAGAAGAGCATGATCTTGTGTGCAGTTATGAAGGAGATATGACAGCAGAAGTAAAAAGAGAGTGCACTTCCAGTGAGCAGGTCATCAAGCAGCCATTCCAGATCATCAAAGCAGCCAATAATGGAAAGACCGATGCAGAGCTGTTATCCGGAGCCGGATTTACAGTTTATCTGAAATCTTCCCTTACAAAGAAAGCAGATGGAAGCTATGATTTTGATTCTGCCAAACCAGTAGTGAGTGGAGAAAACGGAGCAACTGAGATTTTTACAGATGAAAAAGGGTATGCCTGCAGTATTCCATTACCATTTGGAAGCTATATCGTGTGTGAAACTACAACACCGCACAATTACAAGCCAGTCGATGATTTTGAAGTGAATATCACAGAACATCATCCAAACGAGCCGCAGATCTGGCGAGTGCTTCTGGATGAAGAGTTTAAGGCAAAACTGAAAATCGTGAAAAAAGATGATGAAACAAAGAAATCCGTATTGATTGCCGGAACAGAATTTAAGGTATATGACCTGGACAACAAGAAGTATGTGGAGCAGGTAACAACTTACCCAGTGACAACTACTCACAAGTCCTATTTTACGGACAGTCAGGGATATCTGATCATGCCGAAGAATCTGAAGATCGGACATTACCGGATTGAGGAAGTCAACGCACCGGAAGGGTACACAATCAATAAGAACTATGTAGAGATTGCGGTGGATGCAAATACAGCATACCAGATGGATTCTGAGAGCGGAGATGCCATTATTACGGTAGACTACGAGAACCATCCGGTAAAAGGAAAGCTGACGATCTATAAAAAAGGTGAGATGCTGACCGGATTTAAAAAGGATTTTGTTTATGAAGAAAGATACCTGAAGGGTGCATCATTTCATGTCTATGCAGCTGAAAATATCTATACACCGGATTATCAGAAAGATGAAAACGGAAACAGACAGCTGATCTATGCAAAAGATGCACTGGTAACAACGGTAATGACCGGGGAAGACGGAAAAGCAGTTGCTGATAACCTGCCGCTTGGTTCTTACTATGTGGTAGAAAAGACTGCACCGGAAGGATTTGTCCTGAACCATGACAGATCGGATGTCTCATTTGTCTATGCGGATCAGGATACACCTGTGATCGAACAGGAAGTGATGGTTGGCGATGACCGCCAGAAAGTTGCAATCCAGGTAGAAAAACAGGATGCAGAAAATGGTGCAACCGTAGCAGGAGCTGTCTTTGGCATCTATAACACAGAAGATCTGAAGAATGAGAAAGGTGAGATCATTGTAAAGGCAGATACACTTCTGCAGGAAATGACTTCTGATAACGATGGTCTTGCAGCATGTACGCTGGATCTGCCGCTTGGACAGTATTATGTGAAAGAGTTAAAAGCACCGGCGGGATTTGTATCCTCTGATGAAGTTCTGAATCTGGATGCTTCTTACCAGGGGCAGGATGTGAAGACAGTAAAACTGAAAACAGTGAAAAAGAACCAGCCGACAACAGTTGAAATCACAAAATCTGATGTAACAACAGGTGTGGAACTGGATGGGGCAAAACTCACCGTTCTTGATAAAGAAGGAAATGTTGTGGATCAGTGGACTTCTGTAAAAGATCAGCCACATGTGATCAAACGACTGACTGTGGGTAAAGAATACACCCTTCGAGAGGAAATGGCACCGTATGGATATCTGAAAGCGACGGATGTGAAGTTCACACTGGAAGATACTGCCGAGATTCAGAAAGTAGAGATGAAAGATGAAGTTCCAACAGGACTTCTGATTATCAACAAAAATGGAGAATTTCTGGATAAAGTGACACTTTTGGACAATGTAAAAGGTACTGTGGAGCATCTCTTTGAATATGTAACTGGAAGTCTTACAGATGTAACTTTCGATGTATTTGCTGCGGAAGATATCAAAGCGGCAGATGGTGTCAGTGAAGATTATTTCAAAGCAGATGCAAAAGTAGGAACCATTACTACGGATTCCAATGGTATTGCACAGATGGGAAATCTACCGGCTGGCAAGTACTATGTGAAGGAAGTAAAAACTGCCCATGGTTATGTGCTGGACAAAGAGCCGAGATATGTTGATCTTTCCTACCGTGATCAGGACACACCAGTCATTACTTATGATGAGAAATGGCAGAATGCCCGTCAGAAAGTAAAGGTTACGGTTCTGAAGAAAGAAAAAGATACAGAACGTGTTCTTGCAGGTGGTGTCTTCGGTCTTTATACCAGTGAAGATATCAAAAATGTAAAGGGCGAGGTACTCCTTGAGAAAGACAGTCTGATTGAGCAGAGGGTAACGGATGAAAAAGGACAGATTACTTTTACGGCAGATCTTCCGGTAGATGGAAAATACTATGTGAAAGAGATCTTTGCGCCGGACGGATTTGTTACAACAGAAGAAGTACAGGAATTTACCTTTGAATATGCCGGAGAAGACCAGGCAGAAGTAAGCTACGACTTTACTTTTGAGAATCAGCCAACCACAGTGGAGCTGACCAAAACAGACCTGACAACAGGTAAAGAACTTCCAGGTGCACACCTGAAAGTGACGGATTCAGATGGCAATACAGTGGATGAATGGACTTCTACGGAAGAATCCCATGTGATCAAAGAACTGGTTGTTGGTAAGGAATACACCATGACAGAGACAAAACCGGCAGATGGATATGTCACTGCAGAAAGTATTACCTTTACAGTAGAAAATACAGCTGAGATTCAGAAAGTAGAGATGAAAGATGATGTGACAAAAGTGCAGATCAGTAAGACGGATATCACAAGAGAAACTGAGATTCCGGGTGCGAAACTGACGATTCTCGATAAGGATGATCAGGTAGTAGAGAGCTGGACTTCCACAGAGGAAGCACACTATATTGAAAAACTGCCAATCGGTAAATATACCTTACGTGAAGAGCAGGCATCGAAAGGATATCTTCTGACAGCCGATGTGACATTTGAGGTGAAAGATACCGGAGAAATCCAGAAAGTGGCTATGAAAGATGATACTGCCAAGGGAAAAGTGATTCTCAATAAGACAGATAAATCATCAGGAGAACCACTGAAAGGGGTAGAATTTGAACTTCGTGACAGCAAAGGAAAAGTTCTGGAAACCTTAAAGACAGATGCTGCCGGTCATGCAGAAAGTAAGCTGTATGAGATTGCCACATTTAAGAACGGCAAATATGATACCGCTATCAAGTATTATCTGGTGGAAACAAAGACACTGGACGGATACACACTGGATCAGACCAAGCATGAAGTGACATTTGCCTATGCAGATGACAGTACACCGGTTGTAGAAGTTACCTTTAATCTGACAAATGAGAAACCGGAAGTTCCAGAAACACCGAACACACCGGATATACCACAGTCCCATGAAGAGACAAAGGTATCAAACGCACCGAAAACAGGTGACAGTACGAATATCTGGCTGCCGATCCTGCTTCTGGTAATCTCCACAGGAGGTATGGCAGGACTTTATATCAGCAGAAAAAGAAAAAGCAAATAAGGAAATTAAAACCAACGGTTATGATTGGGAGCTTCTATGTGAGGCTCCCTTTTTCATACAAAAAAACACAGAAAGGAACAGAAAACTATGATGAAAGCAATGGAAAAAAGACAGGAAGCACGAAAAAACCAGGAGAAAACTTTAAAGAGAATGATGGCTTATCAGAAGAAAGCTGAGCAGATGGTCAGCAGAAAAAGAATGAACCATCACATGATCAGAAAGGGGTAAAAGCGTATGATGAACAGAAAAGAATTTTATGAATATGTCAAAAACAATGTAAAGGAGTATCTGCCAGAGTCTTATAAGGACGCAGAAATTAAACTGCAGGAAGTAGAAAAAAACAATGGTTTGAAGCTGACAGGTATTACGATTCCGAATGGAGATCAGAGAATCGTACCGACAGTCTATCTGGATTTCCTCTACCAGGAATATATCCATGGAAAAGATGTAGACTCTTGTGTTAGCGATGTGGCTGATATGCGTATTGAGGCACAGGGAAAAGCAGAATTTTTTGATATGGGAGTTCCAGATATTCTGGATTATGAAAAGATGAAGGACAAATTACAGATGAGAATTTGTGATAAGGAATGGAATACCGATCTTCTTGCAGATAAAGTAGTCACAGAACACGGAGATTTTGCAGCTTATTATGCAGTAAATCTGGAGGAAAATGGAGAAGGGATCAGCAGTATTCCGGTAACTGTTTCTCTGATGAACGAGTGGGGAGTATCTGCCGAACAGATTCAAGCGGATGCGATGATGGCAGACCGAAAACGTGGTGTCACACTTATGGATATGAATGAGATTATCAAATCTATGATTTTTGGTGAAGAACCAGAAAACCTGCTGAATGAAAAAATGGATATGGAAGCCATGGAAAACCCAATGTTCTGTCTGACAAACAAAGCTAAGATGAATGGAGCTTCCTTGTTACTGCAGGAAGATATTCGTAAACAGATTGGGGAATGCCTGGGAAGTGATTACTTTGTCATCCCATCTTCCGTTCATGAAGTGTTGATTCTCCCTGATAACGGAATTTTTCAGGTTCCAGAATTAAATGCGATTGTACAGGAAGTCAATGAGACACAGGTGGAAAGACAGGAACAGCTTTCTGATAAGGTTCAGTTCTGTGATAAAAAGACCGCAGTAATGGAAAATGCTGAGCGTAGGGAAGCACGTCTGGAAAAAGAAAAAGCAGCTGAAAAAGCAGAAGTAAAAGGTGGAATCCATGGAAGATTGGAGAAAGCCAAGGCAGAGATCAAGGCAAAAGAGGCAGACAAAGTGCCAAAGAATAAGTCAAAAGAGCTTGCCACAGCATTATAAAGAGAAACAACGATGATATTAAGGGGACTGTGCCAAGCAGTCCCTGATTTTATGAAAAGGAGTAGCACATGGCAAATAAATTATATGCAATGGAACAGCTGACGGAAGAGGTGGCAAAAGATGTAGCTGCCAGTCCGCAGGAATGGATGCGGTTCCTAAACACTGCATCCAAACTGTACAAATACACTTTTCCAGAACAGCTTTTAATTTATGCACAGCGACCGGAAGCAACTGCCGTAGCATCCATGGAAATCTGGAATCAGAAGATGTACCGATGGATCAAAAAGGGATCTAAGGGGATTGCCTTGATTGACAATACTTCCGGACCGAAAACAAAACTTCGGTATGTATTTGATGTGCAGGACACTTATAAAGTGCGGAATCTGGGAAAAGATCCACAGTTATGGAATCTTCCAATGGAAGGTGAACAACTGGTTGCAGATTATCTGCAGGAGCAGTTATCACTGGAAGATACAGAAGGAGGACTTGCTGAAAGTCTGCATCAGGCAGCGAAGGAGAGTATGCAGGAATGGCTTCCAGATGCATTAGAAGAACTGAGACTGGATGTAACAGGGACATTTTTGGAAGAACTGGACGAACAGAATCAGGAAGTAGAATTCAGGGAACTGATGACCAATAGTGTTTGGTATGTATTACTAAACAGGTGTGGACTGGATGTACAGGAATATCTGGATGCAGAGGATTTTCGGCATATAACGGACTTCAATCAGCTGAAAGTATTAGGACATCTGGGAAGTGCAGTCAACGAGATCAGCAGACCAGTCCTGATGCAGATTGGACGATATGTTCTGAATGATCTGGAAAATGACCTGAAAATGGTTGCAAAAGAAAAAGAAGTAGCTTATAATGAATTTAGCACGTTAATTCGTGAAAGCAATATAGATAACACAGAAGATAGAGAAGAAAAAAAGGAGGAAACAGACTATGAGAGAGATCAGTTACAGCCAGAACGGAGAGTATCAGATTCCGGATATCAGCCTGGAAGAGACGAGAGGAACCATCGGCAAGTACGGAATGATGCGGAAAGAGTATCTGAGAAATCACAAAGTAGCCAGGTTCAACATTCTGACACTGCAGAACCGTCTGGACAGTCATCTGATGGAGATCGACAGCCAGGCAAGACAGAGAGTAGACGACCTGATGAACGAACTTCTGGAGAAAGATCCGGCACCGGACAAAATGGCAGACGGGATGGCATGGACCAGACACATGAACCAGATCAAGGCACAGGCAGAGGAGCTGGTGATTCAGGAGATTATTTACAGTTAAGTCTGTTCCCAACACAAGAGGAACAGTTAGGAGAAATAAGGAAAGCGGCAGCTGCATTAGAACAGCCAGCCGCTTTCCTTATTTCTGATGAAGTGGTAGACGATATTCTCCGAACAGGAAGCGGACAGAAAAATACACTGTTTCACATTACTGCAAGATTGATTGAAGGTCTGGATAATGAAGAAATGCAAAGCTTCCTGAAAGATGAATATGGTACTGGAGGAAAAGGATTTACCATAGATGGTCAGAAAATTAGTATCTGGTACGACAACGATGGTATTCGTATCCGGAGAGGTGACTCTGCAAGAAGAAACTTTGACCGTATCGTTACGTGGGAAGAAGCAGCTGACAGGATTCGGGATATGTATGAGGAGGGAAATTACGTTGATAATCTTATCTCCAATAATGCCATTGAACAGGAGCAGGAAGAAATGACCAATCTTCTTGCACTTCATTTTCGGGATACTTGCAGAAACTGGGAAAAGAAACAATCATATTCAGACTGGCAGGATGTAGTGAGTGGAGCATGGACAGATCAAGAGGAAGCAGATGCGATTGTCTATCGTTTTGAATGGCTGCAGAAATATATGGATGAGAATCCGGGAGATTATCACCGCTGGGAGATTCAGCATAATCCGGAATATCTCCAACGCTTTCAGGATCTTCAGAGGGAGCGTTCCTGGGTAGACCAGAAATTTACGGTCGAACGTCCGGCACTTTCCTTTATTACACAAGATGAAATAGATGCTGTCCTTAGAAGAGGCGGCATTACAGCCGGAGGGCGCAACCGGATCTATGAGTATTTCATGGAGCATCATGATATGAAAGATGCAGCAGAGTTCCTGAAAAATGAGTATGGAACAGGTGGTGCATCACCTGGGATACCGGGAGCGTATGAATCTGATGCCTCACATGATGCAAAAGGATTAAAACTTGCGAAAGGAAAGATTGGCAGTCCAGAAGTAGAAATTCTATTAAAATGGAATAAGGTTGCAGAACGTGTCCGTCAGCTGATCCGCACCGATGATTTCTTATCACCGGAAGAATTGGAAAAGTATGAAGAGCGGCAGGAAGCACAGAGACTGGCAGATTTGGAAGAAGCACAGCAGATGTTAGGAGAACAGCTGGAGCAGGATACTTTGACAGCGGAAGATATAACTGATTTGAGATTAGTTGATTCAGAATATATGTCCGGTACCAGAACAAGAATCCATGATTTTGATTGCAAAGTTAAGGGAGAAGTGAATCGACTTCAATACACATTAGAATATCATGATGATGGAGAAGGTTTCACGATTCATACGGAAAAAGATGATATTTGGAATCGAATGTCAACACAAGAATTGGAACGTCTGGATGTAAAACTCGGACAAGAAGTACTTTATTATCATTATCACAACAAAACTGTAAATGCGGATACCTTAGATGAATTACGGGAAATCAGGGAAGAAATTATGGAGGAAGAGTCCTCGTATTTTACTGCTATTTCTCAACGTGTGTGGACAGATTATGATAAAAAAGAAAAAGAATTATCGGGAGAAGCTGAGGTATCGGAAGAAAAAGAATCTTTGGAAGAGATTAACGGAATAGCAGAACCGATTCAAGCAACGAACTTCCGTATCACAGATGATGAACTTGGACAGGGAACACCGAAGGAGAAATTCCGAGCCAATATCATGGCTATCCAGTTGTTAAAGAAATGTGAGGATGAGAACCGCAATGCGACATCAGAGGAACAGAAAATCTTATCCAGGTACGTCGGCTGGGGAGGTCTTGCAGATGCATTTGATGAGACAAAAGCTGCATGGGAGACAGAATATCTGGAATTAAAGACGGTTCTTACACCAGAGGAATATGCTGCAGCCAGAGCTTCCACGTTAAATGCTCATTATACACAGCCGATTGTGATTGAAAGTATGTATCAGGTGTTGGAGAATCTGGGATTTACAAAAGGAAATATCCTGGAGCCGTCTATGGGAGTCGGGAACTTCTTTGGAATGCTTCCAGAGAATCTAAATCAGTCCAAACTCTATGGTGTGGAACTGGACAGTATCAGCGGTAGAATTGCAAAGCTACTCTATCCAGATGCCAATATTCAGATCAAAGGTTTTGAGAAGACAGATTATCCTAATGATTTTTTTGATGTGGCGATTGGAAATGTGCCATTTGGTGCATACAAGGTCAATGACCGTCAGTATGATCGCTACAATTTCATGATCCATGATTACTTTCTCGCCAAGACGATAGATCAGTTACGTCCAGGTGGTGTGGCGGCATTGATCACAACAAAGGGAACTATGGATAAGGCGTCACCGGAAGTCCGGAAATATCTGGCAGAGCGGGCAGATCTGTTGGGAGCAATCCGACTGCCGAACACAGCTTTTAAGGCAAATGCGGGAACAGAAGTCAGTGCTGATATCTTGTTTTTCCAAAAGAGGGAAAGCCTTACGAAAGAAATGCCGGAATGGATAAATCTGGATAGTGATGTCAATGGAATTACGGTCAATCAGTATTTTGTTCAGCATCCGGAAATGATTCTGGGTGAGATGAAAGAAGTGTCCGGTCCGTATGGTATGGAAACAACATGTGCTCCAATGGAAGGAGCTGATTTGGAATTACAGTTACAAGAAGCTGTGAAACAAATTAAGGGAAGCATGGTACCGGCAGTAGATGTGGAAACAGAACTGGATGAGATGCCAGAGAGTATTCCGGCTGATCCGAATGTTAGAAATTACAGCTATACGGTGGTAGATGATCAGGTATATTATCGTGTCAACTCTTTGATGAATCAGGTGAAAATGCCTGCCGCCACTGCAGAACGTGTAAAAGGGATGGTTTCAATCCGTGATACTGTCCGAGAACTGATCGCTATGCAGATGGAGGAAATCGTCACAGATGAAGAAATCCAGAAACAGCAGGAAAAACTGAATCAGGTATATGATACCTACACGGCGAAGTATGGAGTCATTGGAAGTAATGCCAACAAACGGGCGTTTTCTGATGACTCTTCTTATTGTCTGCTGTGTTCACTGGAAGACTTGAATGAAGATGGAACGCTAAAACGGAAAGCAGACATGTTTACTAAGCGAACCATTAAAAAGGCGGTTGCTGTGACAAGCGTGGAGACAGCAACAGAAGCACTTGCATTGTCTCTTAACGAAAGAGCAAAGGTAGACCTTCCTTATATGGCAGAGCTGACCGGAAAGAGTGAAGAGAAAATCACAGAAGAACTGGTCGGAGTTATTTTTAAGAATCCACTGACAGACCAGTGGGAAAGTGGAGATGAATATCTGTCAGGAAATGTCAGGGATAAATTAAACACTGCGAGAACTTTTGCAGAGAATCATCCGGAATTCACATCGAATGTGCGTGCACTAGAGGCAGTTCAGCCGAGAGATCTGGAAGCATCGGAGATTGAAGTGCGTATTGGAGCTACCTGGATTGAACCTTCGGATTATCAGGATTTTATGCAAGAAACATTGCATACACCATGGTATCTGCTTCAGAAAGAAATACAGGTGAAATTCTCTGAGGTAAATGGTGAGTGGAGGATTACAGGAAAGAATGCCGACAGTCCCCAAAATGCGTTTGCCTATGCAACGTATGGAACTGAGAGAGCAAATGCCTATAAGATTCTGGAAGATACCCTGAACCTGAAAGATGTACGCATCTATGATAAGAGTGTCAATGAAAATGGTGATGAGATCCGTGTCCTTAATAAGAAAGAAACCATGCTGGCATCACAGAAGCAGGATGCCATGAAAGCAGCATTTAAGGACTGGATTTTTAAAGACCAGCAGAGACGAGAGAGGCTGGTAAAAGTGTACAATGAACGATTTAACAGCATCCGTCCCCGTGAATACGATGGCAGTCATTTGACTTTCCCAGGAATGAATCCGGAAATTGAACTTCGCCCACATCAGAAAAACGCTGTCGCACATCAGCTTTATGGAGAGAATGTGCTTCTTGCTCATGTAGTAGGAGCTGGAAAGACCTACGAAATGGTAGCGGCGGCAATGGAGAGCAAACGCCTGGGATTATCTCAGAAAAACCTCTTTGTCGTTCCAAACCATTTGACGGAGCAGTGGGGTGCAGAATTCCTGCAGTTATATCCGGGTGCCAATATTCTGGTGGCAACGAAGAAAGATTTTGAACCGGCAAATCGAAAGAAGTTCTGTGCCAGAATCGCTATGGGAAATTATGATGCTATTATCATTGGACATTCCCAGTTTGAGCGTATTCCAATCTCTGATGAACGTCAGGAAGCCATGTTACGGAAGCAGATTGATGATTTGGAAATGGCAATTCAGAGTGCAAGGTATGAACAGGATGGCGGACGTTATACCGTCAAACAGATTGAAAAGACCAGAAAGACACTGCAGACAAGGCTGGAAAAACTGAATCAGAAAGAGAAAAAAGATCAGGTAGTTACGTTTGAAGAACTGGGAGTGGATCACTTGTATGTAGATGAAGCACACAGCTATAAAAATGCGTTTCTTTATACAAAAATGAGAAACGTAGCCGGGATTGCACAGAATGAAGCACAGAAGTCGGCAGATATGTTTAATAAATGTCAGTATCTGGACGAGATTACCGGAGGAAAAGGCATTACCTTTGCTACGGGCACACCGATCAGCAACAGCATGACGGAATTATATGTTATGCAACGGTATCTGCAGAACAGAAAATTACAAAATATGGGCCTTGGACTGTTTGATTCCTGGGCCTCCACCTTTGGCGAGGTAGTCACAAGCATTGAGCTTGCACCGGAAGGAACAGGCTACCGTGCAAAGTCAAGATTTGCACGGTTTTATAATATTCCGGAGTTGATGAATATGTTCAAGGAGATTGCAGATATCAAAACTTCCGATCAGTTAAAGCTTCCTGTGCCGGAAGTAGAATATGAAACAGTGGTGCTGAAACCAACAGAACAGCAGAAAGAAATCGTAGAAAGTCTGGGGGAACGTGCAGAAGTTGTCAGAAACGGCGGGGTAGATGCCTCTGTTGATAATATGCTGAAAATCACCAATGATGGAAGAAAATTAGCTTTGGATCAGCGTTTGGTGAACGAATTATTGCCAGACAATCCGGAAAGCAAAATATCAGTCTGTGCAGAGAAAAGCTATGAGATCTGGAAAGACACAGCAGCACAGAAATCGGCACAGCTGATTTTTTGTGATTTGAGCACACCGAAAGGCGATGGCAGTTTTAATGTCTACGATGACCTGAAACGCAAGCTGATGGAAAAAGGTGTACCAGAAAAAGAGATTGCTTTTATTCATGATGCAAATACAGAAGCAAAAAAGACGGAGCTGTTTGGAAAAGTGAAATCCGGGCAGGTTCGTTTTTTGATTGGCTCAACAGCAAAGATGGGTGCCGGGACCAACGTGCAGGATCGTCTGATTGCGTTGCACCATCTGGATATTGGCTGGAAACCATCTGACTTGGAACAGAGAGAAGGGCGTATTATCCGCCAGGGAAATCATAATAAAAAAGTTCATATCTTCCGATATGTAACAGAATCCACATTCGACAGCTACATGTGGCAGCTGATCGAGAATAAGCAGAAATTCATTTCTCAGATTATGACCAGTAAAGCACCTGTGCGAAGCTGTGAAGATGTGGACGAAGCGGCACTTTCCTATGCAGAGGTCAAGGCACTTGCAACCGGAAATCCGGCGGTAAAAGAGAAGATGGCATTGGATGTTGATGTGGCGAAATTAAAGCTTTTAAAAGCTAACCACATGAATAATCAGTACCGCCTGGAAGATGATATTGCAAGGAATTTTCCACAACAGATTGCAAAACTGACAGAAATCATTGACAGCTACAAGGCAGACATCGCTCATTATTCTGAGCATAAAATCACAGATCCAGAGCAGTTTACTATGGAGATTGGTGGCAAAGTGTTCACAGAAAAGAAAGAGGCAGGAGCAGCACTTCTGGCGGTATGTAAAGATATTAAAGCTGTAGATGCTGCGATGGATATCGGAAACTATCAGGGATTCAATATGAGGATTCAGTTTGATGGATGGAGTAAAGAATTTATTCTATCTGTCAAACATGAGGCTGTCTCGAAAGTTCATCTTGGAGCAGATGCACTTGGAAATATTACCCGTATCAACAATCTGTTGGACAGTTATCCAGAGAAGCTTTCAGAAGCACAACAAAGACTGGAAACAGTATATGAACAGCTTGCAAATGCAAAAGAAGAGGTTGGAAAGCCATTTCCAAAAGAAGAGGAGTTGAACCAGAAACTGGAGCGACTGTCAGAGCTAAATGCATTGCTTAATATGGATGAACGTGAAGATGCAGAAGCAGAGGTATCTGAATCAGATGAGAAAGAAGAAAGACCGGCACGTGGTTCTATCCATGAAAAACTGCAGATTTATAAAGAAAAGAGTCAGCGGGAAAGTGAAACTGGCAAGGAAAACAGAAAACGGGATTTCGGTCTGGAATAAGATAACAAGGAAGATGGCATAATCTGGCAGAAAGAATGTTCTGTGGGTTATGCCATCTTTCAGAATACAGGAGGAACTTATATGGCAAGAAACAGGATAATAGGTAGAGAAACACAGAAAATGCAGGAATATACGCAGGAACGGATCGCTCAGGCAGAGCGTAGAGATATAGAATTTTCAACAGATGTAAAAGAACAGATTTTTGAATATGCGAATCTGATCGGCGAGGAAGAGAAAGTTAGAACTTTGGTAAGAAATCTGGCAGATGCAGTGAGTCAGGCAGATCAAGAAGGTGTAGAGGATTTGCTGGATGACGCAAGAATGGATATTCAGGAACTGCCGGATCCAACCATAGGTAAGCTGGAATTACGTGACTATGGATATACAGCAGAAGATATGGTACCGCTTAGAAAAGAAGCAGCTCTTGATTATCACAGAATGGGTTCTAAAATTTATTGCCTTGGCAGTGATGACAGTAAAGATGAATATGCGAGTAAAGAAATGATACAGGCATACGATGGTTTGTTTGGAATGGAATCGCAGATGTGGGAACGGATAAAGGATAACAACCTGGATTATGCAGAAGAAAATTTAGGAGCATTTCAGGAGCCTATGAGTGTCATTGAGCAGGAAGAAGCACTGAAATTATACGATGCCGGAGCAGATATCTATCTGATCACTAATTTTTCATCACCGATGTATGTCACAGAACGTATGGAAATTGAACGAGGACCAGAGCATTATCAGATGTCTATGACAGAACTGGAGCGTTTCCGTAACCTGGAATGGGAAATGCAGAAATATCCACAGATTCAGTCATTGAAAGAAGCAAACCTGTTGTTAGGAACAAGAAGGGTATTTGGTATTTATCAGATCCGGGATGATTCACCGGGCGAAAACTATGCTTTTATGAATATGAGTTTTATTGAAAGTCATGGTATGAAGATAAAAAAAGAAGATTACAAGCTGGTCTATGTTGGTGAATTATCAGGAAATATGTCACTGGATGATATTTTTGAAAGGTTCAACATTGATAGACCGGAAGATTTCCGTGGGCATTCCCTGTCTGTCAGTGATATCGTAGTTCTGAATGACGGGGAAAAAGTAACTGCTCATTTTGTAGACAGTATCAGTTTTGAACAGCTAGATTCTTTCCTGAATCTGGAAGAACAGGTCCTTAGTGAACTGGCATATGAGGTAGGAGAACGTTACTTTGCTATTCAGAGAACAGAAGAAGGATATGATTATTCCTTTTACGATGAAGATTTCCGCTTGATGGATGGTGGCGTTTATGAGAATGATGAAATTTCTATTGAAGAAGCGGCGGAGGAACTTTTGGAAGACGAAGGCTGGACTGGAGAACGCATCCGTGGAGATTATGATCGGTTGATGGAGAAAGTAGAAGAAATGGATGAAGTTGTAATGGCAGAGATTCAGAAAAGCCAGGGCGAATATAAGCCATTGGCAAAGGTGGAGGAACTGGAAGAGGCCAATTATAACATGATTGATAATGTACTCAATAATATGCCGCCTAAGAAAGAAGCTTATCTGGAATATTATGCCGCAGAATGTGATGAAATTCATGATATGGGAGCTTATGAGAAAAGCACAGATGTGAAAGAAATCGCAGCAATCTATGAGAAGTACAGAGAAGATCCGGAAAACGCTTATAAAGGCAGTGGAATGGGGATTATTTATCGTGATCCGGAGGATAGCTTGTTTGATGAAACAGAACTGTTAATTGTAATGGGAACAACGATACACGGCGACTTCTTGGATAATGTGCGGTTTTTAAAAGATCAGCCGGTGGTGCGTGAAGGTTTGGAGAAGATTCATAAAGCATTGCCTGATTATAAATATATCCCGATTCAGGATGTGCGTGAGGCAATGTATCCGAAAAAAATGACAACAGAAGAACTGGCAGCAGCATTGGATGAGATTGCGGAAGACTTCGATCCGTATGACTATCGGGACCATGTAGAGCCAGGGCAGGATACCATACAGGAAGTCATGCTGGATCTGCAAAGTGGAAATGTTGGTTCTTATATTTCCTTTCTGAAGGATGTGATTGAAGAAGACTGTGAGCAGTCCGTGTGGGCAGGTGTTTTGCTGGAACGGCTGAAATCCTACGAACCAGATATATCCAAAGAAACAGAGCCGATGGTGTATGTGAATTACTGTGAAAAGCGAGAGCTGATGGAACCACGCTGTCAGAAGCTCTCAGATCTGGATTCCCGTACTGCACAGAAGGATAAGGAATGGTACGCAGACCGTAATCCGAGGACGGATGAGCCGATGGTAACAGCCCAGATGTTTTTTACTATATATTATGCGGAAAAAGGCGATAAAATGATGCAACATTTCAAAGGGAAAATAGATATTGGAACAGGAAATGGCGGTATTTTAAGTCAGCTGAAACTCCAAAATGAACTGAAACTTACGGATGAAAGCTGGATTGGTTATCTGAAAAACAAGGGAAATGAAGAGTTTCAGAAGTGTATGGAAGATCTGACCGATATGCAGAACCATGTGCTGCCATATTTGCAGAGCTTTTGCAGTCTGGAAGAAAAAAGTGTGCAGGAAAAGCAGGAACGGCAGGTTGCAGAAAAGCAGGACAGCAGAGTAGAAGCGTCAAGAGCAGCGAATGTGACAAAAGGGGATAATGACAAAGCTGTGAAAAAGGTAGTTTCGAGTATGCAAACAGAAAAGAATAAAGCAACTACGAAGGCAAAGAAGCCATCTATTCATGAACGACTGGAAATCAATAAGAGAAAAATCCAAGAAAAGCAGGGAAAAGATGAGCTGGAGAGAGGAGCTGATCGGGATGTAAGAACGGTATAAATTTATAGAAAGGCACTTGGCTCCGTTTTGGACATAGCAAAAGTGCTGACAGTGACGAACGAAGATGTGCTGCCTGCTTATTTGCAGAGAGTATCTGATTTTGAAGACTGCCTACTTGCAACTTGTACGAAGGAGAATCAGTGTGATGCGATTGTGACAAGGAATAAAAAGGATTTTCTTTCCTTTTGGATTACACTGCTTTCTCCGGAAGAACTGCTGAATATTTATTCGTAAAAATATGTTTTTACAATCGGCAGCAGAAGGAAAGTTGAATGATAACTCCGATCCAGCATACTGCAAAATATAAAAATTTTATAACAAAGTGGAAAACCCTGCGTAGGATCAGAAATGTTCTCACAGGGTTTCATGTATCTAATAAAATATAGAAATTTAGCGGATTTCTGCTAGAATAAGAAAAACTGTTAAAAAAATATCGTGCATAGATCAAAAAGACTATATATGGGCGACCTTTTAAAGCCGATTTATATAAAATAGAAGAAAAAAAGGTGGTCGATACCGTGGATATAAAAACAGCGGTCATATATCGGTTAAACGATCTGATTAAGCAGAAAGATATCACAGTGAATGAAGCGGCGGTGCGCTCAGGCGTCCCGCCTTCAACACTGAAAAATATTTTGTATGGACAAAGCAGGAATGCTGGCGTAGTTACAATTAAAAAGATATGCGATGGATTGGATATTACAATACAGGAATTTTTTGAAGATCCCATCTTTGCAGATTTGGAACCGGAGTTATAGGAACAGGCAAATAATCTTAGGATTCAGATTCTGCAAGATGGTTTTTTTATGGGAAAGGGTTAGAAGAAACTAACACTGGAGGATGAATATGTGTAAAATAGCAATTTGCGACGATGATAAAGAATACAGGGAGAAAATAAAGACGGTCATAGAAACGGAAGGGATTCTGTCTTCGAATGAGATACGGTTTTATGAATATGAATCAGGAAAAGAATTATTGGAAGATGCGGATATTTTGCATGATCTGATTTTTATGGATATGCGTATGCCTGGATTGGATGGAAATAAAACAGTACTGAAGCTGAGGGAATATAATGAAGCAGCGATATTGGTGTTCTGCTCCGGCTGTTTTGAACCGACTCCTGACAGCATTAATGTTGGACAACCGTTCCGGTACATCATGAAGGATCTGCATGACAGAAGTCTGAAAAAGGAAATACCTATGATTTTATTAAAAGTGAAATTGTGCTGTGGAGATTCTTCCGTGACAGTTACATCGGCGGGAAGGATAATGCGCATCCATACGGAAGACATTTTATATATCTGTCTGGCGAAAAGGGGCTGTACGATATACATTGCCAGACAGGGAAAGATAGAAGAGATGCATTGCAAGGAATCTTTAAGTGATCTGTATGAGTGTCTGGCCGGAAGGGGATTTGAGTATGCACACAACAGCTATATTGTGAATTTGGCAAAAGTGGAAGGATTGGAAAAGAACGTTGCGTTGCTGCCGTTTGGAATCCAGTTGAATGTTTCGAGGTCGAGAAAAGGACAGTTTGCCGACGCACTGATAACATTTCTTGGGGAAAGGAACGGCATGGTATGATAATAAGAGATTATTTGATTTGTCTTCTTCAGATGTATCTGTTGGAGGACTTGGAAAAGAACATACTCCCATACAGAAGAGAAAGATTCTGGGAAAAATTTCTCGTATATTGTATCGCAGCACTGGCAATGTTCGGAACCAACCGCCTGGAATCCTCAATACTTAATATGGTAATGATTCCGGTAATCTATATGATTGCGTCTATGGTTGTGTTCCGGGGAAATATATGGAAGAAGCTGGTTACGGTATGCTGCTATTATGTGCTGGCAATTATTCCCGAATTTCTCTTTGCGGCACTTACGAATGCATATGGCGTGACTGGTGCGTCCGAGGGCTTCAGGACTGAAATAGAAAAGACATTAGCACTCCTGCTGATGAGTACCATGACATTTCTGTTTATTAAATGCATTAATCAGGTAACAAGGAAAAGGGATTATCTGACGATTGAGAATAAAACTTTTACTGTGCTGCTCATGCTGCCAACCGCTACGATCATTATATTAGGATGTGTGTTTTATTCAAATATTTCTTTTGAAGGAATGAACAGGGTTATGGTTCCGGTAGGAGCTTCGCTTCTGTTAATGACGAATATCTTCATTTTCACAGTATTTGACAGGTTTGTAGAAAAATCAGAAGAAGTGAAGAAGATGGACCGGCTATACCAGAAAAGCAGGGCGGAGATTGCCAATCTGCAGTATATGAATAAGGTTAATGAGGATAACAGAGCATTCTTACACGATATAAATAAATTTATCTGTACAGTAGCCGGCTTGATAGAAGAAGGAGAGAATCAAGAGGTTAAGGACATCATGGAACATTTAGGCGTCCGGATTCAGAATCTTCAAAAAAGTGTATATTGTGAGCATCCGATCTTGAACAGCATCCTATGTGAAAGAAAATTTCTTGCAGAATCTAAGGATATATCCTATAGGATTACTCTGGGTAATGATCTCAGACTGGATTTTCTGGAAGAGTTGGATTTGATCTCGATCGTAGGGAATCTTTTGGATAACGCACTGGAAGCGGCAGAAAAGACAGAAGATGGCAGATATGTGGAATGCAGGATGTATATGGGAAATGCGGGGCATTTCCTTGTCATGGAATTTTGCAATGGGTATGTCGTCCCTCTGTTAAAGGACAAGGACAGGTACATAAGCACCTAAAGAGACGCGGACAGTCACGGGATCGGACTGCACACGGTTGGAAAACTGGTTAAAAAGTATGCGGGAATTATGCGAGTGGAGGCAGGAGAACGGGAGTTCTCTGTTAAGCTGATCTTTACAATCAAATAAGGACGTGCAAAAATCGCCCAAAAAGTTACCGTTTTTGCCACGGTAATTGAAAAGAGGGCGATTTTTGTGTAAACTTTCGGAAAAAAGGAGGCTTTGTAACTATGAAAAAAATAATCAGAAAAAACATGGGAATCAAACTGCTTGGAGCTGTAAACTGTCTTGCACTCTGCTTGACGGCGTATACGGCAAATCTGGCGTGCAACTGGCTGTACTATCAGGAAGATGAGCCGGAAGAAGTTAAGAAAATGAGGAAATTCTAGTGTGGAAAAAAATGGCTGGTCGGCTTTTTGAACTACAAAGCAGGAATGGGATTCTTGAAGAGAAAGACCGCAGGCTGTATGAATATGCTTACGGCGTACTGCTGGGCAGGGTGGTAATATACCTTATCATCGTCATACTTGGCATCATAACGGGGAATTGGATGGAGATGATAGTCTTTTTATTGCCCTTTACTGTTTTAAGGCAGTATGCCGGAGGGATTCATTTGGAAAAGGCAGGGGGCTGCATGGCTGTTTCCGGTATCCTTGTCCTTCTATGCAGTCTGTATCTGGCGTCTGCTCCGGCTGTAATATGGCAAATGCGGATCATATGGTTTGTCGCGGTTGGCGTTATATTTATCATGGCGCCGGTAGATGCCAGCAGCAAGAAGTTGGATGCGAAAGAGAAAAAAGTTTATGGGATGCGCGCGAGGGTAATTTTAGTTATTGAATGCGCGATAGCAGGTGTTTTTTCTGTGATTGGATATTCCCTGATCGTAAACGGGATTATGGTAGCGCATATTGTTTTGGCGTCCGGTTTGATATTGGGATGGATCAAAAATTTTTTTGACAAAGAGTTAGATGTAACTAATTACAGGTAGAAATAAGAAGTGATTGAGAAAAACATATTACAAAATGATGGTAAACAGAGAGAAAAAGAACATTATGCCAGAGGAATATAAAAGTGAATATGAAATTGATAAAAAATACGGAAAATATTAGTAAAGAGAAAATAACCTTGTTTTGTCTGCCATTTGCGGGAGGCGGTGCTTCTGCTTATAACCAGTGGGCGAAAAAGATGCAGGGGAAAGTAACGGTATGTCCAGTTCAGCTTCCGGGAAGGGAAGAACAGATCATGGAGAAACCGTATATAGATATGTCGGTTATGTTAGATGACCTGGAAGAGGCTGTAAGAAAGGTTGTGTACGGACCGTATGCCTTATGGGGACACAGTATGGGTGGGAAGATCTCTTATGAGCTGGAAAAACGGTTGGAGGCAGCGGGATATACTGCAAAATGTCTGTTTATTTCCGGCAGCCGGGTTCCTAGTATTCCGGAGCCAAATCCAATCTATCATCTTCCGGATGAAGCGTTTAAGAGGGAACTGGGAAGATTTGAAGGGACGCCAAAAGAGATACTAGAGAATCAGGAATTGTTGGATTTCTTTCTGCCTATGCTGCGGGCGGATTTTACCATGGATGAAACGTATTATGATAAAGCGGGAGTAGTGCTGCATACACCTATCTCTGCATTTGGCGGAGAAAAGGACGACGAAGCGGATGAGAGTGCGATCTTGGAATGGGGAAAGTATACGGACAATGATTTTAACTACCGGATATTTCCGGGAGGACATTTTTATCTGAGGGATTGTGAAGACGAAGTAATAAGTGAGGTCATGAGACTGCTTTAGAGAATGAAAAATGGAGATTAAACGATACGGAGAAAAGGAATTTCTGTCAGCAGACAAACTTTATATCCGTGAAAATGAGATACATATATGGTGTATCCGCTGGCCTGAAATGACAGATTTCTGGAAGAACCATGAATATATCCTGAGTGGGCAGGAATTGGAGCAAGCCGGAAGATTCCGTTTTCCTGAAGACAGGATGCGTTATATAGCCGGGAAGGTTGTCGTGCGGATCCTCTTAAAAAGATACTTAGATATGGAAACGATTGATTTTTCTGTCAATGAACTGGGTAAGCCTTATCATAAAAAGATTGCGGGAAAGCGGACAGTGGATTTTAACATTTCGCACTCGGGTGAATTCATACTGGCGGTATTCGCTGTCGGAATGGATATCGGAGTAGATGTGCAGGAGATGGCAGAGTGCCCGGACTATAGGGAGATAGCGGAAAATTTTTATACTGCAGAAGAAGCGGAAGATGTAAAAAATGAAGGACCGGATCTGTTTTTCCAGTACTGGGCGGCGAAAGAGGCATATGTAAAGGCGCTTGGAATTGGATTAGGAAGAGGAATGGATTTCTTCTCTGTCAGAAACGAGAAAATTGCAGAAAAAGATAAGAAAGATCAGGACTGGTTTCTGTATCCGGTCAGGATCAAAGGATATGCTGCGTATGTGGCGGCGCATGAGAAAGGAGACAGATAAAATGGGTTATAAGAAAGATATGAGCAAATATGAGAATCTGGAAGGCTGGGAGAGATGTGGATTTGGAGAACAGCTTGATAGGTGGGCGGAAAAATATGGAGAAAGAATTGCGGTCACGGACAGTGAAGACGAGATCAGTTATATGGAATTAAAGCAAAAAGCAGATTGTCTTGCGGCAGCTTTTCTGCGTAAAGGGATTTTAAAGGGAGACAAAGTGCTTGTGCAGCTTCCGAACAGGATTTCTTTTGTGATCGTGTTTTTTGCGCTTTCCAAGATTGGGGCGGTGCCAATCATGATGCTGCCGGCCCACAGGGAGGCGGAACTGGAAGGAATTATTGAACTGGCAAAGCCGGCCGCTTATATTGTGGTGGAGAAATATCTGGGATTTTCATATGTGCCGATGGCAAATGCGATGAAAGAGAAATATTCATGTATCCGGCATATATTTGTAGATAGCGAATCCGGGGATATCAGTGGAATGATTGCGGAAACGTATGGAGAAAATGGAGCATTTCCGGCTGTGGATGGGTATGAAACGGCGGTGCTTTTGCTGTCCGGCGGGACGACAGGGGTTCCGAAACTGATTCCGCGCACCCATACGGATTATATGTATAATGCCCGCATGTCCGCGAAGAGATGCCGTCTGGATAGCAGTGACGTTTATCTGGCGTCTCTTCCGGTAGCTCATAATTTCCCGTTATGCTGCCCGGGGCTTTTAGGCACGCTGGACGTGGGAGGAAAAGTTGTGCTTGCGTCTGCGACCAGCCCGGATGATATCCTTGACGCAATTACAGAGGAAGGTGTCACGATAACGGCATTGGTTCCTGCTATGGTTACTGTGTGCATGGAAATGCTGGAATGGGATGAAGATTATGATATATCCAGCCTGCGGATTTTGCAGGTGGGCGGCGCAATGCTGGAAGATTCCCTTGCGGATAAGATCATTGAAGAATGGCCGTGTAAACTGATGCAGGTATTTGGTACGGCGGAGGGGCTACTGTCCTTTACTAGCCCGGAGGATGAAGGTTCCCTGATCGCAAGATGCCAGGGAACTCCGGTGTCTCCTGCGGATGAAGTGAAGATTGTGGATGAAGAGGATAAGACCGTACCGGAAGGAGTTTTTGGGGAATTATTATCCAGAGGCCCGTATACGATTGATGGTTATTATATGGCGGAGGAAGCGAATAAAAAGAGCTTTACGCCGGACGGATTTTATCGGACGGGCGATAAGGCTATGTGGACGAAAGACGGAAGACTGCGTTTGGGTGGGAGGATCAAAGAGCAGATTAACCGCGCCGGAGAAAAGATCATGCCTTCAGAGATTGAAGCTTACCTTTGCAGGCATCTGGAGATCAAAGAGGCAGCCGTTGTCGGCGTTCCGGATGAAACCCTTGGAAATCGGATATGCGCATTCCTTGTAACCGATGATGAAGCCGGGATCGATTTACAGGAAATCCACAGGTTTCTGCGGGAAATAGGCGTTGCGGCGTATAAAATGCCAGATCAGATAGAACGGGTTGAAACATGGCCGCTGACCAGCGTAGGGAAAATAGATAAGAAAGCATTAGAACGGATGGCTCAGGAAAAGTAGAAGGAGACAGTAGCATGGAATATATAGAGATAAAGGAACAGATCAAACAAAAACTGCCGGTAGCCAGAGATTTTGGAGATTCCGAAAATCTGTTGGAGCTTGGGCTTTCATCCCTGACGATCATGCGTCTGGTAAACCAGTGGAGAAAACAGGGGGTTAAGGTTTCTTTCGGTTCATTGATGGAAAATCCCACCTTTGAAGGCTGGTGGGCGTTAATCCAGCGCAGCATGAAGAAAAAAGCGGGCAAAAAACGGGCACAAGAATCTAAGATAACGCCGGAAAAGGATATGAAACAGCCGTTTCCTTTAACAGACGTACAGTATGCATATTGGGTTGGCAGGGATGAAGAACAGTATCTTGGAGGGATAGACTGTCACGCATATTTGGAGTTTGATGGGGAAAACATAGAACCGGAGCGTCTGGAAAAAGCATGGAATGTACTGCAGTATCATCATCCTATGCTGCGCGCCTGCTTTTTGGATGATGGAACACAGAAAATCCTGGATAAGCCGTATTGTGAAAAAATAAAGGTTCATGATTTTTCCCGGATGTCATCTGAGGAAGCAGAGGCAATGGCAGTATCTGTCAGAGAACGTTTATCCCATCGGAAGTTAAAGATTGAGGAAGGCGAAGTAGCAGGAATAGAGCTTACGCTTTTTCCTGAAAATAAGGCACGCCTTCATGTGGATATGGCGCTTCTGGTTGCTGATGTACAGAGTCTGCAGATCTTATTGAGGGATTTGGCATCTGCTTACCGAGGGGAAAACCTGCCGAAAGAATCAAAAGGGTGGAATTTTGCTTCCTATCTGGAACGGCAGAAACAGGAAGAAGGGGAGGAACGGAAAAACGCAGAAAAATACTGGAAGAATCGTTTAGAGCATTTGCCAAAAGGCCCTGACCTTCCATTGGCAAAACGTCCGCAAGAAGTGGAAAAAACGGTGTTCAACCGCAGGATTGTGAGAATCGAAAAGGAAGAATGGGATCATTTGCAAATGCGGGCAAAAAAATACCAGACAACTCCGGCAATGGTTCTTCTTACTGCATATGCGACGGTTTTGGAACGGTGGAGCAGGAATCATCGTTTCCTTATTAATATTCCATTTTTTAACCGGAAAACAGAGCAGCAGGGATTGGAAGACGTGATAGCAGATTTCACTACACTGTTATTGCTGGAGATTGACTGCGAAGGGAATCCGACGTTTGCAGAATTGCTAGACAGGATCCAGAAGCAGCTCCATGAGGATATGAAGTATACGGCATATTCCGGCGTGCAAGTCCAGAGAGATCTTGCACAGATGTATGGAGACGCATCGGCAGTGGCGCCGGTTGTTTTTGCCTGCAATCTGGGAACGCCGTTGGTAAATGATACGTTCCGGAAAGAACTGGGGCAGTTTTCCTATATGATTTCCCAAACGCCGCAGGTGTGGAATGACTTCCAGAGTTATGAAGATGAAAATGGCGTACAGCTTACATGGGACAGCGTGGATAAGTTATTCCCGGAGAATATGATCCCGGATATGCTGGAGTGTTTTGAGAATCTTCTGCATGAATTGGGAAAGAAGGACTGGAATCAGCGATTTGATGTGCTTCCTGAAAAAAGAAAAAGAGAAATTGAAGATACAGCGCGTACAGGAGTGCCGGAGCGTGTGGAATGCCTGCATTGGGCTGTTATGAACCATGCGGAAGTTTGCCCGGAAGATATTGCGCTTATTGATGCGGGAAGCGGAAGATCGGTTTCCTATGGGAAATTAAAAGCACGGGCGACAGCAGTGGCGGCAGGGATTTCAGAAAAGGATATTAAGGGAGTCCCGGTTGCACTTACCCTGCCGCGCGGGATAGAACAGATCGAGGCGGCATTAGGAATTTTGCTTTCCGGAAATTCATACCTTCCGGTCAGCTTAAGCCAGCCTAAAGATCGGAGAGCGTTAATCCATGAGAAGACGGGAGTCCGCTATGTGGTCACGAATCTGGAATTATCCGAAAAACTGGACTGGCCGGAAGGTACGGAAATCCTTGTGATGGAAGGTATGGAAGAGGGACAGGAAAATGTGAGACTGCCAGAGGTGTCGCCGAAGGACAGCGCCTATATCATCATGACGTCAGGCTCTACAGGTGTTCCGAAGGGTGTAGAGATTGCGCATGAAAGCGCATGGAATACGGTTCAGGATATTAATGAAAAGTACCATGTGACAAGTGCAGATCGGGCGCTGGCTGTATCAGCTATGGATTTTGACCTGTCGGTATATGATGTTTTTGGAATTTTAGGCGCAGGAGGAACATTGGTATTGCTTCCAGAGCAGGAGAGAAGGAATGCGGATTACTGGCTGGAACAAGTGTTGAAATATCAGATTACCGTTTGGAATTCAGTGCCGGTGCTTCTGGATATGCTTTTGATACGGGCGGAATCCATGAAACAGAAACTGCCGATCAGGGCGGTTATGCTTTCTGGAGATTGGATTGGGATGGATCTCCCGCAGAGGGTTGCGGCATGGACAGAGGATTGCCAGTTTGTCGCTATGGGAGGAGCTACAGAGGCAAGTATCTGGTCCAATTATCAGAATGTTACCCTGCCGATGCCGAAAAACTGGAAATCTATTCCTTATGGAAAGCCACTCAGATATCAGGCATATCGTGTTGTGGATGAGTATGGAAGGGATTGCCCTTACTGGGCAGAAGGCGAACTCTGGATTGGCGGTTTTGGTGTAGCAAAAGGATATAGGGGAGATTCTGCGCTTACGGGGCAGAAATTTATCACAGATCAGTATGGAAGATGGTATCGGACCGGCGATCTCGGAAGAATCTGGGATGATGAGACAATTGAATTTTTGGGAAGAAAAGACCATCAGGTAAAGATTCGCGGACACAGGATTGAATTGGGAGAAATTGAACATGCGATTCAGGAGTTTCCGGGTGTGGCTCATGCAGTTGTTGATACAGTTAGTGATGGTCATGGCAATAAAACGCTGGCTGCTTATATCGGAGCGCCGTTACAGGAAGATTCTAAAGTTACAACGTATTTGTACGGCACAGATATCTTTGGCGGGGGCTGGAAAGAACTGAAGGATGATGTCAGCAATTGGCAGATGCAGCAGGAACGGAAGACAGCATACAAAAATTTCCTTGCCTATGCAGACCAGAGATGTGTACAGCTTATGCTGGAGACACTCATAGAGTTAGGCATTTTTGTATCAGAGAAGGAAGTTCTTTCGCAGAAGGAAATTTTTGAAAAAGGGAGCATTACGGAAACACAGAAGAATACTGTGGCAAGATGGTTGGAAATTTTAAAGAAGGAAGGAATCCTGAGAGAAGAGGACGGCAGACTATCGCGTACCGGGAAGGAAGTGGCTGTACCGGAAAAAGCTGGAGATACGGAAACGTATTTTAAGAAACTGAAGCCGTATCTGAAGCATATGGTTACTGGGAATGAAGTTCCGCTGGACGTATTCTACCAGAAAGAGCCGGCTTTGGCTCCAAATATGCTGCTTCGGAGGATTCCGGGCTGCGAGGAAACAGTGGAAAGACTGGTGCAGGGATTAAGGCTTCTGGCAGAAGAACGCAGAAAAGAGCCACTCCAGATTATAGAAATTGGTACAAGGGACACTGCAATTACAAGACAGTTTTTGAATGCACTGGAAGATGTAAGCGTGGCTTATACTTATGCGGATTCTTCAAAATATTTTCTGCAGGAAGCAGAGAAAGAACTTGCGGGATATGAGAGAGTCGAGTTTGAGATGCTGAATCTGGAAGAAGGCATGGATAAGCAGCAGATGTCCTTGCATAGTTATGACGTTGTGATATCGGTAAATGCTTTACATAGAAATATTGATGCTGCGGATGCGGTAAAGAAAGTAGCGGAATTACTGAAGCCAAACGGAATATTGCTGATGACTGACCTTGTGGTAAGGACATACCTTCAGGAACTTACAGCGGCTTTTTTGGAAAATGGTTTTGCGGATATTCGGGACAAGAGAAAAGAAGCAGGGCTGGTTACCCCAGATTGCCTGCTGTGGAGAGAATGTTTATCAGAGGCAGGATTGGGCGAAGACTGTGCTGTGACAGAGAGATATGGAAGATGTATATGCTGCAGCAGACAGCAGGCGTCTGTCCTGTCCTATCATAATGGAGCACTAAGGGAATATCTGTCAGAAAAACTGCCGGAGTATATGGTTCCACAGAATTATCATTTCATGGAGCAGCTCCCAACATTGTCCAATGGGAAGATTAACAGGAAGCAATTGCGGGAAGATTTTAAAGAAGAAACTGCGGTTATCCGATTTTCAAAGGCAACGACAGAAACAGAAGAAAAGCTTTTAGATATCTGGAAACAATTATTTGGATATGAAAATATCGGAATTGAAGATAATTATTTTAGCCTTGGGGGAGACTCGCTGATTGCCACAAGGTTGATCTCGGAAGTACAGAAAACCTTTGGCTGCAAAATAACGATCAGTACGATTTTTGAAAATCTGACCGTAAAATCTCTAGCAAAAGCTATTGAACAGTCCGAACAGAAAGAAGATACACTGCAGATCAAACCGAATCTGGAGGAAGCATATCATCCGTTCCCATTAACCGATGTGCAGTATGCTTACTGGCTTGGCAGAAGCGGATTGTATGAATTGGGAAATGTTGCAACGCACTGTTATTTTGAACTGGATGCAGACGGCCTTGATACTGAGTGCGCAGAGGCGGCATGGAATCTGTTGATACAGAGGCATGGGATGATGCGTGTTATTATCCAGCCGGATGGTATGCAGCGCATACTGGAGAATACTCCACAGTATCATATTGACGTGACGGATATCCGACAATTGGAAGTGACAGAAAAAGAAAAGGCATTGGATGAAAAACGGGCAGAGATGTCTCATCAGGTAATTCAGACAGATGAATGGCCTCTGTTTGATGTGCGAATCACTAAAATAGAGGACCAGAAGCATAGAATCCATATCAGTTTTGATAATATTATCTTTGATGGCTGGAGTATGTTCCATCTCTTAAATGAGTGGGCAGAAGTATATCGAAATGAAAAAGCGGAAATGCCGATTACTTTGTCTTTCCGGGATTACGTGCTGGGACTGGAGCAGATAAAGTCTACCTCTGCTTATGAGAAAGATAAAAAATATTGGGAAGACCGGGTGGAGACTTTTGCGGACGCACCGGATCTGCCGCTTGCAAAGAACGAAAGCCAGATTACAGAGCAGCGTTTCTGTCGCCGGAGCGCAAAACTGTCACAGAAAGAATGGCAGTCTGTAAAAGACGCGGCGGGAAGACTGGAGGTAACGCCTTCTGTTCTTTTGATGAGTGCTTATGCGGAGACTCTCCGCTTGTGGAGCAGTAATAAGGATTTTACACTTAATCTGACGCAGTTTGACCGGAAACAATTGCATCCGGAAGTGAACAATCTGGTTGGAGATTTTACAACACTGACATTGCTGGAGATAAAGAATGCAGGGAATAATTTTGCGGAAAGGACAAAGGCAATTCAGAAGCAGCTTACAGAAGATCTGGAGCATACAGCTTATGGCGCGGTTGAACTGGAGCGCGAATTAAAGAAAAAGACTGGAAATATGCGGGGCGCTATTATGCCGGTAGTGTTTACCAGTGGCCTTGGCGTGGAGCAGTGGAATGAAGGAAAGTGGCTTGGAAAACTGAACTATAACATTTCACAGACGCCGCAGGTGTGGCTGGATCATCAGGTGGTTGAAATGGATGGCTGTTTATGCCTGTTTTGGGATTCCGTGGACGAATTATTTTATCCGGGAATGCTGGATGAGATGTTCCGGGCATATACCGGCCTGCTTCATACGCTAGCAGTTCATCCGGAGATCATGCAGGAAAAAACGGCAAGTCTGGTAACAGCGGAAATTTCAGAAAAACGGCGTCAGGCGAATGAAACGGCGGCTGAATTTGAAGAGAAAACGTTGGATGGATTATTCTTGGAGGCGGCAGACAAATTTCCGGATAAGGAGGCGCTGGTAACGTGCAGCAGGCGGATGACTTATCGGGAGATAAAAGAAGAGGCGTTTTACATTTCCGGGCAGTTGAAGAGCATGGGAATAAAAAAAGAAGAGACGGTAGCTGTATTTATGGAAAAAGGGTGGGAGCAGGTAGTTGCTGTTTATGGAATCCTGTTTGCCGGAGCCGCATATCTTCCGATAGATATCCATAATCCGAGAGAACGAGTTGAAAAGATTCTCCGTGACAGTGGAACAAGAATCATTCTTGTGCAGAATCAGGCGTATGATCAGGATACCGAATGGCTGCACGAGTGGGATTGTATTTCTGTGTCTGGATTAAAAACCGATTCTGAATACAAAGCACAGGAGAATAAGGCGGGAGACCTTGCGTATGTAATCTATACGTCGGGAACAACCGGGATACCGAAAGGAGTAATGATTACTCACCATAATGCAGTGAATACAATACTGGATATCAATGCACGCTATCAGATTACAGAACAGGATACGGCGTTTGGAATCTCCAATCTTCATTTTGACCTGTCTGTTTATGATGTTTTTGGCGTTTTAGGCGCAGGTGGGAAATTGGTTCTTCCGGATCAGGAATATGGAAAAGATCCAGCGCATTGGATTCACTGGTTGAATCATGAGAATATTACCGTATGGAACAGCGTGCCAGCTTTTGTAGAAATGCTGGCAGAATATGAGGAATATCAAAGGCAGGTAACTTCACAATCGTTGCGGTTGGTAATGATGAGTGGCGACTGGGTTCCGGTTTCACTTCCGGGGAGAATCCGTAATCTGTTTCAGAATGTTGAGATTGTTGCACTTGGAGGAGCGACAGAAGGCAGTATTTGGTCCAATCATTTCGAGATCCCAGAGATTGTGCCGGAAGATTGGAAGAGTATTCCGTATGGGAAACCGCTTGCAAACCAGAAGTATTATGTTCTGGATCAGAATATGGAAGATTGCCCTGACTGGGTACCGGGAACACTTTATATTGCCGGAGATGGCGTTGCACAGGGGTATTTAAACGATAATGAAAAAACAGAAGAAAAGTTTGTTGTTTTAGATAGAACTGGGGAACGATTGTATTGTACTGGAGATATGGGACGGTATTGGAATGAAGGTAATATTGAATTTCTTGGAAGATTGGATAATCAGGTAAAAATCAATGGATATCGGGTAGAATTGGGCGAAATTGAAGCTGCATTACGAAGGATTCAAGGTATAACTGAAGCGTTTGTTTTTTTTAAAAGGGATAATGCGATAGAAGACATATGTGCTGTATTAGTAGAGGAAAAAAGGTATCGTGACCGGATAGACAAGTTTTATAAGGAAATGTTAAAAAAAGATCTTCCGATCTATATGATTCCAACAGAATATATTAAAACGAATGCTATTCCGCTTAATTCAAATGGGAAAAAGGATATTCATAAAATTTTGATTGTTGCAGAAAAAAATAGAAAGCCTATTTTTAAAAAGAATAATAATTGTAAACAGCTTACTCAACTTCAGGAGCAATTACTCGCAATTTGGAGAGAAGTTTTAAAAATTGAAAATATTGATATAAATGATAACTTTTTTGAAATAGGTGGAAATTCGATACAGGCAATACAAATTACTAACCAAATGACGGAGAAAATAGGGTGTTTTATGGATATCGGCAAGTTATTTGAGTATCCGACTATCAGCAAAATCGAAAGATATATATTAGAGGAAACGTAATGAGTAAATACATATTTAATAATGATACCGATATTTTGGAGTTTTTGGAGCAACTTAGAGAGAATGGCATTCAAATTTGGGGAGAAGGGGAGAAAATTCGATACAGATCTAAAAACAGACAATTGGCACCGGAAACATTAAGGATTCTTAAAATGGCTAAAGGTCAAATTTTAGATTTCTTTCGAATGATCGAAAAAAATGTGATTCCATTAACATCAATACAAACAGCTTATGTTGTGGGACAAACGGCTGGGTGTGAGTTGGGAAATATAAATGCGCATTATTACATCGAATATACAATAGAATCTTTGGATGTTGAACGACTTGAGCAAATGATAAATCTGGTTATTTCTAAAAATGATGCATTACGGTTGATTGTAACACATGAGGGGAAAGCGAGTTTTTTAGATAATGTGCCATATTATTCTGTGCCAGTTTATTCATTATATGAAGGGAATGATAGAGAGCAAAAGCGGCTAGAGAGAAGTCATCATAGGTATAATTATTATAAATGGCCCATGTTCCATTTTTGCGTTGGGAAAACATCAGGAAAGACAAGTGTTTTACATGTAGATTTTGATTGTATTATTTTGGATGCATGGAGTGCAAAATTACTGTTGAACGAGATTTTCAGTTTGTACTATGGAAAAGATGTTAAATTTCCACGAATCTCTTTTATGAATTACATGAGATTAAAAACAGATAAAGGAGATTTGGAAGCTGAAGAATACTGGAAAGAAAAAGTAAAAAATATGCCGAGCTTTCCCAAACTGAATTACCAGAAAAAATTTGCAGAAGTGCAGAATGTAAGATTTGATAGAATTGAATGTGATTTTTCTTTTATAGAAACACAACGATTATATCAGAAAATAAAAAACTATCATTTTACTCCTGCTGCAGTAATTTCTACAATTTTTATGAAAACACTGGCACAATATAGTGAAACTCCAGGACTTTCCATAAATGTAACATTGTTTAATAGACAGTTATTGCATGAAGATGTGAATGGGATACTGGGTGAATTTACTAACAATGCAGTAATATCATACCAAGAAAAAACGGATTCTTTATTGGATGCTATTCGAGCAACTCAAGAACAGATGTGGCGGTTAGTTCAATATAGAAAATTTGAAGGAAGCAATATATTAAAAATGCTTTCTTCAGGTAGAGCAGGAAAAGCGATTATGCCAGTAGTGTTTACTTGTATGCTGGAGGGGAATGTGTCTAAGGTAACAAAAAAAAGATATTCATTCAAAGAAGAATATGCGATAAGCCAAACACCGCAGGTGGTTTTAGATCACCATGTAAGAGATGATTTGGGATATTTGAAGATTTCATGGGATTATATTATTGACATCTTTGATAAACAATATATTACTGATATTTTTGGCGCTTATGTAAATAATATAAAGAAATTTATGGAAAAATATTAGGGAGAATAAATGCATATTCCGCAAGAACTGCGCATCCGTTCCAGAGGAACGGAGCGCCATTCCGCTTCAAACTGAGCAAAGCTCAGCAGGTT